>NZ_JBNBZD010000019.1:0-73735 GCF_049804075.1 Brevibacterium sp. FAM 24630
TGGGCTATGAGATCCCTGCCCGGGCGATGGAGTCGTTCTTCGATCGCACCGAGACGGAATCATCGGCAGCCGACCGGGCTGCTTGAGGAAATAGTGTTCTCCTGTCGAAACAACTTGACACAGTCCACACCGCCCCTGACTCCACCGGCGGGTGGGTGCATGATGGAAGGGGACGGTGAGCAGCCTCGGCGAGGAGGATTGTCGATGCGACACGATGAGGAGCGACCGCGCACCAGCGGATTTCTGGCCGACGGGACGGTGCCGGGGCACTGGACGCAGGTGCTCGGGTCGATGCGGGCGAATCCGTTCACCCATCTTTCCCCTGATGAAGTGCGCACCGAGGCGGCCGGCCAGCTCATCGTCGCGCCCTCCCCCGAGGTGGCCTGGGCGTGCTTCGGGGAGTTGCTCGCCTCAGTCGATCCAGGGGCTCGTCCCGGGCCACGCATCACAATCACCGCTCCCGACGACCTCGTTGCCTCCGACGTCCCCGCGGGGATGTGGGTCTACCTGCCGCACCGACAAGACGGGTGGACGGACCTCGAGGACGCTTCGGCGAAGTTGCGGGCGACCCTGGTCAAGGAGAACTCGACGCGAGAAGCAGGCAGCAAGCTGGTTCTCATGGAATACGGGATCAACCTGTGGATGTGGGCCGAGCCGCCGTCAAGCGGAGGCGACCCCGTCTGCCACGCGGGCGAGCTCATCAGCTGGGAGAGCGCGTGGGCCCTGGGCGCCGGCGGTGCCGCCGATGCCGGCAGCGCCGGTGGCTCGACGTCTGCCTCCGGCGATGACGCGGTTGCCACCTCGGCACACGCTGCCGATTCACTGCATGCAGCCGACTCAGTGCCCGGAGCTTCGGCGCGCCCGCCGATCTACTTCGGCCTGCCACCCATCCTGCGCAAGCGCCGCTGGGAGAGCTGAGCACCTTCTTCGAAACCACTGTCTTGCGCCGAGACAACGGTGCACGCACAGTGGTCTCGGCGCTCAGGCGTTGTCTCGACACTGAGCTGCCACCCCTCACGCCACCGCGACGACGACTCCGGCGGCGATGAGCAGGATGAAGTAGCCCCAGGCGTGGAGGATCTCCGGGATCTTCGGGACGCGCCTGCGCAGGAAGACGATGATCGGCATGCCGCCGATGAGCAGCGCCAATGCCGCGTGGAGGTCGAGGGCTCCGACGATGCCGGGGGCGTCGATAGAAGCCGGGGCGAGGATCGTCACGAGCACGGCCGGGCTCATGATCACCAAGGTCAGTGGGTTGGCCAGGGTCGTGGCCACGGTCATCGTCGCCCCCGACCGGCGCATCATCGGCACGGTCATCACCGATCCGCCGACGCCGAGGAACGACGCCAGTCCGCCGATCGGCACACCCCAGATCGCTGCGATTCCGCGCCCGCCCTCGCCGGTCTCCTCCCTGAAGCGGGCGGCGGGGCGGAAGAAGCCCGGACGCAGCAGCAGGTCGACGGCGGTGACGGCGATGTAGATGACGAATCCCCACTGCAGCAGCACATCCGGGGCGAAGCCTGCGCTGAGCGCCCCGAGCCCTCCACCGAAGGCGAGCAGCCCGAGCAGCCACCACCGTCCCTTGAGGTGGGCGAGCGTTTCCCGCTTCGTCGAGACCGTGGCGACGATGGCGTTGACGAGCATGACCAGCGCCGAGGTGGCCGCCGCAACCCGTGCCGTGTCTGATCCGAGATCGGCATCGACGAGCGTGATGATCGGGACGGTGACGAAGCCGCCGCCGAAGCCGAAGAGCACGGTCGTCAGCCCGACGAGGCAGCCGATGAGAATGAGTCCGATGAATTCCACTCACCTATCTCAGCGCACCGCACCCAAGGCAGGCAATCGATAGTCTGCCGCTGATCTGTGAGAATTCGCCACTACACTCGAGTCGTGCCCAACCTCGCCATCGACGACGTCGACTCCCATCCGTGGGACGTGCTGTCCGTCGGCACGCAGTACCCGCCGGACACGGTCCTGCCCTATCACCGCCACCGGCGTGCGCAGCTGCTCTACGGGTCGACCGGGGTTATGCTCGTCGAGACTCAGGACGGTTCGTGGACGGTCCCGACGCATCAGGCCGTGCTCATCCCCGCCGAGGTGGACCACCTTGTCCGCTTCCTCGACGTCACGACGTGGAGCCTCTACATCGAACCGGCCAGCGTGCCGTGGTGGCCGGAGACGTGCACGGTCATCACGGTCACACCCTTACTGCGTGAGCTTTTGAAAACCGCGGATTCGTTCGAGATCGCCGAGGATATGACCGCCTACCAGCATCATGTGTTCGCGCTCATCCTTCTCGAACTCCAGCGAGCCTCGGCGGTTCCGTTCGAAGTGCCGCTCCCCCGTGAGACCCGTCTGCGGCAGGTCTGCATCGACTACCTCGACGGACCCGAGCTCGGGCTGAGCAATCGCGACTGGGCCGGGCAGCTGCAGATGAGCGAACGCAGCCTCGACCGTGTCTTCCGTGCGCAGACTGGGATGAGTCCGGCGGCATGGCGGACCCGCGCACGCATGCTTGTCGGGCTGCGGCTGCTCCGGTCGGAAACGATCACGCAGGTCTCCGAGCGACTCGGCTATTCTTCACCGGCAGCGTTCTCCACGGCCTTCTCCCGCGAGATCGGCCGCGCCCCGTCCTCGTTCCAGTGAGAACTTCTGCGCCTAGGCAGTCCGCGAGCACATCAGCCGCCGCACCTGCCACGGCCGCCGTCTCAAACTGAGGCCGCCCATCGGCCTGGGACCAGCCGCGGCTAAGGTTGGCAGGGATGTCAGACGCACCCGATTCCCCATCGCCGCGGGGTCGACTTCCCCACCCGCTCGCGGCCCTGATCCTGGCCATGGCTGCGATCCTCCTTGTCGGGCTGAGTCTGCGGATCCCGACCATCTCACTGTCTCCACTCGTGCCCGCCATGATGGACGACACCGGACACGGAGAGACCTTCGTTTCCCTGCTGACCAGCGTGCCTCTGGCCCTGACGCTGCTGGCAGCGCCGATCGCTCCGGTGTTGGCGAATCGCCTCGGGCGCAGCCGCACTGTCAGCCTCTCCCTCCTGGCGATCGTGGCCGGAACGGTCATCCGCTCCATCCCCGGAGAGGCCCCGCTGCTCATCGGAACCGGGATGCTCGGCTTTTCGATCGCGATCGTCACAGTGCTCGCCCCTTCGATCATCTCCGCCGAACGCACCACCCTCCGTTCCCGCCTCACCGGGGTCTATTCGATGTCATTGAGCCTGGGCCCGGCACTGGCCCTGGCACTGACCGTCCCTGTCGGAGAGTTCCTCGATCTCGAATGGCGCGGCACACTGCTCATCTGGATCGTGGTCTCCGCCGGTGCGCTCGTGTTGTGGTGGTTCTACTCGCGCACCTACGCCGAAGGCACCGAAGGCACAACTGATGAATCGGTTGACCCCGCAAACGAACCGCGGGGCAGTAATCCACGTGGCGGGCACGATCCGCGCGGCGGACACGGGGCGAAGGCCGTCCTCGGCGATGTCGATGTGTGGATGCTCGCGCTGTTCCTCGGTGTCACCTCTCTGATGTTCTACACCACCTCGGCGTGGCTGCCTACGGTGTTCGTCGGCGACGGGATGTCGGCTCAGGTCGCCGGAGGGTTCGTCTCCCTCATCAATGTCATCGCCATCCCCTTCGGGCTCATCGCACCTGCTCTCCTCGGCAGAGGAGCCTCTCGCATCCTCGCTCCGTTCGCTCCGCTGCTGGCCGTCGGCGGCGTCGTGCTCCTGCTCATCGCAGGCTCTCAGACCGCTCTGATCGTCACGATCCTCCTCGGTGTGGCCCAAGGTCTGTGCCTCGGGGTCTCCTACGACCAGATCATCGGATACGGCCGATCACCGGCTCACACCGCGTCCGTCTCGGCCGTGACCTCGGCAGTCGGCGTGGCACTGGCAGCACTCGGGCCCTTCGCCTTCGGCCTCGGCCTTGAAGTCGCAGGGTCGGCGGCGGTTCCGCTGCTCGGTCTCGCACTTGTCGCTGCTGCCCAGTCGGTCATCGGACTGCGCACCTCGCGGCTCTGAGCTGTCCCTGAGCCACCGTCTCAAACTCCGCACCCACATCTTGTATCCAAGATGGATCCAAGATAGTTTTGGCGGGTAACTCGACAGCACTACTGCGCAGGGAGGCGAGGCATCGATGACGAGTCGCGCTCGCGAACAGGCCAAACTCATCACCGCCCAGCTGCTCTCCGGAGCCGGCATCGCCTCGGGATATGCCGTCGGCGGTCTGCTCGCCGAGGAGATCACCGGCCAGACCTCGATGGCCGGACTCGCACAGATGAGCGTCATCCTCGGTGCCGGTCTCATCGCCTATCCCCTCGCGGTGCTCGCCGGCAGGTCCGGCCGTCGCAAGGCACTGACCCTGGGCTTCGGCATCGGCACGCTCGGCGCGGTAGTCGTGCTCATCGGTGTCGCCCTCCAGCTCCTCCCGGTGTTCATGCTCGGGATGATGATGTGCGGGTCCTCGACCGCCTCGGGGCTGCAGGCCCGTTACGCCGCCGTCGATCTCGCCGATCCTGCAGCCGCGGGCCGTGCGATGTCCCTGGTCGTGTGGGCGACGACAGTCGGGTCCGTACTCGGCCCGAATTTCACCGATCCCGGCGCCCACCTCGGCGAGGCCCTGGGCATGAACGGTCTGGCCGGGCCCTACATCATCTCGATGGCCGCGTTCGCTCTCGCAACCCTGTTCGCCTCGACCCTGTCGCGGTCGATCGCCGCAGGCACGGAGCAGCCGCCCGCGAACGCCGACCTCGACGCCGATCCGGCCATCGAACACGATGCCTCATCCGACGCAAACGCAGCGGCCACCTCGGCGAACGCTGTCGACGGATCCCCCGCCGAGGTGGTCCCCGCCCGATCCGCTCGATCGGAACAGACGGCACCGCCGGCCCAGTTGAGACTCGGCCAGGCGCTGCGGTTCGCGCTCGCACGCCCGGTGCCGCTGTTCGCGATGATCACGATCATCACCGGGCAGATGATGATGACCAACGTCATGGTCATGACCCCGGTGCACATGGATCACCAGGAGTTCAGCCTCGGCGCGATCGGCATCGTCGTGAGTATCCACATCGCCGGCATGTACGCCCTCTCCCCCATCTTCGGATGGATGGCCGACCGGTGGGGTGCGGGCGTGGTCATCGCCGGCGGCACGGTCATCTTCGCCGCCACGATCGCCCTCGGCGTCATGGACGCCCTCGCCCCGGTGTCGTCGATGGTCCTGCTGAGCACTGCGCTGTCGCTGCTCGGAATCGGGTGGTCGATGTTCCTCATCGGCGGTTCGGCGCTGCTGACCGCCTCGGTGCCGGCCCATGCGAAGGTGCCGCTGCAGGGGGCATCGGACTCGGCGATGAACCTCGGCGGGGCGCTCATGGCGGCCATGGCCGGCACCGTGCTCGAGGCCGGTGGATTCCTCTGGATCAATCTCATGGCGACGTTCGTCCTGCTCATCACCCTCGCCTTCGCGATCCGCGCGGTCCCGCTCATGACCTGGCCCGGCCGCCGAGCATCGACCCGCGCCGAGGCGCCCGCCGAGGTGTCCGAATGAGCACGAAGACGGAGTCGAAGAGCGCGGCCGAGCGCGCCTATTCATTCATTCGCGGGCAGATCCTCGATGGCGACCATCCCCCGGGAACGATGCTCGGCGAGGCAGCACTGGCGGCCGAGATCGAAGTCAGTCGCACCCCGGTGCGCGTGGCTCTGGCCAGACTGCAGGACGAGGGATGGATCCACATCTACCCCAAGCGTGGGGCAATCGTGCAAGGCGTCGACGAACGGACGATCGTCGAACTCGCCGATGCTCGCTATGTGCTTGAGACGACCGCAGTCGAGCGCGCTTCTGAACCTCTGAGACAGAGTCTGACCGACACACTCACTGAGCTCATCAGCCAGCAGCGGGCAGCCTTCGCCGAAGCGGACATCGCCCGGTTCATCGAGCTCACCCTGGAGTTCCACCGTGGCTTCGTCGAGGCCGGTGACAATCAGGTGATGCTCGAAATGTATTCGATGCTCTCCGATCGGCACAGGTTCATTCTGTTCATGAACGGCAGGCACCTCCTCAATCGCTGCGATGAGATCATCGCCGAACACGAAGCGCTGGTGAATCATCTCCGGGCAGGCGCTTCCGAGGAATTCGCGGCCACACTGCAGGGGCATATCGAGGAGAACGCCGGCCCGCAATCGGCCGGGTTCGGAGTACGCTGAGAGCCTTCTGCCGGTGACGGCACAATTCGAAACGAGCTGCGCCGGTTTGACCACGCCTGTGGCACCGACGCTGTCCAAGCCGAACGTTCAATAGACGGCCGACCAACTTCGCGGCTCCAGTAAGGCACCACCTCGGCGTTCATCCGTCCCACGCCATCAATCGTAGAACCTATAGTTTCTGCACTTTGTATATGTGGGAGGTGAATGTCCAACTGGACTCCGGTTGGCTCTCGTAACTGCCTCGATACACAGGAGCTGCTTGACCAACACCTGATGAGATTGAGAGGAAAGTGAAAACTATGGTTGAAACACTGAGCGATTTCCTCGACCACAATGCAATCAACCGTGAGAACGTTGACAACCACAGGCAGAGGATGCTCGCGGAAGTCCGCGCCTACCGTCTGAAGGAACTCCGATCAACCGCCGGACTCACTCAGCACGAGCTCGCGGACAGAATCGGCGTTTCACAACGTCAAGTCTCCAAGATTGAACACGGAGACCTAGAGAACACCAAGATCGGCACGGTTCGACGATACCTGGAGGCAGTTGGAGGAAATCTGACGCTCGACGTCGTCTTCGGAGAAACTCGAATCCAAATCGCCTGATCCGTTCTACTGGTTTTCACCGCTTGTCACACCGGCGATACCTCAGTGTCGTGCCGCCATGTCTCCGGCCAGCTTCTTGACCAGCTCCCGTGCCGAAGGAGGATCGATGACTTCGATGTGATCGGTGAACTGCATGAGCTGTCTGACCCCGTCGAGCTGGTCATAGGCGACAGTGATACGCATTTTCAGATCATTGGTCGGTAACGGTTCGACTGACCGCAGTCGACTGCCGAGGATCCTGTGAGCCAAGTCCTCTCTGTCAGCATCGAGATACGCAGTCACGATGACGTCATTCCTGCTCTCGAGCCGATCGACCAGATCACCCGCGACGTCCTGCAACGTCGCTTCCGGCCTGGTCCTCCGGTCGGCGTCAAGTTCAGTCCACCCCCTCAACCGAGACATGGCGAACATGCGTGGACGGCTATCGACATCGCCAACGAGGTACCACCGCCCACCGCGCAGGTAGAGCCCATACGGGTCGACCTCATAGATTCGCGATTCGGCTCTCCCGCTTGATCGGTACTCGACGCGAAGCCGTCGAGTCGACCGGAGAGTCTCGACGAGGTCAGCGAAGTCGACTGCTGCTTCGTCGGCGAACCAGCCCGAACTGTCGATCTCGACGACCTCGCTGAGAGGAACCCAATGCTGATCAGCCCGCCCCAATGGCTTCGAGCGACGTGTGTCCAGCCGCTGAAAGGCGCGAAGCATCCCTTCTTCGAGACCGAGTTGACGTGCGCTCCTGCTATCCAGACCGACCAGCGCCAATGCTTCAGCTTCCGTCTCCGAAAGCCGATTGACATCGATCTGAGTCCCCACTTGCAGGGAGATTCCGCCGTAGCGGCCAGGCTCGGCAGCGACTGGCACATCGGCCTCGATCAATGCTTCTATGTCACGCAGAATCGTTCGCGCCGAGACACCGAACTGTTCGGCGAGGCGGGCCGCCGTCGTCTGCCCCGCGGACTGGAGCGCCACGATGATCGACAACAATCGCTGCGGACGTTTCACTGCAGACTCCCTCCGACCACTTTCTTCCGAACCGCATCGCCAAACACGACATGGACTGTCACCTATTGCTGTCAGTGTAGAACCACGGCCCCGCAAAGAGTGGTTGCCGAGTACAAGAAGCCCCAAGACTGAGCAAAGAAAAGGAGTTGCCCGTGCCCACACCCAACCTGTTCCTCACTTACGTCACCGACACCGCCTCCGCAACGGATTTCTACAGCCGCCTCTTCGAGATGGAGCCCGCCATGATCACACCCCGGTACGTCTCGTTCGAAATCGCACCTGGCGTTCTGTTCTCCCTCTGGAGCGGCGCCAGCGATGCGGTGACGGCAACACCGGTACGCACCTCAGAAGTCGGGCTCATGGTGCCCGGATCCGCCGAGGCAGTCGATGCCGTCTTCGCCGACTGGTCCGCAAAGGGCGTCGATGTCGTCTCAGAACCTCACGACGCGGTCTTCGGCCGAACTTTTGTCGTCGCCGATCCGGATGGGAATTACATCCGCGTCTCACCGGTGGACTGAACCTCGGGCCCAGTGTGCACCTCACCCCTTGACCTGCGGACGTAGGCTGGGGACATGGAGCACAGATATCTGGGAAACAGCGGCCTTAAGATCTCCGAAATCACCTACGGAAACTGGCTCACGCACGGTTCACAGGTCGAGAACGACACGGCGACGAAATGCGTCCATGCCGCACTCGACGTCGGCATCTCGACCTTCGACACCGCCGATGTCTACGCAAACACCGTGGCCGAACAGGTCCTCGGCGATGCCCTGAAAGGTCAGCGACGCGAATCGCTCGAGATCTTCACAAAAGTCTACTTCCCCACCGGCCCGAAGGGTCACAACGACACCGGCCTGTCCCGCAAGCACATAATGGAGTCCATCAACGGGTCGCTGTCTCGACTCGGCACCGACTACGTCGACCTCTATCAGGCGCACCGGTATGACTACGAGACCCCACTGGAAGAGACGATGCAGGCCTTCGCCGACATCGTCCGCGCCGGCAAGGCCCTTTACATCGGGGTCAGCGAGTGGAATGCCGATCAGCTGCGGGCGGCCCATCATATGGCCCGCGAGCTAGGAATCCAGCTGATCTCGAATCAGCCGCAGTACAACATGCTGTGGCGAGTCATCGAGTCGCGAGTGGTGCCGACGTCGAAGGAGCTCGGCATCTCTCAGATCGTCTGGTCCCCGATCGCCCAGGGTGTGCTGACCGGGAAGTACAAAGTCGGGCAGCCGCTGCCCGAAGGCTCCCGCGCCACCGACGAGGAAGGCGGCGGCGCTGACATAATCAAGAGCCGCTACCTCAACGACACCACCTTGTCTGCGGTCGCGAAGCTCGAACCCATCGCCGCTGATCTCGGACTGACGATGGCGCAGCTCGCCGTCGCCTGGGTGCTGGCCAACGACAACGTCGCCACCGCCCTGGTCGGCGCCTCTCGCCCCGAGCAGATCGCCTCGAATGCCGAAGCAGCCGGTGTCACACTCGACGCCGAAGTGCTCACCCGCATCGACGAAGTCCTCGGCGACCTGCCCGAGACGGCCCCGTCGAAGACCCGGTCACCCGAGACCCGCCTGGTCTGAGCTTTCCGCAACGAGCTGACGGTCCGGCGCTGGGCTGAGAGCAAAGCGTCGGACCACGTGCTGCGCGGCCCTGCTCTTCAGCTCGGCAGGAGGGTGCCGTAGTGGGCGGTATCGACGGGGCGCAGGATGATCGGGCCACAGGCCGCCGTGAGCAGTCCCGAAATCACCGGAAGAGCGAAGGCCAAGGGTTCGATTTCTGTGTTGGACACCGTGTACACCATCGGAATATTGCCGTGGAAGAACAGCGCCAAGACCCCTAATGCGACCACCGCCGAGGCGGCACCAAGTCCGAAGAGAAACAACAGCGACGATGCACGGCTGGAGAGGCGACGGACGAACAGACGCAGAATCGCATAAGCCGGGGCGCTTGTCACGAGACCCAACGCGGCTCCGGCAACAGCAAAGAACGGGGCCCACGCGAGATTTCCCGCCAGGTCACCTAGTCCGCTGGATACGCCCATCAGGACGAGACTCCAGATGGCCGCACTGACAGCCCCGATACCGGTGACAACGAGCACAAATCGTCCCAGAGTGCTCCACTTCCCGAGACTCATCTGCCTGACCGCTCCTCATTGACAACGTAACCTGACCTCAACCGTACTGCCTTTCGGCCAAGATCTGGGAGAGCTTCCAGGCGAAGCTCCCCTTCTGGTCCCGGATCACGGGCAATAGTGACTCAGTCGTGCCGTCTGCTGGACCCACCGCGCTTCCCCTGGCAGGTCTCTTCCGCCACTCCCTGACCGGCAGTTTGGTCGTGAGGGGAATTCTCTGGTCGATCCACGGCGCTGTCGACGCCTGAGACCGCGGTGGATCGACCAGAGAATGCCGGTCAGGTGCCGCTGCGAAGACACTTCCGTCGTGCGATGGCGCATAACCCGTTTTTCGATGGCGCCTTCGCCGAGGCGGCCCGCCCTTCGACGGCGCACTCGCCGAGGCGACCCCACCCCCTGAGGCACCCCCGCCGAGGTGCCACCCTCCGTCGTGCGATGGCGCACAACCCGATTTTCGATGGCGCCTTCGCCGAGGCGGTCGGCCTCCTTTCGAACCGAACGACAGATGAACTCGATGAATCTCACACTGCCCCGGGGCCGCCTCGGCGAGGGTGGTGCGCTAAACTGCATGAAGCGGTTATATAACCAAGGAATTGACTTCCGGGCGCGATGAGGGGCCGATTCAGCGCACCGCCTCAGGCGGGCTGGCGCTGAAGGACGAGAAGAGACGCAGACGACGAACAGGTGAGGGGATGCCATTGGCGGACGGAGACAGCAACCAGAAGGACCCGGCAGAAGGCACCCCGATCAACCGGAACCTCGTGCTTGCGGTTCTCGTCTCCGGTGCGTTCGTCATCATCCTCAATCAGACGCTGCTCAACACCGCTCTGCCGGCGTTCATGAACTACTTCCACATCACCTCCGGCGCCGCCCAGTGGGTGACGACGAGCTTCATGCTCGTCAACGGCATCATGATCCCGGTGACCGCGTTCCTCATCGAGAAGTTCACGACGAGGGGCCTGTTCTTCACCGCCATGGGCCTCTTCATCATCGGCACCCTCGTGTGTGCGATCGCTCCGGTCTATCCGGTGATGCTCATCGGCCGTGTCATCCAGGCCTCGGCCGGCGGCATCATCATGCCGCTGATGCAGACGATCCTCTTCGCCATCTTCCCTGTCGAAAAGCGCGGCACGGCCATGGGCACCTTCGGTCTCGTCATCGCCTTCGCCCCCGCGATCGGGCCGAGCCTCTCCGGCTGGATCGTCGACCACCTGCCGTGGCAGGTCCTGTTCTACATGATGCTGCCGATCGCGATCATCGACCTCATCATCGCCTATTTCCTGCTCAAGAACGTCACCGAGCGGACCTTCCCACGCCTCGACGTGCTCTCGATCATCCTCTCCACCCTCGGGTTCGGCGGACTGCTCTTCGGCTTCGGCACCGCCGGTGATGCGGGGTGGATCAGCGCCGAGGTGCTCATCCCGCTGGCCATCGGCGCGGTGACTCTGACGCTGTTCATCCTGCGCCAGTCCAAGCTCGAGCAGCCGATCCTCGAGTTCCGCATTCTCCGCTACCGGATGTTCACCCTCAATACGCTGCTGGGCATGTGCGTGTTCATCGTCATGGTCGGCGGCATGATGGTGCTGCCGCTGTACATGCAGAACATGAACACCTTCTCGGCCATGGAGTCGGGCCTAGCCCTGTTGCCGGGAGCTGCCGTGATGGGGTTGATGTCGCCGGTGACCGGCCGTATCTTCGATGCGATCGGCGCGAAGTGGCTGGCCGTCGCCGGTTTCACTCTGCTCACGGGCACGACGTTCATGTTCGCCCGCCTCGAACCGGACACGTCGTTCGTCTACCTCGCCGTCGTCAACACCGTTCGGATGTTCGGTGTGGCCATGGTGATGATGCCGGTGACCACGGCAGCACTCAATCAGCTGCCCTCACACCTCATCCCGCACGGCACCGCGCTGAACAACACCATGCGTCAGATCGCGGCGTCCGTCGGCACCGCGGCCCTGGTGACGATCATGGTCTCGGCGGCCCGGAACCCGGAGGCCTACGGCGCGGCCGGACTGGTCCACGGCGCGAATGTCGCCTTCTTCGTCGCCGCCTGCGTCGGCGTCCTGGGCATTCTCGGATCGTTCTTCATCAGGAACTCCCACGGGCTCGAACCGGGGCAGAAGAAGACGACGAAGAAATAGCCTCAGACCGTCCCTCCACCATCTGCCACGAGGTGCGCGGCCACGGCGCGGGCCTGCTTGAGCGCATCCTCCGGCTCCACTGCGCCACTGAGGACAAGCGTGGCGTAGCCGTGGACGAGAGACCACGCGGCCACCCCGAAATCAGCGTCCGGACCCGACCGGGTCTCGGCCACGCTGACCGAGAGTGCGGCTCCGGCTCGCTGACGCGCAGCAGCGAGATCCGCATCATCTTCGCGCAGCAGTCGAGGCTGGAACATCACGGTGAAGTGGGACGGGCAGGCCAGCGCAAACTCCACATAGGCGACACCGCGGGCGACGAGCCCGTGTTCGTCGCCGCCGGCATCTGCCGCGCCGTCGCGGCGATCACCGACGGAGTGGGCCCCGCCTCCGTCTCCGAACCCGCTCATCGCCTCCGCGAGCAGGTCGAACCCTTCGGCCGCGAGCGCCGTGAGCAGCCCGGCCTTGTCGCCGAAGTGATAGGTCGGCGCGGCATTCGAGACACCCGCCCGCTTCGCCAGAGCCCGCATGCTGAGTTTGGCGACGCCGTCCTCGGCGATCGCCGAGGCGGTCTGTGCCAGCAGCGTCCGCCTCAGATCCCCATGATGATAAGTCACACTTCGATCGTACCCGAGCAAACTTTCCATTGAAAAGATCTTTTTCGGCGCTGTGCTCCGTCACCGGCCGCGAGGTCGGGCGAACCCGACGCCGGCAGAAGCGGAGGACGCGTCACCATCCTGAGTGCCGTTCCTGCACGGTCCGCGCAATCCATGAAAGAGCCCCGGCGAGCAGCAGGGCCAGAGCACACAACAGGAACGTCGACGACGATCCGAGATAGGTGAAGCCGACCCCGCCGACCACTCCGGCGATGGCGAGACCGATGTCGAAGTTCATGTTCCACGCGACGCTGGCACGACTCGGTGTACTCACCGAGGAGAAGGCCATGACGAGGCTCGCCGACTGCATGGTGCCCAATCCCAGACCGATGATGAGCATCGCGATGAACAGTGTCCCGCCATAGAGGATCACGGCGCAGACCAGACCGATCGCGGCCAAGACGAGGCCGAGGATGTTGAGCGCGAAGGGCGGGAAGCTGTCGGCCACGTTGCCGGCGACGAAGCGTCCGATCACCGCCGAGACCTGCATGCCCGCGATGAATACGGCCGCTGCAGACACCTCGTCGCCCGGGCCGAAGCCGACGATGATGCCGAAGACGATCATCCCGACAAGGAACGGCGAGAGCATGAGGACGAGGCCGAGTGCACCGCCGGCCCGGCGTCCGGCCCAGCGCAGGTTCCGCTTCTCGTTGCGCCCGGATCGGACCTCGACGGCGCCACCGCCATTGTCCGCGGCGTCGGCTTCGCCCCGCCCCCGCCGAGGGGCCCGCCCGGGAACGAACTTCAGCACCGTCGGGACGGCCAGGAGCAGACAGACGCAGACGATGATGCGGAACACCGAGATCGGGATCGTCTCCACCAGCCACAGTCCCAGCGGAGCACCGACGGCGGCGGCCAGGGAGGTGATTCCACCGAAGAAGCCGAGCGCCTTGCCGATCCGTCCCGGCGTCGTCGTGGCCGGCACCGCAGCATTGGCGAGGACGACGAAGAGACCGAACCCGATGCCTCCGCAGAGACCGGCGAGGACCAGCGCCGGCAGTGCCGGGCTGACGAACAGCCCGAGGAGCTGGCCGAGGAACTGCAGGACGATTGCGAACAGCAGCGAACCCTTGAAGCCGAACACGCGACCGGCCCACGGTGCGAAGGGCTGGACGGCGATGACGCCGATCATCATCGTCGTGAGCACGGAACCGCCGGTGACCGTCGACAGACCGCTGGCTGCTGCGATCGTCACCGTCGTCGAATAGGTGAAGAAGAAGGCCGAGAAGCCGAACATCGCCGTCCACACCAAGCCCAGCAATGCCGGCGTGTAGGTCCGCTGGTGATGATGTTCAGGGCTCATAGTCCGAGGTTACGACATCTGAGCCTCCCCTGCTGTGCGCACAGACATGTCGACCGGCGAGCCTGCTATCAGCAGAGACGTCTCAGCCGGCGAGCCTGCCGGCGGCCAACAGCGCGGGGATCACCTCGTTGCGGGTCAGGGGCGCGAACTGGCGGTCCGCGGTGTCGGCCGGCAGCGGTGAGATGGGAAACCATCCGGCGTCGGCGATCTCGGCCAGGTGCGCGATGTTCTCGACATCGAGTCCGTCCGGCAGACCGTCGTAGCAGAACACATCGCCGATGACCCGATGATCGGCCTCGTTCGCGGCAGCGGCGGTGAATGTGCCCAAGGGCTGCAGCCGAGCTGAGCGCAGATCGAGTCCGAGCTCCTCGGCGATCTCTCTGACGATGGTGTCCTCGGCGGACTCCCCCGTCTCGGGCTTCCCACCGGGCAGCATGAACGCTGTGGTGCCCGCCTTGCGGACCATGAGCAGTTCCTCCCGCTCCGGGTGGAGGAGGACGAGCGCGGAGACGCGGATATCGTTCATTCCGACCACACCCCGGAGGTGCCTCGGCGGTGGGAGTCGAGCAGGTGGGTGTCGACCATGCCCACGGCCTCCATAAGGGCGTACATCGTGGTGGGGCCGACGAATCGGAACCCCTTCTTCTTCAGTGCCTTCGACAGTGCCGCGGATTCCGGCCCGGTGGTCGGGACTTCAGCGACGGTGCGCGGGCGCGGCGTCTGTGCCGGTCTGAACGACCAGAGGAACGCGTCGAGTCCGCCGTCTTCGCGCAGTTCGATGACGCGCGCGGCATTGTTGATGCAGGCTTCGATCTTCCCGCGGTGACGGATGATGCCGGCATCGCCGAGCAGCGCATCGATCTTCGCCTCACCGAAGGCCGCCACGGTCTCGGGGTCGAAACCGGCGAAGACCTCGCGGAAGCGTTCCCGCTTCTTGAGAATCGTCAGCCACGACAGTCCGGCCTGGAATCCTTCGAGGCTCATCCGCTCGAACAGTCCCGCTTCGTCGTGGATGGGCAGCCCCCACTCGGTGTCGTAGTAGCTCAGGAGCAGCGGATCGCCGTACGCCCACGGGGAGCGGGCCAGCCCGTCCTCACCGACGACCGCTCCCCCGCTGGCGGCTGACTGTGGTTCTTCGTCCATGAGGCAACCGTATCGCGACCGACTGACGCGGCTGCCCGGAGGACCGGATCGCGAATGTCAGACCGCTCGACTAGGGTGCGGCCATGACCTCTGTGCTGTTCCTCGGATTCGGCGCCATCGGCCGCCACATCGCCCAACTCCTCACCCCCGAGATCACCGCCGGCACGCTGACTGTGACCGCCCTGGTCTCGGACATGGCCAAGCACGCCGATCGCCCCCATCACGGCGCCGAGGTGGTCGACCTCGCCACGCTCACCGCCGACCTCGGCGAACCGAGCCCGCCACCGACAGCATCGCCCATCCCGTCACCGTCGCCGTCGCCGTCACCGAGGATGTTCGACGACTTCGACATCATCGTCGAATGCGCCGGGGTCCCTGCCGCCGCCCGGTTCGGTCCCGCTGTCATCGCCGCGGGCAAGCCGCTCGTGCTCACGAGCGTCGGTGCCCTCGCCGAGGCCGCAACCCGCGCGGCGCTGCTCGCCGGGCCCGGTCGCCTGCACGTGACGAATGGAGCCATCGGCGGACTCGATGTGCTCGAAGCCGCGGCACAGGCCGGTGGACTCGACACGGTCGAGATCACCACGTCAAAGGAGGCGACAGGGCTCATCCGACCGTGGATGTCCGAGACCGAGGCCGACCGGCTCCGCGCTCTTCGCCCTCAAGACGGTCCCGTGAGCGTCTTCGCTGGCAACCCCGCCGAGGCGATCGTGAAGTTCCCTGCCAACGTCAACATCGCGGTCGCCTTGGCATGGGCCATCCGCGGCCTGCCGGGAGCCTCTGCGCACACCGGAGGCGGCCTGCCCACCGGTGCCGACTCCGGGATCGAGGTCTCTCTGCTCGCGGACTCTCTCCAGCGGGTGCGGGTCGAACTCCTCGCCGTCGCCGGCCAGACCCAATCGGCGCACCAGGTTCGGGCGGCAGGATCGGCCGGCGAGTTCGCCTTCGACATCCGTTCGACCCCGAGCCCGGAGAACCCGGCCACCAGTGGTCTCACCGCCCTGTCGGTCACCCGCACCCTGCGCCGCGCGATCCGCGCATAAGCGCTCATCCACCGCTCGGCCGCCTCGGCGAAGGTCAGCCGCTGACCCGCTCGGCCGCCTCGGTGAGGCAATGACAACGCCCGGGACCATCGACCCATAGGTCGGTGTTCCCGGGCGTTGATCTCCGCGTGAGGACATCAGACTTCACTGAGGACCTCAGCGCCGGTGTCAGTCCTCGCCGGTGGCGATGTTCTCCTGCAGCTGGAGGAATTCGACGTGACGTTCGTACTGGTCGATCACGTCATCGATGATCTGCTCCTTCGAGAAGCCCATGATGTCGTAGCCCTGACCGGTGCCGCCGTCGAGGTAGACCTCCATGCGGTAATAGTCCTCGCCGGAACCGCGGGGGACCATACCGCCGAAGGAGGGCACGCTGACCTTGTGCGGCCAGACCTGGTAGCGGAAGGGGTACTCCCCTTCCCCGTCGACCTCGAACTGGATGAGTTCGCCGTCTTCGACGAAGATGCCTTCGTTGTCGACGCGGCCGCAGCGGGAACTGATGCCTCGGCCTTCCATCTCTTCGGCCACCTCGGTGAGGGTCGGGGTGAGCACCTTCCGTTCGAACTCACGGGCACGAGCCTCGTTCGGGAAGGACAGGACACGGCCCAGCTGACGCTGCCAGGTCTCGTGGCCGGGACCGCGGGAGCGGCGGGCCAGAGAAGCGGGCAGGCTCGTGTCGATGCTGTCGACCCGGTGTGCTTCGACCCGCAGCGCCTTGTACAGACCGATCATCACGAGGATGACGACGAAGGCGAAGGGCAGGCCCATGATCACCGTCGCATTCTGCAACGCTCCGATCCCGCCGACGAGCAGCATCGACACCGTCAGGGCGCCGGTGGACAGTGCCCAGAAGATGCGCAGACCGGCACGACCGTCCTCCTGCGGGTTGCGCAGATTGGACGACAGATTCGCCATCACCAGGGCAGCGGAGTCCGCAGTGGTGACGTAGAACAGCAGGGCCGTGATCGTCGCCAGACCGGCGATGAAGGTGAAGGCCGGGTAGCGGGAGAGCAGATCGTAGAAGCCGCCCTCGGGGTTGAGAATGACCGACTCGCCGAACTTCTTGTCACCGCTGCGGATGACGTCCAGCGCCGAGTTTCCGTAGATCGAGATCCACATGAAGATGTAGATGAACGGAATCGTCAGGGTGCCGAGCACGAACTGGCGGATGGTTCGTCCGCGCGAGATGCGAGCGAGGAAGAGGCCGACGAACGAGGCGAAGGCGATCCACCAGGCCCAGAAGAACAGGGTCCAGTCGGTCATCCACGTGCCGGTGTCCTCAAAGGCGAAGGTCTGTCCGGCCATGTTCGGGAACAGGCGGATGAAGTCGGTGACGTTGAGGACGAGCGCATTGAGCAGGTACTGGGTGTTGCCGGCCACGAGCACCCACAGGCTCAGCCCGATCGCGAGGACGACGTTGAGGATGGACAGGAACTTGATGCCCTTGTCCACACCCGACACGGCAGAGAGAGTTGCGACGCCGACGCCGACGACGACGATGCCGACCTGAGTGGCGGTGCCGATCGGAATCCCGAAGACCGTGTTGAGACCGACGTTGACCATGACGACGCCGATGCCCAACGAGGTGGCCACACCGAAGATCGTGCCCAGCAGGGCAGCGAGGTCGACGGTCTCACCCAGCGCGCCTTGGACCCGTTTGCCGAAGATCGGGGCCAGCGCCGAACGGATCGCCAGAGGCATGTTCATCCGGTAGGCGAAGTAGGCCAGTGCCATACCCATGAGCGCGTAGAGGCCCCAACCGCTCAGTCCGTAGTGGAACAGCGCCCACACGGTGGATTCGCGGGCGGCGTCGACCGTTTCGGCTTCGGTGCTCGGCGGAGTCAGATACATCGTGACCGGTTCGGCCACGGCGAAGAACATGAGGTCGGTGCTGATGCCGGCGGCGAAGAGCATCGACGCCCAGGCCACAAGACCGAACTCGGGCTTCGAGTGCTCGGGACCGAGCTTCGTATTGCCGTAGCGGGAGGCAGCGAGGTAGATGACGAAGACGAGCACGGCGAGAACGAGGAGGACGTAGAACCATCCGAACCAGTCGGAGGTCCAGCCGACGACGGCTCCGAGAACCGCCTCGGCATTCGCGGGGGCGATGAGCGCCCAGAGGGTGATCGCCAGGGTGCCGAGGGCTGCGGCGATGAATACCCGCTTATTCACCGGCGGCAGCGAGGGCTTCGCACCGCCCTTCGTCTCTCCCTTCGAGTCACCCGGCGGGGTGTCGAGTGATGCTGACATGTATGAGCTCCTTATCCGGACGCGGTCGCGTCGTGTCATCGGACCCGGTCGAACAGCATGCTCAACCGAGCGTGATCAACGATTGTTGCGTAATGGAAAGTTCCGTCCTTGCCTGCTCCCTATGACTGGAGATGGCCAACATCGGAGGTTACCACAGAGACACATACGGTCACTTCCCAGGGTGGTCACAGCCGACTTACAGGTCGGCGGATCACACTCCGCCGCGGGCCGGTGCGAGTCAGAGGGAGACGAGGAGGAGTGCGGCGGCCATCACCACCCCGGCGCCGAGGAACGTGATGACGGTGTAGCCGAGGATGTCGCGCATCTTCAGCCCGGCGATCGCGAGCACCGGCAGCGCCCAGAACGGCTGCAGCATGTTCGTCCACTGGTCGCCGTAGGACACGGCCATGATCGCGATCGAGGGGTCGACACCGAGCTGGTTGGCCGCATCGAGCATGATCGGCCCCTGCACGGCGAACTGTCCGCCGCCCGAGGGGACGAAGAAGTTGACGAGTCCGGCCGAGAGCAGGGCAAGGACACCGAAGGTGGTGGTGTTCGAGATCGAGACGAAGGCAGCGGAGAACACGGCGATGAGGCCCGTGGTCGACATGATGCCGAGGATGCCGGCGTAGAGCGGGAACTGCAGCAGGATCTCGCCGACGTTCGAGGCGGCTCCCTTCGTCAGGTGGATGAGTTCAAAGGGGTTCTTCACCAGGAGCAGGATGAGCGCGAGGAAGGACCAGTTGACGATGTCGAGGGTCAGTCCCCCACCCTGAGCGAAGTGGATGGCGAGGTAGACGACGAGAGCGATCCCGACGACGAGGGTGAGGATCCTCGAAGCATCGATGCGGTCGGCCGGGGTGACGACCTCATCGTCGGCCTCGGACTGCTTCTCCGACGTCACCGAGGCGGGCAGTTCGTAGACCGGAGCACCGGCCTTCGGTGCGATGAGGAAGAAGAGGAAACCGCAGACGACGATGACCCCGAGGATGGCGAGCAGATTCCAACCGGCGAAGATCGTCTCGGACACGGGGATCGTCTTTCCGCCGAGGGAGTCGGAGAGGAAGGAGTCCGAGGTGGCCGCAGTCAGCGGACCCGAACCCGAATAGCCCATGTGCCAGACGACGAAGCCGGAGTAGCCGGCGGCGACGAGCAGCGGGAAGTGGACCTTGATGCCGCGCTCACGCGACTGCACCGCGATCTCGCGGGCCAGCAGGGCGCCGACGACGAGACCGAGGCCCCAAGTGATGAGGCTGGCGAGGGCAGCGACCACGAAGACGAAGATGTAGGAGAAGGTGGCGTTGCCGGGCACCCGCGCCAGCCATGCCAGCAGCTTCCGGACGGGACCGGTGTTGGCGAGGATGTGACCGAGCAGGAGGATCAGACACATCTGCGTCATGAACTCGAGCAGACCGGCCAGGCCCTCACCCCAGCCGGTGACGACTTCCACCGGGCCGGCGTCGGTGAAGATGAGCGCGAGGACCGCGACGATGAGGCTGAGAACGATGGCGAAGGTCAGTGCCGACGGTATCCATTGTTCGAGGAATCGGTTGATCGGCCGCATGATCCCCTTCGAAGCTGCGGCATTGACCTGAGTTGACGGCTTCGGTGCCGACATGGGGAGACCTCCCGCTGAGAGTTAGCTGTGTGCAGTCTCAGCATACAATCAGGGCGCTGTCCCACGGAACGGAACAGCGCCCTGACGGAAATCAGCACTCAATCGTGACCGGATTCGTCGGTCACCGACGACTGTCTCTCCGTCGGTGACCGGCTCCTGGCCAGTGGCTGTCAGCCAGCCAATGACCCTCGGCGGGCCGAGGCAGCGATCAGTGCTGCTTGTACACGAGCTGCTTGTTGACGAACTCGTCCATGGCCAGCGGCCCCAGCTCACGGCCGACACCGGAGCGCTTCACGCCGCCGAAGGGCAGGAATTCGCGTGAGCCTTCGGGGGCATTGAGGAAGACCATGCCCGAATCGATCTGAGCGCCGACGCGCTCGGCCCGCTCGACATCGCCGGAGAACACCGCAGCACCGAGGCCGAACGGGGTGTCGTTGGCCAGTTCCACAGCCTCTTCCTCACTGCCGACCCGGTAGACGATGACGGCGGGACCGAAGAGCTCCTCGTAGTACCCGCGCATCCCCTTCTTCACATCGGTGAGGACGACGGGTTCGACATAGGCGCCGCCGCCGTCGTAGCGCTTGCCGCCGGCAAGAAGGGTCGCACCCTGGCTGACGGTGTCCTGAACCTGCTCGACGAAGCGGTCGGCCGCGGCCACCGAGGACAGCGGGGACAGGCGGGAGCCCTCCTCACCGGGGGTGGCGGGGGTGGACTTCTTGGCCTCCTCGGTGATGGAGGCGACGAAGTCGTCGTAGAGGTCGTCCATGACGATCATCCGCTTCGGCGAGTTGCAGGCCTGCCCGGTGTTGCCCATGCGGGTGCGGAAGAAGGTCTTCGCCGACGCCTGGACGTCGGCGGAGTCGAGGAGGATGTAGGGATCGGACCCACCGAGTTCGAGGACGACCTTCTTGAGGTTCTTGCCCGCCTCGGCGGCGACGGCGGCACCGGCGCGTTCGGATCCGGTCAGGGACACGCCGTGGTTGCGCGGATCAGGCAGGATGATCTCGGCGACCTGCTCGTTGCTCGCATAGATGTTGATGTAAGCACCTTCGGGCAGACCCGCCTCGATGAAGATCTCCTCCATGATCTGAGCCGAACGCGGGCACTGCGGAGCGTGCTTGAGCAGGATCGTGTTGCCCAGAGCCAGGTTGGGGGCGGCGAACCGGGCGACCTGGTAGTAGGGGAAGTTCCACGGCATGATGCCCAGCAGCGAGCCCACGGGCTTGCGGCGGATCATCGCGGTGGCGTTCTCGGGCCCACGCAGAGGCTCATCGGCCATGAACGCCTCGGCGTTGTCGGCGAAGTACTTGTAGATCATCGAGCTCAGCTGGACTTCGCCCTTGCCCTCGGGAAGGGCCTTGCCCATCTCGAGTCGGATGACCTCGGCGAGCTCCTCGGCGCGTTCGGCGTAGATCTCCGAGACCCTGGTGAGGATGGCCGCACGCTCGGAGACCGGGGTCCGCCCCCAGTCGGTGAAGGCCGTGGCCGAACGATCGAGTGCGGCGAGGATCTCGGAATCGGAGTTGGTGGCGAACTCTTCGGCGACTTCGCCGGTCGCCGGGTTGGTCACGCGGTACATGGTGCTGGTCATGACTGTCCTCGTTTCACTTCGATGTGGGGGTCTGTGTCACCTCCCACGCTATGGCCGAATGCCGGCGGCGGCAACGCAGATCTCACCTCCTGGGAGGATTCCCAGGCAAGTCTCCGCGGCCGCCGCCGGTCTCATCCTCAGTCCTGACCTCCGTGGGTCCGGTCTCCTCGGCTCGAAGTGACTCGGCGCGGGCCGACCCCGGCCGAGGGTGACTCAGCCCGAGGACGGCTCAGCCCGAGGTCGGACTCAGCCAGCGACGCCGGTGAGTTCGTTCGTCGCATGGGGCAGCTTCTCGCTGGCCATCACCTCTCCGTCGTCGAGATCGACGATGTGGATCACCTGCTCGGCCGGATCGCTGACGTAGGCGACCTCGTCCTGGACGAAGAGAGTCGGGCGGGCCTTCTGCCATTCGACCGGTTCCTCCCATGCGTCGATGACCGGGTACTCCTCCGTCACCGAGGCGGTCGCCGGGTCGATGATCTTGAGCGTGCCGTCCGTGGTCAGAACGACACCCTCTCCCTCGGGTCCGCGGTCGAGGGAGCGGAAGCTGTAGGAGGCACCGAGGTCGACGAGCGAGAGAGTGTTCTCCTTCGTGTCCGTCACGCTCACCCGCTCCGGACGTTCGAGTTCGGCATCCTCGTCGACCTTGTAGTCGCCGAGGACGTACCTGGAGTCCTCGTCGCCGGCCTGGTTGCCGATGCGGCCGAAGTCGTCGGGGGCGTCGAGCTTCTCGAACTTCCCATCTTTGAACAGCAGGATTCCGTCTTCGCAGCCGAGGGCGATGACTTCGTCCTTCGCCGAGGCTTCGCCGTGGACGCCCGGGCACTCTTCGCTGCGAGCGATCTCCTTACCGGACTTGTCGATGACCTTCGCACCTGCGCGCTCATCCTCGGTGCCGATCGTGTGCAGAGTCTTCCCGCCGGAGAGCCTCACCGCGACTCCGTGATGGGGTTCTTCGGCTTCGAGGACTTCCGGAGTCGGTTCATCCTCGGCGAAGTCGTCCGTGTCGAAGGTCTGAATCTTGCCGTCGCCGTCGCCGAAGAGCACGGTCGACCCGTCGTGGCTGACGACGTGGCCGGGCAGCTCGGTGTCGAAGACGGTGTCGGTGAGGACGGGGTCGGCGGCGTAGCTGTGGGTGTGGTCGCCGTGCGGCTGAGTCCACACGCCGGCGTCGAAGAGGCGGAAGCCTTCGGCCACGGAGACCATGAGGTGGCGGTCATCGCCGACCGGGTTGAGCCGGTTGAACCCTTCGAGCTTCGTATCGGCGATGACGTCGAGGGTCGTCGCGTCGAGGGTCATGATCCCGCCGTCGTAGGTGGTCACGAGGCGAGGCTGGGCCGCGGCGACTTCCTGGGCGTGACCGTCGTCGGACTTCGCTGCGTCTTTGCCGTCGCCGCTCGATTCGCCGCCGGAGGACTTCTCGTCCTGACCGACGGCGTCGTAGTCGGTTGTGTCATCGCCGGGCTGGCATCCGCCCATCAGCAGCGCCGAGGCGACCACCGCCGTTCCGAGCATCATCTGGGATCGTTTCATCATCCGCAATCTCTTTCTAGTGAGAATCAGTATCAATAGCATGTCGATAGTAACCCGATGGCGGGCGGATGCGCGAAATGGGAACACTCCGACGACGCTCGTCGGCCTCGGGCACGGCTATGTCCTGGGTCACTGCTACGGTAAGACCATGGCCAGTGTGACTGAACTCGTGAAGCGCTATTACACCACCGTCGACGCCGGAGACGCGGACGCCACCTCGGCGCTGTTCTCCGCCGACGCGAGCTATGACCGCCCCGGCTACCCGACGCTGGTCGGGCAGCAGATCGCGGATTTCTACCACGGTGAGCGGGTCATCGAATCCGGCTCTCACTCACTGCAGGAGATCCTCGTCGAGGGCGATCGCGCGTCCAGCCGCGGCGTCTTCAACGGTCACCTCAAGGACGGTTCGGAGACCTCGGTGGGCTTCGCCGATTTCTTCCTCTTCGACACCGACGGCCTCATCGCCGAACGCACCACGTACTTCTACCAGCCGGCCGTCTGAAAAGGCGCCCCGCCGCCTGCGACTTCACAGGACAGACGTTGCCGTCGGGCCCGTCGTTCGGCGCCGAGCCCGTTCGCGGCTGTGACCGTGGCGGAGCAGACGGTCAGACTCACTGGCCGCGCGCGTCGAGGACCGCGCGCTGAATGCGATCGCGGACCGCAGCGGCCTGCGGTGTCGGGGTCGGCCCGTATGCCTGCTCCACCTGCTCGAAGACCTCGCCCATGGCCGCCGGATCGATGTCGACGGGCAGGTCCTCGATCGCGGCGAAGGCCGGACCGATGTGGTCCATGAACCCGCGGATGCCGGATGCTCCCCCGCCGAAGTGCATGCCCTCGAACTGACCGACGGCGGCCCAGCGCAGACCCAGCGAATTCTTCATCACCGTGTCGAGGTCGGGAGCGGAGATCACGCCGTTCTGGACAAGAGAGATCGCTTCCCTCATCAGCGCGTTCTGCAGACGGTTGCCGACGAAGCCGCGGATCTCCCGGCTCAGCACCACCGGCTCGCGCCCACAGCTGCGGTAGAACTCGACCGTCGCCTCGATCGTGTCCGCGGACGTCGCCGGTGCGGGCACCACCTCGACGAGCGGCATGAGATGCGGCGGATTGAACGGGTGGCCGACGATGACCCGGGCGGCCGCGTCTGCCTCGAGGTGTTCGGCGATGAAGGATGCGGGGATCGTCGACGATGACGTCGCGAGCACGGCTGCGGCGGGGGCCGACTCGGCGATCTGGGCGAACAGCTTCGGCTTGGCCTCGGGGTTCTCCGGACCGGATTCCTGCACGAACATCACGCCTGCCACGGCGTCCTCGACGGTGCCGGCGACCTCGACGGTGCCGACCTGCGAGGCCAGCTCATTGAGTGCGGAAGCCGCTGAGGTGACCTCGGCTTGGAGGTCGGCGACCACCTCGGCGAGGTCATCACGCGGGTCGAAGACCCGGACCGTGAACCCGCTGCGGGCGAAGAGGTAGGCGAAGGATCGGCCGATGGTTCCGGCACCGATGACAGCGACTGACGAACTCATGCATCCAGGCTATACCCGCCCGCCGCGCCGCACCTGCTCACCCGAGATGCCGCCGTCGCTGTGCCCGAAACGTTGCCTGAAGCGCTCACCTGCGGGTGGGCTTCGGTGGCACAATGTCACCATGACAGCGAACGCAGAACTGAGAACAGTGGACTCGGAGATCATCGCTTTGGCCGAGGACGAATACGCCGCCGCAGCCGAGACCGCGCGCATCGAGGTGCGCGAGATCCACACCGCCGACGAGGCGGCCAAGGCGTCGCTGCTGCTCGACGAGGTGTGGAACGTCGACGAGACCGGCACGAACGTGTTCGAGCCCAGCCTCATCATCGCCTTCGCCCACGCCGGAAACTACGTCTCTGCCGCCTACAGCGCCGACGACCCCGAGGAGATGATCGGCGTGACCATCGGCTTCTTCGGCCAGCCGCTGGGCACCGTCATGCATTCGCATATCGCCGGTGTCCGCCATCAGGTCATCGGGCGGGGCGCAGGTTCAGCGATGAAGCTCCACCAGCGCCTGTGGTGCCTCAACCTCGGCATCACGGAGATGACCTGGACCTTCGACCCGCTCGTGGCCCGCAACGCCTACTTCAACTTCCAGCGTCTGGGCGTGAGCATGGTCGAATACCTCGAGGACTTCTACGGGCAGATGCGCGATGGAGTGAACTCGGGTCAGGCCAGCGACCGGATGATGGTCTCGTGGCCGCTCGACCGACCGGCGCGGGTGGCGACGGCTGATTCCGGTTCGGCTTTCCCCTGCCTGCGGGCTGACGAGGACGGGGAGCCCCTGCTCAGCGAGGTGCCGAAGGAGACCGAGTTCGTCTCGCTCGACTTCCCCTCGGATATCGAGGATCTGCGCGGACAGGACGCGGACCTGGCCAGCCGGTGGCGCCTCGCACTGCGGACCGCGCTGACCGCGCTCGTCGCCGACGGCTGGGTCGTCGACACCTGCCTCAAGGGCGGAACATACCTGCTCCACCACCCCTGAGACACCCACGGCGCCCGCCCCTCCCCCAGCTGCTGGCTGGTTGCCACTCGCCGCCGCGGGCTGGCCGCTCACCGAAAAACGGGCTGGCTGCCGAAAAACGCCTGCACGCAGGCGAGTGTCGGTCGCCAACCCGTTTTTCGACGCCTGCCCCGTAGCACGGGGCGACTGGGCGGGGCTGCCGACGGCGCGGGCCGTCGCTGCTGCCGCGGCTAATGTCGCCGCTGCTGTTGTTGCATGCCGTCGAGGCAGCGTTTGATTTCGGCGAAGACCTTCGGACGGAACAGGTCGCCGAATGTCAGATTGAAGACTCGGTAGCCGGCATTGAGCAGATTCATGTTTCGCTGATGGTTTGCCTTCGCTGCCGCATCAGGACCATCGGGATGCAGGTAATACTTGCCCACTCCATGCACCTCGACGACGACCGGAAGAGTCTCGTGCTGGAAATCGTTGCGAGCGATGAAAGCTCCGGCCGCAGTTCGGACGTCGACCTGTGGGACCATTCCCGTGATGCCGTGCTCGTGGAACCGCACCGCACACAGCGCTTCAGATGCCGCCTCGAAGAGTTCGCTCGAAATCTCCAGCGCCAGCCGCGCTCGTCGCACTCCGCGCGAACCGTTCATCAGCAGCCGCCGGATCTCCTCTCGGGTCACGCCATGATCCCTCAGCGCCTGTGAGATCAGGGGAACAGACACCTCGAGAGAATGGTCGAGAGCGATATCCGCGAGGGTGCGCCTCAGACTGGTGACCGGATAGCTGTTTCGCAGCGCGACCTCATCAGCGGGCACCGCGCGGGAGTAGACATACAGGCCGGGATAGCTGCGGGTAGGTGCTCGCCTCGACACCTCCACCCGCTCGGCACCGATGATGGTCGGGTCGAGACCGTGGATGAGCCCTGCCGAGATATGCGAGAAGACGTCGCCTCGAAGCAGTGAGTCGCGCCGACAGGCGATCTGAAGTCGGAGTCTCTCCGCGTCATCCCGGATATCCCCGTGGAACCTTGGGAAAGTGATCCCCTGCTCGGTGGAGAACTGCTCGAGCACTGCATGATGGGGCTTCTCACACGCGCTCAGAACCACGAACCACCCTCGACGAGCACGGTAGAGGCAGCAATCGACAGCCTCAGCGAGATGCGACCGAGGCATGTCGAGGTCATCGAGCTGCTTCCTCGTCAGCACTTTGTACATGAGATAAGTATTGCGTCAAACTCCATCTAACGCAATCAAACATCATCATTACACACATACTCGCACAGCCTCACACACCCACCACCCAGCTCCACCACCAGCCCTCGGTCGGCGAAAAACTGGCTGACCGCCGAAAAACGCGGGCGCACAACTGTTTTTCGGCCATGCACCCGCGTTTCGACGAGCGGAGTCTTAGTTCTCTTCCCAGTTCTTGCGCAGCAGCTTCTTGTCGAGCTTGCCCACCGAGGTGCGCGGCATCTCCTCGACGACGTTGACCTCGTCAGGCATCTGCCACTTGGCGAAACGCGAACTCAGCGTTTCGATGATCGAGTCCCGGGTCACCTCGGCGCCGGGGTTGGGAACGACGTACGCGATCGGACGCTCGTCCCATTTCTCATCGGGAACACCGATGACGGCGGCCTCACTGACGTTCGGGTTGTCGAGGATCGCGTTCTCCATGTCGATCGACGAGATCCACTCGCCTCCGGACTTGATGACGTCCTTGAGGCGGTCGGTGATCTTGAGGTAGCCGAACTCGTCGATGGTGCCGACGTCGCCAGAGCGCCACCATCCGTCGAGGAAGCGGTCGGCGTTGTCGGGCAGCTGGTAGTACGACTCGGTGATCCACGGACCGCGCATAACGATCTCTCCCATGGATTTCCCGTCTCGCGGCAGCTCGTTGCCTTCGGGGTCGACGGTCTTCATCTCGACGCCGATGATCGGCAGACCCTGCGAGCGTTTGAGGTCCCAGCGGGCCTCTTCGTCGAGTTCCATGCCGGGCTTGAGCGCCCAGTTCGTCGTCACCAGCGGGGTGGTCTCGGTCGCACCGTAGCCGTGGATGACATCGGCGCCGGTGATCTCCTTGAACCCGCGCATCATCGACAGCGGCGGCTCGGAGGATCCGGAGACGAGGCGGACACCGCTGAGATCAGGGGCCTGCGGCAGCTTCTTCATCATCTGGAGCATCGGACCGAAGATCGCCGGAGCGCCATTGGCCAGGGTCACCTTCTCGTCGATGAAGGCCTGACCGATGGCACCGAATTCCTCGGCGGCGAACTTGCCCGGCAGCACGAGTTTGGCACCGGCGGCCACCGCGTTCTGGGGGAAGCCCCAGGACAGGACGTGGAACATCGGGGTGATCGGCATGACGCAGTCGTCGAAGGTCGCGTTCAGCGCGGCCAGACCGCCCATGGTGTGCAGGTAGATCGACCGGTGGGAGTAGTACACGCCCTTGGGTCGGCCCGTGGTCCCGGTCGTGTATCCGGCGTAGGCCGCGGTCTTCTCGTCGATGACCGGCCAGTCGTAGGTCTCGGGCTTGTCGCCGATGAGATCTTCATAGAAGACGACGTTGTCCAGGCTCGTCTCGATCTCGCTCGCAGGCTTGTCGGTCATCACGACCCACCCCTTGACGTCGAGTTTCGGGGCCAGGGACTCGGCGACCGTCAGGAGCGTTTCGTCGACGAAGATCCAGTCGGACTTCGAATGGCTGACGACGTAGGCGAGGTCTTCGGGCGCCAGGCGCAGGTTGAGCTGCAGCATGGTTGCGGCCACGCCGGGCACGGAGAAGTAGAGCTCGAGGTGGCGGCGGGAGTTCCAGTCGAGGACACCGACCATGGACCCGGCACCGACGCCGAGTTCGCCGAGGCCGTGCGCGAGCTGCGCCATGCGCTTGAACTCGTCGGCGTAGTTCGACCGCCCCCATGATCCGTCCGAGCGGCGGTAGACGACCTCGGAGTTGCCGAAGACGGTGGCCGCATGGCGGATGAGGTTGGTGGTGTTGAGCTGGTAGCTGTCGCCCTGGGTGGACGCGATTCCTGTCAGCATGAGACTCCTTCGTTCGCGCTCTGGTCCTGCCGTGGCCCGAGGGCCGCAGCAGAGGAATGAGGTGATCACCGCTTTCAGCGGCGGGTGATCCTACCGTCGACCGCCGGGTGCCCGGTGGGCGGTCATCACCGTCAGACTATCCGTGTCGGGACAGTCGGCAACGGTTCGGACAGGAACGTTATCAAGCGGTGATGGCCCCGTCCGCCCGCCGAGGCGCGGCTGTCATTCGCCGGTGAACTTCGGCGCCCGTTTGCCGACGAATGCGGCGACGCCTTCGCTGAAGTCCCTGCTCGCGCGCAGTCCCGCCTGGCCGTCGATCTCACGGTCGAAGGCGTCGTCGAGGGATGTCAGACTCGACTCGTTGATCGCCTGCTTCGAAGCGGCCAGCGCCTGTGGTGCGCCTTGAGCGAACTGGGCCGCGAGTTCCTTGGCCCGGTTGAGCTGCTCGCCGGAGGAGACGACCTCGCTGGCCAGCCCCCAGGCGTAGGCGTCGGCGGCGTGGAGCTTCTCCGCCGTCAGTGCCATCCGCAGCGCGCGGTGACGACCCGCCGAGGCGGCCACGAGAGCCGTGGCTCCGCCGTCGGGCATGAGACCGATCTTTGTGAACGGGAGCATGAGGTAGGAGTCCTCGCTCATCACCACGTAGTCGCATGCCAATGCCAGGGAGCAGCCGATGCCGGCCGCGGGCCCCGAGACCGCTGCGAGCGTGGGGATCGGTGCATCGATGATCGAACGGATGATGTCGTTCGCTCCGGCGAGGTCGATGCTGGCATCCGTCGCGGCCTCACCGCGCAGGTCGGCACCGGAGCTGAAGGCCCGGTCGCTGCCGGTGAGGACGAGGGCCCGAGAGTTCGCGGCCGCCTCGGCGACGGCTGCGCCGATGGCTTGGAACGTCTCCTGGTTGAGTGCGTTGAGGCTCTCCGGGCGGTTGATGGTCACGGTCGTGACATCGCCGCTGACCTCGGTGAGAACACTGGTGGACAATGCGTCTCCTTCGTACGTATCCGGTGGTGGATCGTGTGCTTCGTGCAGCTGTCGGGGATGGCGGGGCTTGTACAGTCACACGTCCGCGAGGGGCGCATGAGCGTCATCCGCCACTTTAACGTACGTTAAGTTGATCTGCGTCACATGTCCGCGACGAATCTCCGGCGCCATGTCGGCGCGCCTCAGTTGAGCGTCGCGTCCAGCTGGGCGGGAGTGAGTTCGCGATCGGCGAAGACGAGGCGGACGGCCGCCGGGTCCGGGTTGCCTGCGTCCGGCGCCCGGTGGACCAGCTCGAGCCCGAGCTTGCGAGCCACCACCTCCGAAGCGGTGTTGTGTTCGAGCAGATACGCCACGATCGGCAGCTCGGCGTCGATGTTCGTGGCCGCCGCGATCGCATCGCGCGAGACCGCAGTGGCCAGCCCCTGCCCCTGCGCTTCGGGCCGGAACCGGTATCCGAGGTTCCAGAACGCTCCGGTCGCGCGGCGGGAGGCGCCGGGTCCGGGCACACCGCGCAGCGAGCATCCGCAATGGCCGAGGATCTGCCCGCCGGACGTCCGCCTGACCATCCACGGTCCGATCCCGTCGAGCTCCCACTGCGAGTCGAGTCGGACGAGGATCGCCTCGGCTTCCTCCCGCTCCGTCATCCGCCCGCTGGGCAGGTGCCCCCACACCCGCGGGTCGGCGTCGATGGCGAAGAACTGCTCGAGATCGTCCGCGCTCGGCCGGTCGAGCACATAGTCGGGTGCTTGTCCCATCAGGACCGACTTCCCATTACGACCGACTTCCCATCAGCTCGGGCTTCCCATCAGGTCTAACTGTCTGTCAGCCCTTCAGCCCAACGCGGCTTCGAGGTCGGCCCACAGGTCTTCGAGGTTCTCGATGCCCACGCTCAGCCGGATGAGCCCCTCGGGCACGGTGACGGGTTCGGAAGGGTGCCGCCGACGGCGTTCGATGAGGGACTCCACCCCGCCCAGGGATGTCGCCGGGGTCCACAGTCGGACCGCCTCGGCGATGGCGGTGGCCTTCTCTGCGGTGTCGACGGTGAAGGCGATGATCGCACCGAACCCGCTCATCTGCTCACTCGCGCGGGCATGTCCGGGATCGTCGAGCAGCCCCGGATAGCGGGTCTCGACGACGCCCGCGTGGGCGGTGAGGCGTTCGGCGATGGCCTGAGCGTTGGCCTGGGCGCGGTCGAGACGCACGGCCAAGGTGCGCAGTCCGCGCAGAGCCAGCCAGACTTCGAAGGGCCCGGCGATCGCCCCGCGCATCGAGCGTTCGGTGTGCAGCCGCTCCCGCAGTTCGACACTGCTGGTCAGGGCCGCGCCGAGGACGACATCGGAGTGCCCGGCGAGGTACTTCGTCACCGAATGGACGACGATATCGGCGCCCAGGTCGAGCGGAGTCTGCAGCAGCGGTGTGGCGAAGGTGTTGTCGACGGTGACGAGGAACCCGCGATCACGCGCGGCCGTCGTCAGCGCCGGCACGTCGGCGACTTCGAGCATCGGGTTCGTCGGCGATTCGATCCACAGCATTCCGAGCCCGGACTCGGACCCGACGCGGCCCTCCCCCGCCGAGGCGGCCGCCGCGTCCGCTGCCGCCGTTCGCGTCGACGCTTCGTCGAGGGCGGCGATGACCGCCTCGGTGTCGGCGATGTCGACGGTGACGAGGTCGAAGCCCTGACGGTGAGCGATCTGCTCGGCCGAGGCGAGCGCTCCCTGATAGCTGTGCGTCGGGATGACGAGGGTGCCGCCGGCCGGAACCAGGCTGATGACCGCGGAGATCGCGGCAAGCCCGGAGCCGAAGACGAGCCCGGGCAGAGCGGAGTGTTCGAGCGAACCGAGCGCCTCTTCGAACGGTGACCAAGCCGGGGTGTCGAAGCGAGCGTAGGCATAGGGTGAGGCGTCGATGTCCCCGGTGCTGACGAAGGTCGAGGACAGGTCGATCGGCGGGTTCACCGAAGCACCGTCGGTGCGCGGGGGCCGCCCGGTTTCGACGACGAGGGTGTCCGGGGCGAACTTCGGGCTGGCAGCGGTTTCGGGTTCTCGGGATGTCATGTGCCCAATATATGCCCACCGCATGACCAGAAACGCAGGTGGTGCCGCGACCGTGCTTCACCGCGCCGCCTCGCCGCGGCCTGCGCGATTCCACTCAGCCGAGGCTGCTGACCATGTGCTCGAGGAGGAGCCGCGCCCCGGCGGTCTGACGCCTGGTCGGTGACCACACGGCGTGGAGTTCGCGGGAGAGGTCGACGTTGTCTTCGACCGGCAGCGGCAGCAGTCGCCCGGCCCGGAAGTCATCGCGCAGCGCCAGCTCGGACAGCACCGCCGGTGCGATCGCGGTGGCAGCGGCGATGCGCAGCGCCGAGTTCGAGCCGTACTCCCCGGCCATCCTCACCCCGCCCACGGAGTCCAATGCCGAGTCGATGACCTCCCTCGTCCCCGAGCCGACCTCACGGACGAGCAGGGGAACCTCCGCGAGCGCCTCGGCGGTGATCGGCTTCGTCCAGGCTCCGGCGAACTGCGGGGCACAGGCGATCATGAGGCGGTCACGGCCGACGACCGCGGCGTTGAGCCCCGTCGGCCGGGACACGGATTCGATGAGACCGAGGTCGCAGGTCTGCTGGCGCACCCGATCGATGACGGTCGCCGAGTTCTCCACGGACAGTCCGATGTCGATCTGCGGGTGCGCGGCGCGGAATGTCGTGAGGTGGTGGGGCATGAGGTATTCGGCCACCGTCAGTGAGGCGCTGACCTTGACGGTGCCGGCGCGGGCGTCCTGGATGGCTCGCGCTCCGGCGTAGAGGGTGTCATAGGCTTCGATGACCTTCGAGGCCCATTCGGCGACAGCCCGGCCCTCGACGGTGAGTTCGGTCCCGCGCGGCGAACGCCGCAGCAGCGGCACCTTGAGATCGCGTTCGAGATTGCGCAGGCTGCGCGAAGCGTTCGGCTGCGCGAGGTCGAGCTGGGCGGCGGCCTGACCGATCGACCGCGCATTGCCGCTGAGCGCGACCAGCAGGCCGAGGGCCTGGAGTTCGGGCCAGTCCTTCATCTCCGCGAGATCATGCATACCCCCATCATGCCATATCGATTTCATATGGGTTGCTTCGAAATCACCGTCTACCGGGCCCGGAACAACGTTGACACACTGAAGTCATGAATCGAATTGCATCCCTCTTGCCCGGTCTCGCCGTCGCCGCTGCGGCCACGGCAGTCGCGTGGCCGATCTCCATGCTCCTGCCCGTACTCTCCCCGCTGCTCGTCGCCATCGTGCTCGGCATCCTGCTGGGCAACCTCGTGCCCAACCTGCCCGAGACATTCATGCCCGGGCTCAACTTCGCCGCGAAGCCGCTGCTGCGTCTGGGCATCGTCGCCCTCGGCGCACAGGTCGTGCTCGGTGACATCCTCGATCTCGGCTGGCTCGTCCTCGTCCTCGCCGCTGTCATCGTCGCCGCAGGAATCCTCTCCGCCCTGGCACTGGCGAAGCCACTCAAGGTCGACCGCCCCCTGGCAGTGCTCATCGGCAGCGGCTTCGGCATCTGCGGCGCCGCGGCCGTCGCCGGCATCGAGTCGACGCTGAAGTCGAAGAAGGAGGATGTGGCCGCCGCCATCGGCCTCGTCGTCCTCTTCGGCACCCTGATGATCGCGATCGTGCCGTCCCTGTCGACGGCGATGGGCCTGTCCCCGGAGACCGCCGGCATGTGGGGCGGAGCCGCCACCCATGAAGTCGCCCAGGTCGTCGCGATCGGCGGCATCATCGGGCCCGCCGCGCTCGAGATCGCCGTTCTCGTCAAGCTCGCCCGCGTCATCATGCTCGCCCCCACCGTCGCAGTGTTCAGCTACGCCGTGCGCCGCAGCGAGGCGAAGGCGATGACCACCGGCACCGAGGCGGCCCCCGGATCGGGTGCGACCACCACGGCAGGTGCCCGCTCGGGATCGACCGACAGCGGTGCGGGTTCGGGCTCGACGACGACCACCGCGGAGAAGGCTCCGGCGCCGACCAAGCGTCCGCCGATCGTGCCGCTCTTCGTTGTCGGCTTCCTCGTCATGGCGGCCCTGCGCACCTTCGGCCTGCTGCCCGAATTCGCGGTCACCGGTCTCAACTGGGTGCAGACGGTGTGTCTGGCCATGGCAATGTTCGCCCTCGGCCGTGGAGTCCAGTGGCGTTCGCTGAAGAACCTCGGCGCCCGCCCGCTGGCTCTGGCCGCACTGGTGACGATCGTCGTCGCCCTCCTCGCCCTCGGCGGAGCCGTCCTGCTCACCTGAGTCGGGCGCCCCGTCTCACACAGCGCATCCCCATCTCGGGCCGCCGGCACCCGCCGGCGGCCCGCTGTTTGTGCCGTTATTCGGGATTTTTCGAGCGGTCGGACACACGGATCCTTTACCGGTCGGTAACGCTGGTAGTGTCTCTCAGCAAATCGCCCAGCGATGCTCAGTGTCGCTTCAGCCTTTGCGAGGACTTCATGCTCATACAGATCATCGCTCTGCTCATCTTCGTCGCGCTCTTCGCCATCGGCGCGGTCCGCGGCGTGCAGATCGGCGTGCTCATGCTCGTCGGCGCGGCCGGAACCGGACTGCTGCTCACCGACATGGTCGTCGAGGACATCATCGCCGAGTTCCCGCTCGACATCATGGTCCTCCTCGCCGGAGTGACCTATTTCTTCGCCATCGCCCAGGAGAACGGCACCGTCGATCGGATCATCGATTGGGCACTGGATCGCGTCGGCTCCTCAGCGGTGCTCCTGCCGGCGGTCTTCTTCGTCATCACCGGCTGCATTGCCGCGATGGGTGCCCCGCTGGCGGGCCTGGTGATGATGCCCGTGGGCATGCAGGTCGCCCGCAAATACGGCGTCGACTACGCGCTCATGGGCCTGGCGATCTGCTTCGCCATCGGTGCCGGCGGCTTCGCCCCGACCAGCCTCTACGGCATCGTCACCTACAGCACCGCGCGCGGGGCCGGCATCGACCTCTCCCCCTATGTGCTCTTCGGCATCGCCGTCGTCACCTACCTCATCATGCTCGTCGTCGCCTACTTCATGTACGGACGGTCGCTGTTCGGCCGGAACTCCGCGGCAGCCGTCGCGAGCCGGGCGGGAGCCGGGTCGACCGAAGCCGGCGCTGACGGCTCCGATGGCACCGATTCTGCCGGGACCGGTTCTGCCGGGACGGATGCGAGCTCACGGATCTCTCGCGGCTCCGCCTCGGCGACGAAGGTGGCCTTCGGTGAGGGCGACGAGGACGAGGCGCTCTTCGACTCCTCGAGCTCGGAGCACACCGACGACTCCGCACCGTTCACGTTCGTCCAGATCCTCACCGTCATCTTCATGATCGGCCTCGTCGGCACCGTCGTGGTGCTCGCAGCGATCGGCAAGGATCCGGACATCGGTCTGCTGTGCTTCATGTTCGGAGCGATCCTCTCCCTCGTCGACCCAAAGACCGGCAAGGCCGCGCTGCCGAAGATCGACTGGTCGACCGTGCTGCTCGTCGGCGGCATCATCACCTTCGTCGGCGTGCTGCAGAATATGGGTGCCGTCGACCTCCTCGGTCAGGGCGCCGAAGCGATCGGTTCGCCGCTCATCGCCGCTTTCGTCCTCTGCGTCGTCGGCGGACTCGTGTCCGCGTTCGCGTCGACCACGGGCATCCTCGCCGCCCTGGTGCCGCTGGCCCTGCCGCTCATCGCCGCAGGCGGGGTGCCCGGGTGGGCGCTCATCGCGGCGTTGGGTGTGTGCTCGGCCGTCGTCGACGTCTCGCCGTTCTCGACGCTGGGCGCCACGGTCGTCGCGACCGCCCCCGTCGAGGACAAGCCGCGCCTGACGCGCATCCTCGTGAAGTTCGGCATGTCGATGGTGATCATCGGGCCGGTCGCGCTCGTCGGCGGCCTGGTTGTGCCCGCGATGATCTTCTGAGACCGAGCGCCTTTCCGCTCACTGTGAAGCGCGCGGGTCCTCCCCGACAAACAGGCTGAGCGCCGAGAAACGGGCTGGTGCCACGACCTGCCGCCGAAAAACGGGCTGAGCGCCGAGGAACGGGAGTCTGCGTGCGTGCCTCGGCACTCCACCCGTTTTTCGGCGATGGAGGCTGGCTGGCACCCTGGCAGCTCGCGCGGCCGTGCTGCCATGCAGCTCCGCCGCCCACGGACGACTGCTCAGACTCGCGGGGCAGACTCGCAGCGAGCTCAGCTCAACCGTTTGCGCAGCAGCACGAACTCGAGGTCGTCGACCTTCGGCACCCCGAAGCGTTCGTCGCCGTACGGGAAGGGCTCGACTTCTCCCGTGCGTTCATAGCCGCGCCGCTCGTAGTAGGCGATGAGCTCTTCGCGCCTGTTGATCACGCTCATCGACATCGCGTGTGCGTTCCACCGTTCGACCACCCACGCCTCGGCGAGGTCGATCAGCGCCGACCCCACTCCCTTGCCCTGCCCGAGCGGGGACACCGCGAGCACCCCGAGATAGGCCTCCCCATCCGCGGGTTCGCGCACGTACACGCTGGCCACTGCCCGTCCTCGGGTGTCGCGAACGAGCAGAATCACAGAGTCCGCCTCGGCGAGCATGGCTTCAGCCATCGGAGCGTCGAGGCGTTGTCCGTCAAGCAGGTCCGCCTCGGTCGTCCACCCCTGCTTCGACCCCTCACCGCGGTAGGCCGAGGAGACGAGTTCGACATAGTCGGCGATGTCGGCGGCGGTGAGTTCGGCGACTTCGAACCCGGCCTCGCCCAGGTTCAGACGGTGCGCATCGACCGTGGTCGCCGAGGGGTGTGAGGACATGCGGGTGACTCCTAAGTGAGATGACGGACAGCGGCAGTCGGCGCTCGACCGCTGCCGGATACTGCACCAGGCTAGTGCCTGCCGCGCTGACAGAACTATAGTGTCAGCTGTCAGGACAATGACATTCGCGCAGTGCCACCGGCACGGACATTCGGGAGGAATGACCATGGACATCGAAATCTCCGGAGAGACCTTCACCATCGCCGAGAATGCTGCGGCCCACCGTTTCACTATCGCCCATGCCGGCAAGGTCATCGGCGCAGCCGATTACGTCGACCGTGAGGCCGGCCCTGACGACACCGCCGACGGCATCGTGCGCACCTTCACCCACACGAATGTGTCCCCCGAATGGGGTGGACGCGGCCTGGCCGGCCAGCTCGTGCGCTATGCGCTCGAGACCAGCGCCGAGGCGGGGCTGAAGTTCCGCACCACGTGCTCCTACGTACAGAATTTCCTGCAGAAGAACACAGAGTTCGACAAGTACGTCGCCTGAGTTTCAGTTCGCACTCCGTCGACCGGTGGTCGGTCGTCGACTGATCATCAGTCCTGCGTTCGCTCGTCAGCCGGGACTCGGCGCACCGAATGAGGGACACCCTGCCGAGGCACCTCTGCCCCGAAGCTCCTTGCCGACCCCGAGGAGGAGGTCACCGGCGCATATCGACCCACTGCTTGACGCCGCTGCGGCGTTCGGCACCTGGTGCGAAGAAGCTCGGCACCGCGGAGAGCGCGACCGGCGATCCTAGGATCCTCTCCGCGGGGACGGTGGGAAGCAGGGCGACGGCCGCGGCCATGTCGTTCGGGTGCTCATAGATGAAGGAGCCACTGATCCGCAGCTGCTTCTGGACGATGTCGAAGCTCGAAGCGCCGAGGTGGTGGTGGTCCTCCCCGACGAGCGTGACGTTCACGAAGGGCATGAGGTGGTCGACGACTGATGCCAGAGCCTCGGGCACCCCTGCCGCGTCGATGACCGCATCGGGGGCGGGGCTGGTGCCCGGCGCAAAGGGGCGGGCACCGAGCTCGACTGCGAGGGCTCGTCGTTCGGCCTGCGGTTCGCTGATATAGGGGCGATACCCCTGGCGGACGAGGATCATGGTCGCCAGCAGACCCTGCGACCCGGCCCCGAGGATGAGAGGCGTCTGCGAAGACGTCAGCCCCGCTCGCCGGATCGCCGCGGCGGCGACCGTCAGCGGTTCGGCGCACACAGCGCGTTCGATCGGCACGTCGTCAGGGATCCTGTGGCAGAAGTCGCTGGGATGGTCGACGACCTCGGCGAGGAACCCGGGTTGGGTGAGAACGCCCGCGCTGAGCCGGTGCGTGCACGCCGAGGTGGTGCCGAGCCGGCAGTAGCGGCAGCTGCCGCAGGTGATATTGGGTTCGAGCACCACCCGGTCTCCGACGGTCCACTCGCCGTCTCCGAGCCCCACTTCGGTGACGACGCCGATGCCTTCATGGCCGAGTCTCCACGGGAGTTCCGGCGGCGTGCGGCCGCCCGAGGCCAAAGCGTGGTCGGTGCCGCAGATGCCCACTGCGAGCATCTGTATCCGCAGATGCCGGTCGGCCACGCGGCCTCGCGGTCTCGGGCTGCTGAGGAGTTCGACCTGGCCGGCAGCGGTGATCTCGGCCGATCGCATCCGGCCATCCTGCGGGACGGGTCGTTGAGCAGCATGTTCGACCATGTGCGCAGTCCCGTCTTCGGCGCCTCTGCGCATCAGACCGTTTCGGGCTTGAGCGCGACCGTCGCGGCAGAGGAACTGCTGCGTTCGGCCCTGCGCTCGACCTGCCACTGTCGGACGAGGTAGAGCGCGATTCCGATCGAGACGAGGCAGCCACCGGCAAGGTAGGCGCCGACGAGGTACCAGGTGCCTCCGCCGAGGCCGACGAGGAATGTGGCGATGAACGGAGTGAAGCCGCCGGCGATCGCGCTGGCCAGCTGGTAGCCGACGCCGGCACCGCTGTAGCGGAATTCAGGGCTGAACATTTCGGCGAACAGCGGCTGTTGGACACTGACGACCGCGTCGTGGGCGATGTTGATCAGCAGGACCGCGAAGATGACGATTGCCACCAGGTTGCCGCTCTCGAGAGCGAAGAAGAAGGGGATCGCGCTGACGAGTCCGACGATTCCGCCGGTGAGGTAGACGCGAAGGCGACCGAACTTGTCGGAGAGATAGGCGAACGCCGGGATCGTCACGATTCCCAGGCCGCCGACGACGAGGGTGACGTTGAGCATGACGCTGCGGTCGAAGCCGAGCTCATCGGTCGAATACGACAGTGCGAAGGTCGTGACGATGTACATGGTCAGCAGCTCGATGAAGCGCAGCCCCACGATCTGGAAGATCTGCGCCGGGTAGCGCTTGAATGCTTCGAGGATCGGCAGTTTCGCCACCTTGTCCTCGTCGGCGTTCTTCACTCGTTCGAGGTATTCGTCTGATTCCTGGACCCCGGCACGGATCCAGAGTCCGACGAGGACGAGCACTGCGCTGAAGAAGAACGGAATCCGCCAGCCCCAGGCCAGGAATGCCTCCGGTGAGAAGTTGCTGCTCAGAAGTGCCACCAGTCCAGTGGCCAAGAGGAGTCCGACGGAATAGCCGATCTGCACACCGCTGGAGAAGAAGGCACGCAGCTTCGGCGGCGCACTCTCCACCGCCATCAGAGCGGCTCCGCCCCATTCTCCGCCGACGGCGATGCCTTGGACGCAGCGCAGAAGCACGAGCAGGGCCGGCGCCAACCAGCCGACGGTTCCGTAGGTGGGCAGGACGCCGATGAGCGCGGTTGCCACACCCATGATCGTCATCGTCCAGATGAGCATCGACTTGCGGCCGATCCGGTCGCCGAAGTGCCCGAAGATGATGCCTCCCAGCGGCCGGAAGACGAAACCGACACCGAAGGTCGCGAAAGCGGCGAGCGTGCCCGCATGGGAACTGTAGTCCGGGAAGAAGAGTTCGCCGAAGACCAGCGCGGCGACGATTCCGTAGAGGAGGAAGTCATACCATTCGACGACCGCCCCGATGAACGACCCCGCAGCCGCTCGTCTCGCCTGCTTGAGCTCGTCCAGTCCGGATGCTGTCCGGGCGTCTGCACTCGTCATGTCATTCCCCTTCGAATGGTGGGTCTTCCTCTGTCGGCACACCGTCTGGATGTCGCCTCTGTCCCAGTGCACAGTAGCACCTTGTTCGCTGTTCGTACACATGTGCACTATGCGCACATTACTGGCCGGACAGGATGCTTCTGCGGGCCGTACTGGTCGCCCTGGCCCCGGCAGATACCCTGGAGAAGTGAAATCAGAGTCGAATTCCAATCCGCAGCCCGCGTCCGGGGACCATTATGTGAAATCGGTGGAGAAGACGCTGGCCGTCCTCCTGGCGTTCAACACCGACAGTCCGCATCTTTCCGTCACTCAGGTGGCGAAGGCGACGAGTCTGACCCGAGCCGCGGCACGGCGCTTCCTCCTCACCCTCACCGACTTGGGGTATCTCAGTTCGGATGGACCGACCTTCTCCCTCACCCCGCGGGTGCTCGACATCGGTGCCGGGTTCCTCGCCGGCCTGGATCTGCCGAAGATCGCCCAGCCGCATCTCAATCAGCTCGCTCACGAACTCGACGAGTCGGCGACACTGAGCATTCTCGACGGCGATGACATCGTCTACATCGCCCGTGCCGCCGCCCCGCGCCTCCACGCCGTGACCGTCAACCTGGGCAACCGTCTGCCGGCCTGGGCCACGTCGATGGGTCGCATGCTCATCGCCGAGCTGCCCGAAACCTTCCAACAGGAGTTCCTCGAGCGAGTCGAAATCTCGCCATTCACTGACCACACCGTCTCGTCTGCGGCCGAGCTCGGCAAGGAACTGCACCGCATCCGAGCCCAGGGATGGTGCCTGGTGTCCCAGGAGCTCGATGACGGACTGCGAGGATTGGCAGTCCCGGTCCGTCGGGGTCAGAATACTCTGGCCGCGCTCAACGTCTCCCTGCACACCTCACATCTTCGCGGTCTCTCGATCGAAGACGACCTGGTACCGCACCTGCAGCGGATCGCGGTGTCAATCGCCGAGGACTTCGGCGGTCGGGCGGACTGATCCGGCGCCGACGACGCCCTGCACACGAAGGTGCCCCGCACTCATCGGTGCGGGGCACATCGGGTCCACGCCGAGCGGTCAAGGACCTCAGATCAGGGAAGTCGGCCCCGCCTCGGCAGTCGGCAGGATCATCGGTGGCCCCTCCCTCGGCGAGTTCAGGTGCGGCGGCGAGTTCAGGCCCCTCTGCGGACTCAGGCGCGGCGGCGGGCGAGGACGTCGTTGACCGCTGAGAGGTCGGCGGACTTCGTGGTCCGGATCGCCTTACGGCCGTGCTCGAGCGGAGAGTCCTCACGGGCCGAGTCACTGAGTTCCGGACGGTAGCCGAGTTCCGCGGCGAACTGTGCGGCGATCTCCTCACGGCTGCGCGCTTCAGTCTCGTACGAGCTCGCATCGGCTGCGGTGGCTTTCGGCACCGCATGCTCAGCTTCCGGAGCGTCGACATAGCTGGGCACCGGCAGAGGCGTCGGCGACCAGCCGTCGCGTGACTTCAACCGCTGCATGAACGGATCTTCGACCTTCGGGGCGGCAGCGTCGAGTGACGCGTGCACGTCTTCATCGGCAGCGGTGCCCGCCGAGGCATCAGTGCCTTCTGCCTCGAGGTCTGCACCGAGAATGTTCGACGAGTCCGCATCAACGGAGCCTTGGGCCGGCTCGCCCCCGCCTGCCTCTGCGGCGGATGTCTCAGCTGTCGTCGTGTGCTCCTCTTCGCCCTTCGGAGCTTCCTCCGTGGTGCTGTCATCGACGATCGGAATCGGTCCGGTGAGCAGGACCTGGCGTGTCGTGTGGCCTTCGCTGGCTTCCTTGCGGATGCGCACGAGTGGAATCTCGCCGGTGTCGGCTTCTTCGCGAGACTTCTTCGCCTCGGTGCTGCGGTTCGCCTTCGCTTCTGCGCTGCGGGCCATGGCAGCACGAGCCTGTGCGGCCTTCGTCGTTCCGCTCGCACCCTGCGCCGCAGCGGCGATCCGAGCGGCGGTTCCGCTCGAGACCGGTGCCGCGGGGGCGCTGCCGGCGGCGGTTCTGTCTGAGGGCGCCACCGCGGTGGCGCTGCGCTGTTCCTTCACGTTCACGGTCGGGGCCTTCGCCTCCGAAGTGGACCGCGCGGAGGTCGACCGCGCGGAGGTCGACCGCGCGGAGGCGGACCGATCCGAAGTGGCCTGCGCCGAGGTGGCCCGCGTAGGTGCGGTGCTCGACTTCGGTGCAACGGGCTTCAGTCCGCGGAGGCGCTTCTTCACCTCGAATTTGCGCAGGTTGAGGGTGCGCACGATGAGCAGGGAGACGACGGCGAGGCCGAGGAAGACGCCGGCCAAAGCGATGTGCACGACCGAGAAGAGAGCGAGGACTCCGGACACGAGGATGCCGAGCATCGAGGCCAAGAAGACCAGCGCGAAGCCCTTCACCATCGTGTTCAGCGACTTCAGGGACTCGCGCAGAGTCGTTGCTTGCTCAGTCATCGCATGTTCCTCGTCGGTTCCGCTGCTGGGATGGGAAATCTGTGGACCGTTCTCTGATCGGGTGGACTCGACCTCGCCGAGGCGACCGCCCCGATCCGTGTCCGCCGCGCCATCGCGTGGTGCGCCGCCTCGGGGGCCCTGGCCGGTGACCGGTCGCGATCCGGACGATGCCGTGGAACCCGTCGCCGAGGTGCGCGGCGAGTGAGCCTGTGGGGTGCGTCCCGCCCCGGTCTGCTGCCGGCCCGCCTGGGAGCTGTCGTTGAACACTGCGTGGACGGCGGGGTGGAGCAGGCGCACGTTGTCGGCTCCGACTCCGGCGCCACCACCGGATGCGGCCCCACCGTGTCCGGCGGGGCCACGATCGGCAGACAACGCCGAGTGGGTCTCGCCGACCGCGACAGGTAGGACGTTGAGCTGGGAGTGTTCGGCCGCCTCGGGGATGGTGTGGCTCTGTCCATGGCCGTCGATGACGGCGAAGGCAGGAGTCGAGGCCGAGAGGCTCAGGGTCGGTGCGTCCTCGCCCGGGGAGACCTCCGGGCTCGGGACCGACGGCGTTCTGCGGGGTTTGTCGTGGAAGACCTGGGTGCGTTCCGAGTGGTCGTGCCCCGGGTTCGGAGTCTCGGCTGCGACGACGGCCGCGTTGTCGGGAACCGTGTCGATTTCGGCGCGCGAAAGTTCCGTCGCGGACTTCCGAATCATTGCGGGCACAGCAACGGCGAAGACCACGACGATGGCGATGACGACGATGATGCTGGTGTCCACACTGCCACCCTAAGTTGCACGCATCGACGAAGACGTGAAGGCACTAGGTGTGTCGGTCAAACGGGCACGAAGTTCACGCAATTCTCAGGCTGGGGCGGCAGAGATTCGCTCACTGCGGTGCGGTTCCGCTCGTCCCGTGCCGGTAAGCGGCGAGCAGGCCCTGCGGGACCTCCTCGGCGAGGAGAGCGAAGGTGCGGTGGTCGCACCACTGCCCGTCGATGTGCATATAGCGTTCGCGCAGCCCTTCGTCGCGCAGACCGAGCTTGTCGACCACACGCAGGCTCGCGGTGTTCTCCGGGCGGATGTTGATCTCGATGCGGTGGAGGCCGAGGGTGAAGAAGCAGTGGTCGGCGGCCATCGCCACGGCGACCGGGGTGATGCCGCGGCCGGAGACTCGCGAATCGATCCAGTAGCCGATCTGGCCGGACAGGATCGAGCCCCAGCTCAGACCGGAGACGGTGATCTGTCCTCGGAATTCACCGCCGACTTCGATGGCGAAGGGCACGCTCTGCCCACGTTTGGCCTGTTTGTCCTGCATCCGGACCATGGTGCGGAATCCCGGCAGCTCCTGGCCCGGAGCGGGCAGGGTCGCATCCCATGGGCGCAGCCAGTCGCGGTTGAAGCGGCGGACTTCTCGCCAGGCGTCTTCGTCGCGACGTCGCAGGGGACGCAGCACGATATCGGACCGGCGGTCAGTCAGGATGACAGGCCACACGCTGCTGCCCTCGCTCTCGGGTTCGGTTGCGGTCGGCTGTGCGGCCCGGGACGGAAGGACCGTGAGCCGCGGTCCGCTCGAGACCCGCGGTCCGCCCGAGACCCGCGGTCCGACCGAGACCCGTGGTCCGACCGGGGTCCACAGCCCGCCCGGGGACCGTGGTCAGTCCAAGGTCGGGACGAACTCGCGCAGCCAACCCTTGAGGTCATCACCGAGGTCCTCACGATCACACGCGATCTGCACGACCGCCTTGAGGTAGTCGAGTTTGTCACCGGTGTCATAGCGGGCGCCCTTGAACACGACCCCGTAGACACCGTGCCCGTTCGCGTCACCGGCGAGTTCCTGGAGCGCGTCGGTGAGCTGGATTTCGTTGCCGCGTCCGGGCCCGGTCGTCTCGAGGACGTCGAAGATCTCCGGGGCGAGCACGTAGCGGCCGATGACGGCGAGGTTCGAGGGAGCATCCTCGGCGGCGGGCTTCTCCACCAGACCGGTGACCTTGACGACTTCGTCATCGGACGTGGTCTCGACGGCGGCACAGCCGTAGAGGTGGATCGCTTCGGGCGGGACCTCCATGAGTGCGACGACGCTGCCGCCGGTCTTCTCCGCGACTTCGATCATCTTCGGCAGGATCGGGCTGCGTTCGTCGATGAGGTCATCGCCGAGGAGGACGGCGAAGGGTTCGTTGCCGACGTGCTGGCGACCCTTGAGCACAGCATGGCCGAGGCCCTTCGGGTCACCCTGACGCACATAGTGGATATCGGCGAGCTCGGAGGGGTGACGCACAGCGGCGAGCTTCTCGTCGTCGCCCTTCTTCGCTAAGGCGGCTTCGAGTCCGTCGACCCGGTCGAAGTGGTCCTCGAGCGGTCGCTTGTTCCGGCCGGTGATCATCAGGACGTCCTGGAGGCCGGCATCGACGGCTTCTTCGACGACGTATTGGATCGCCGGTTTGTCGACGACGGGGAGCATTTCCTTCGGGGTGGCCTTTGTGGCGGGGAGGAACCGAGTTCCGAGACCGGCGACGGGGATCACGGCCTTGCGAACGGTGCACTGCGCTTCATCACTCATGAAGTCATCTTAACGAATCCGCCGCCCCCGGATAGTCTGAAAGGCGTGGATCCACAAACTTCGAAGGCGCAGCTGCGGTCCCGCATCCGCTCGGCTCGCGCGAACCGCTCCCGCACCGAGGCGGCCCCGGGCTCAGCATCGACCGATTCCCGCACCGAGACGGCCCCGACCTCCCCTCCGTCCGTTGCGGACTCAGCGTGGGAAGTCATCCGCGCGGTTCCGGTGCGCGCCCTGCTCGGTTATGCGGCACTGCAGGGTGAGCCTGACCTCGACCCCGCGCTCGATCGTTTCCTTGCCTCCGGCGGGACCGTCTACCTGCCGGTGGTGACGAAGGTCGGTCAACCGCTGCTGTTCGGTGAGATCACGGGATCGATGTCACGCCTCGAGCCGCAGGGGAAATGGGGGATCCGCGAACCCGCAGACGTTGCCGAGCTGCTCACTGCCGCACAGCTGCTGTCACCCGAGGTGGGCCTTGACCTCGTGTTCGTTCCGGCGCTGGGCTTCGGCCTCGATGGGGCACGGTTGGGCAATGGCGGAGGCTTCTATGACCGTACCTTCGGACCACAGGGGGTGGCACCGCTCGGGCGGGAGGCTCGTGTTTTCGGGGTGTGCTTCGCCGAAGAGCTCGACCTGTCCGGACTCGTCGCCGAGGAGTGGGACCTGCGCATCCCTTCAGCGGTCACGGAGGACGGCACCCGCACCTTCGCCTCGTCGTGACGGCCGCCTGCGACGCAGACGACCCCGCCACGTGACAGGCGACGACCGTTTCAAGTCGACCGGCGGAGACTCCCGCCACCTCGTGAACACTGACGGCTGGGGAAACACGACCCACTCAAGCGCGTTGATGTGTGGATAAGCCTGTGCACAAACCGCACCGGTGCGCATCCGAGCACCTGACGTGCACTATAATCTTCTCGTCGAAGAAAGGTCTCGAATGCCCGTTTACTCCTATGCCTGCAAGAGCTGTGGTCACGCCTTTGATATCCATCAGGACTTCAGCGATGACTCGCTCACCGTCTGCCCGGAATGCCAGGGTCGTCTGAAGAAGGTCTTCGGCGCTGTGGGCATCAGCTTCAAGGGCTCCGGCTTCTACGCCACCGACTCCCGTTCCTCGACGTCGAGCACCGCCGGCTCTTCGAGTTCGTCGAGTGCTGACTCATCGTCGAAGGACTCCTCCGGCTCTTCGTCGAGTTCGTCCTCGCCGGCTTCGTCGGGCTCGTCGTCCGACTCGTCGTCCGCGAGCACCCCGGCCGCAGGCTGAGCACTCCCACCTTTCCCATCGCGGAGGTGACTGCCGCTCCGGCACTTGTCGCGACTCGAACACCGCTCGCGTGTGGATGACGGACTTCCATCCACAGGGTCAGGATTCGTCCTTGCCGACGCCCGCTGATCCGTCGATGCTCAGGCCATGAGCTTTCTACAGCGCATCCGCGAGACCTCGACAAGCTGGGCGCGATCGGCTCGCGTCCGACCACAGCGGATCTTCGCCGCGGTGTGCCTTGCCAGCGCATGCGCATTGATCGTCTGGATGTTCACTCCCGACGAGGCCGGTACGGCGGTCGTCGTGGCCCGGTCCGATCTGGCCCCCGGTGCGGAACTGACTGCACAGGATCTCACCCTCACGGACTTTCCTCCCGACCTTGTCCCCGACAAAGCTTTCACCGCTGTCGAGGAGGCGAAGGGCCGCCACACTTCGGCGGGCCTGTCGAAGGGTTCGCCGCTGACAGAGTCGATGGTCCTCGACCAACAGGCGCTGCCGAAGGGAAGCCGGGATCTGCTCATGCCGATCCGTCTCGCCGATGATGCCTCCGCGGCCCTGCTGCAGCCCGGGCAGCGGATACGACTCTTCTCATCCCTTCCCGACGGCGGATCGGAAGTCGTCGTCGAGAAGGTGACGATCGCACGGCTCGTTGATAAACCCGACGGAATAGCCGCCGAATCAGGGCAGCTTGTATCGGTGATCCTCAACGCAGAGGACGCCGGACGTGTTGCCGAATTCGCCGGGCTGCCGATCAGTTTCGCAATTCTGCCCCGCTGAACATCCCTCCCAGCCACACCGGCTGCGCCCCGTCGCCTCACTCATACCGGATGGCTGAGCGGCAGGTTGCCGACTGAACACGGCGTGCCGAAGAGTTCCTATCTGTGGAATGGGTCAACAATGGGGCGGTGAGACTCGCGCCGCATTTCTGCTGACAACGTGTTAACGATGTGTACTATTGGAACGTAATCGGCCAATACTCAACCGCATTTCAGCGAACACACGCCGAAAGGGTTTCTCTAATGTTTAAGGGCTTCAGAGACTTCATTCTCCAGGGGAATGTCGTCGAACTCGCGACAGCGGTCATCATCGGCGGCGCCTTCACCGCGATCGTCACCGCCTTCTCCGACAAGATCATCAACCCCCTCATCGCCGCCGTCGGCGGTGCCGAGGGCCCGGCGCTGTCTTTCCAGCTCAAGCCGGACGTTCCGGAGACGACCATCGATCTGGGTGCGGTCGTCACTGCCGCGATCAACTTCCTCATCGTTGCCGCCATCGTCTACTTCATCATCATCGTTCCGATGAACAAGCTCAACGAGCTGCGTAAGCGCGGAGTTCCCGAGGAAGAAGTTCCTCCGACCACCGAGGATCTGCTCGGCGACATCCGCGAGATCCTGCGCAACCAGACCGCTTCCGCTGCCGGACCTGCTGAGGGCCCCGCCAGTGACGGCGGACCGTTCGATCCGAACCAGCCCCCGCGTCACTGATCCGTCGGCGCACGAGAAGGGCCCGTCCACCACTTGCTGGTGGACGGGCCCTTCTTCATTCCCGAAACAGCTCGCGTCTTCCTGAGAACCTCGGGCTGAGATCTCGAGCTGATGTCCTCGCGCTGTGGTGCCCGCCCCGCGATCCGTGAACTGAGCTCCGTGAACTGAGATCATCACCGAGCAGCTATGACCAGTGGGGTGGCTTCTGCGAGCGATAGTAGTCCTTGCTGAAGCCGCCTTCTCCGGTGTCGGCCTCGTTGCGCAGCGTGGCCCGGTAGCGGCGTTTCGCCGCTTCGACCCGTTCTCTGCGCTCTGCTTCGTCCGCCGGAGGATCGTCGGACACCGCTTCGCTCGGCGCAGCCTCGTCGGGCTGCTCAGGCATCGTCGTTCTTCGACTCCGACTGTGCGCTGTCCTCGGATCCCGGCTTCGCATCTCCGGCGGACTCCGCCGCGTCATCACCGGCCGAGTCTGACGTCGCTTCGGCATCGGCACCGTCGGCCGCCTCGGCGACTTGGTCGTTGCTCGCGGTCTGGACGAGTCCGGCGGACCGGAGCTCATCGGCGCGGATCTTGCCGGTGTCGAAGGTCGGCAGGATGTCATCCTCCACGGGGCCGGTCGAACCCGAACGCGGGATGAGCACCTCGGAGCCGGTGACCTTCTTCGCCTGCGCGTGACGTTCACGGTACCGATCGACCGCTGCCTGCAGCCGGGAGTCTCCACGGGTGGAGCTGCCCTTCTGCGCGAGCGCGGTGCGCAGCAGATCCTTGATCTCCCCGTCCCCGCGCACGACCGCATCGGACTGGATCCAGTCGATCATCTCATCGAGACCCTCCGCCGAGTACTTATGCATCGGCAGTCCCGGCACGAGCTTCGGTCGGCTGCCGGTACGCCCCACGACCACCGAGGCGGCCCGGGCGGCGTTGAGCACGGCCTGCGGGCTCATCGTCTCAACCGTGGTGCGCCAGACATCGAAGATCTTCTCCGTCTCGGTCTGCGGATCGACGAACGCATCGGTCGACCACACACGCATGAACTTCCATCCGCGTCGGCTCAGCTGTTCGGGCAGCACCCGGTCACGCTGGCGCAGGCTGCGCATCGACGCATATTCGGGACCGTCGCCGGCGACGGCGATGATCATCCCGTGTTCGTCCTCCGCCGAGTTCGCCACGGCCAGGTCGATGCCGTTGTAGTGTTCATGGGCGACGACGCCGAGCTGGAGCAGACGATCGGCGATATCGCCCATCAGCGGATCGTAGATCTCGCCGTGCGGTCCGGGCTGGCTGACGCCGCCGGTGGCGATCTCTTCGAGCAGCTGCGGCAGCATGGCCGCTCCCCCGCTGAGTCTGCTGCGCTCGAAGTCGTCGGCTTCGATGCTCGAGACCAGGGTCAGTCGTTTGCGCGCACGAGTCATCGTGGCCGCGAGGATACGCCTGCCGTCGGGGCCCGAGAGCGCGCCGAAGTCGTGGATGACCCGACCGTGGACGGTGCGCCCGTAGCCGAGGGTGAAGATCACCGCGTCGCGGGACATTCCCTGCACCCGTTCGGCGTCGGTGACGACGAAGGGCTCCTTCGTCGAGTCGCTGAAGAACGCCGCCACATAGGGCAGGTCCTTCATCGCCCGCGAGATCGCCGTGGCCACCCTCTGCGCGTGATGTTGGGTGAGCGCGACGACGGCCAAAGACTCACGCGACCGGTTCCGCGCGTGCTTGAGCACGAGTTCGACGACGCGTTTGACCTCGGCATCGGGACTTTCGACCCGCCCGGTGCCGATGTCCGTGGGACCGCGACCGTCGGCGACATAGGAGAATTCGAGCCCGCTGCCCTCCCCCGTGTGCGCGGTCGGAAGCGTCGAGATCGTCGAATCGTAGAAGTGCCGGTTGGCTAGGTCGATGAGCCCGACCGGGGACAGTCGGTAGGAGTTCGACAGCCGCATCCGCGGCAGGAACTCGCCGAGGTGGTCCTGCACAGAGCGCGGATGGTTCCCATCGTCCATCCCGAAGCGGTCGACGGCGATCGAGAACGGGCGCGGGCCGAGCAGTCGGGAGTCACCGAGGGAGATGACCTGGCGGGCACGCGTGATGCCGGGGACGACGTCGACGACCGAGAGTCGCCCGGCGTCGGCGATGACCACGGCGTCGAAGAGCGGCAGTGCGGAGAACAGCTCAGGCACCGTGTAGGGACTGCCCATCCACACCGGGGCCAGGGTCGTGAGCAGCTCGGGCGCCTGGGTCGAGATCCGATTCACCGAGGTGTGCTTCGACAGCAGCTCCTGCTTGATGACTCCGGCGGCGATCGGGTCGGCTTCGATGCCGCGCTTCCAGGCCTGGGCATGGTTGTACCGCAGGCGGGAGGCACCGGCGGCAACGAAGGCGCGGTCGTTCTCCCGGAAGTCCTCGGCCACCTGGTGGAGAGCGTCACCGTCGTGTCGGCCGATCGCCGGGTCTTCGCCGGCCATGGTCTGGAGCACCGAGGCCCAGTAGGCGAGGTCGAATTCGGGGCCGACGAGGGAGTCATCGACCTTGCGCCTGCGCAGATCGGCCATGAGGTCGCTGAGGCCCTCGGCATCGAGTTCGCGCTGCAGGCGGGAGCGTTCGGGCAGTTCGGCGAGGTTCTCCGAGTCTCGGCCCATCGCCTCGGTGCGGGCCTGGAGCTCCTCGATGAGCATCGAGCCGAGATCGCCGCCGTCGGGTGTGGTTTCGAGGATCGGCGAGAGCTTGGCCATATCGGCTTCGACGCTCTGCAGGATCTCGTCGGCTTCGAGCACGCCGCGCGGAATCTGCGGGCGACCGTCGTGGCCGGCGAGGTCGGAGAGGATCACGCGTTGGGAGCGGACATCGATGAGGGCCGAGTGGAGGTCGGCCACCTCGGCCCCGGGACGGAGGAACTCGGCAGCGGACTTCTTCAGTCGGCGACGCTGCATCATGCCCATCTCGACGCCGACCTCGGTGCGGTATTCGGGCGTTCCGGTGGCCGCGATGAGGTCGTCGAGACGGTGGTCGTAGACGTCAGGGGCGAAGCTGTCGAGGGTCTTGCGCACGCGCAGCAGCACCCGGATCGCCCGAGCCCAGTCGTCGACGTTGCGACGCGGGTTGAGTTTCGCCTTCTGCAGGACAGGTTCGGTCGCCTCCACCAGGTCCGGGATCATTCGGCCGATGCGTTCGGCGACGGTGCGTGCGGCTTCGGCTTCGTCGACGGATTTGAGATCGGCACCGAACCAGACGGTGTCTTCGACGTCGAGGGTGAAAGCGCCGAGCGAGGCGAGTTCACCGAGCTTTCCGCGCAGCGCATTCCGGCGGTCTTCACTCGCCCCGAGGATGTCCTCGCCGAAGCGTACGGGTGTCTGCGGAGAATCATCGCCCGAGGTCAGCTCGGCGAGGTGCTGCATCGTTTCGTAGACGGAGACGTCCCAGGGGGCACGTCGGCGATGGAGAGACGAGACATGGTCGGCCAGCGTCGCCCGCTGTTCGTTGAGGTCGTTGAGCAGCTTCGACAGGTCGGGGCGTTCGGACTTCTCTGCCGAGCCGATGAGGCCGATGAGCTGTCTGCGGATGTCCTCCGAGCCTTTGCGGGTATCGACGGCGAAGTCGGAGAGGCCCACCTCGTCGAGGCGGGAGGAGAAACTGTCCAGCGCGTCGGAGGTCTGGGCCAGGAAGAGAACGCTCTTGCCCGTGTGGGCCAGCGTCGTGGCGACTGCGACGGCGACCTGAGTGGCGCCGGTTCCGGGCGGGGTATCGACTACGACCGAGCGACCGGAGACGGCAGCGTCGACGACGGCCTGCTGGTCGCCGTCGACGTCGATGACGAGGAACTCCTCCTGCGGTTTCCGGTCAGGAAGCGGGGTGATCGGTTCCTTGAGTGCGGCAGGGACGACATCGTCGTCGGAGGTCGATTCGGCTTCGGCGGTGTCGCTGTCGGCGTCCGCGGCCTGGCTTTCTTCGACGGTATTGCCGTCGGAGTCCGTGCCGGTGATCGTCGTGGCCGCCTGAGGGTCCGTGGCATCCGATTCGGTCACTGCGTCCGCCGCGGACTCATCGTCGGTGGAGCCCGGGGCCCGACCGGCGGCGGGTTCTGTTGATGCGACGGCGGAGTCGGTGGACTCGTCGGAGCCGGTAGTCGCCGAGTCCTCGGGCGACGCGGCGCTCAGCGGCTCGTCGGTGATCGGCACGGTCGGCTGACCGTAATCGTCTTCGTCCCAACCTGGTTCGACCGGCTTCTCGTCCGTGTCACCGGGCTTCTCGCTGGAGTCGGTCAGGGTCTCAGCCGACTTGTCGTCGGCATCCGGCGTGGTCTCCGTTTCCGGTTTCGCCGGGGAATCCTCCGGTTCGACCGGATCGTTCGACGCCGCTTCGGCCTTCTTCTCCTCGGCCGGTGACAGCGTGTCCCCCGCTTCGGCTGCCTGTGGCACGTACGAGGGTCCGCCGAGGTTCGCCCGGACGTCTTCGTCACCGGCCAGAGCCCGCAGGACGGGGTGCTGCGTGGGCAGATAGTCGGTGGAGAACGGGGTCGCGATGTTCGCGAAGGTCGAGATGATCAGACGGTGGTTGACCCGCAGTCCTGGGACGCTCTGACCGAGCTCGCGGAGGCGGTCGAGCGCCGGCCCGGGGTCGAACCCCTGCGCTCCCCCGGTGGCATCGATCCAGTCGTCGACGGGCACCTCGAGGTCGTACTCCTCGTGGAGGTGCTGGACGAGGGCCGGGTTGATCGTGATCTCGTTGCCGAGCACGATCTCATAGTCCTCGACTCGTGAACCGCGGGGAACGAGAGTGATGTGGCGCATGACCACAGGAGCGTTGAACTTGTACTTCGCGTCCTTCTCCGTCCACGACGCGAGGCCGATGGCCAGATGGGCGGCGCGGATGCCGCGCTCATTGTCGAGCTGCTCGGCCTTCGAACGGATGGATTTCGCGCGGCGACGTGCGTCGGCGAGGATGTCGTGATCGCGGATCAGGCTCGATAGGCGGGTGGCTCGACCAGCCAGCAGCTGCGCAAGACCGGAGGGGTGGGCGCCCGAGAGGTCGATGCTGCCGTCGCGGGAGTCCCTGAAATGAAGCATGGTGTCGCGACCGCCGAGGTGGGCGGCCTGCTTCTTCCACTCGGCAAAGACCTCTCCGAGTTCTGGGAACTGTTCGTCTGCAACGGAATCCGACACAATCCGACCCTAACGAGAAACTGCTGTTTATCAGTGCTGGCACACCGTGGAACACTGAGGTTTCTTCTACGCTACACTGGGTGATCGTGGTTGAGCACGACCACCTGGCCCCCGTAGCTCAGGGGATAGAGCACCGCTCTCCTAAAGCGGGTGTCGGCAGTTCGAATCTGCCCGGGGGCGCACAAAAAGTCCTGGTCAGACCTCCATCGCAGTGTTTACTCCGATCATTCTTGCTCACTCGGTCCGCAAGAGCCTCCGCCCGCCGTTCTGCGAGCTTGTCGGCAACTGCATCCAAGTCTTCATCAAAGAGGTCCGAGTTCACATCGAGCGTGGTGCTGGGCTTGTCGTGACCAAGCATCCGCTGCAGTGCAAGTACGGATGCCCCTGCGGACACCGCGAGCGAAGCAGCAGTATGCCGTAGCTCGTGCGGAGTCAGCCCATCGACGCCGGCCCTCCTGGTGACGCTATCCCTTCTGGGGTTTCGGAATCTCATCCACTAAATCGCTCGGAGCTTGCGCAAGGCGGATCGATTCAGTCCTCCATCGCGCCCTTAACTGCGAAGTGCCCTTTTGAAGAGTCGTGTCGAGCTCATGGTGGCCGCCCTAGTGGCAGGGCCTCGGCGAGGGAGCAGTTGAGGCTGCAGCCGCGGGGGCGTTTCCCGAAGTAAGAGGGCACCGGACGAAGCAATCACCGACTCGCGGACACGATCGATCACGATGCTACCAACGGAACTACCCTGCTGCCGAGAGGCACTTTCAAACACTACACGCCGCCATGCCCGACGATCACGCGAATTTTCCAGGCTAATGGACCGACGGGATACGCGAGGCGCTCTTTCGTCGTGAAAGCGCGAATGCGAGCAGAATCGCGAGAATTGCGGTTCCACCCCAGATTCCCACTGCGGTCCAAGTCAGGCCGGCGATAATTAGTGTCGGAACGAACGTCACCGCAAGGATCTCATTCTGATTGGCCACCCCTTGGAGAGCGTACTGCTCGAGCGTGCGCGATTGCATATTAGGATCGACGATTCGTAGCAGTGCGATGCCTTGCGGAACCGCACCGAGGGCCCAGCCGAAGGTGAAGATTTGCTTCTCGAACCAGTTCTCTGTAAGCACTCGCGGTGCGATGACTAGTCCGATAAAGAGGACGAGGGCCAGGCCGCAGGCGAACAGGATTACCAGCGGAATGGCGTAGTCGGCGACGACAGCGGGGGAAATAGAGGCGATTCCGCAGAGTATGAGGACGTCCGTGGCCACTCCGGAGATCGAGTTCATCGATGACTCATCGACCAGCCGATTCGCCTTGAATCGCTTGAAGAGCACGTTAACCAGCAGTCCAATAAGGAAAGCCACTGAGAACACGGGAACTGAGATTCCGGGCATCAGTTCCTTGAGCCACAACTGGATGCCGTATGCGGCGGCACTGATTGCGGCGATGATCCCGACTTGAAAGGCGAGGGATTCAATGCTCGAGCCAGAGAATACATGCCTACCGATGATCGGCCGCTCCTGAGTATCGCTGAGCACTCCGGTACGCACCTCTTTAGGGATGCTCGAGAGACCAGCGTAGTGCTTAGCGTACCCGCGTTCGGCGCCGACCTTGGCCAGGATGATTCCGCCGGTGATGCCGATTAGCAGACCCACAGTCGCTGAGGTGATTGCGAGGTCGGTGATCTCAGGATATCCCGCCTCGGCGAAGACCTGGCCCATGGCCGCGGCCGTGCCGAAACCTCCGGCCCAGCCAGCGAACAGGACGACTCCGAACGAATCAGTTACGTCGAAAACCGGTTTGAGCAACAAGAGCACGAGGACGATTCCGAAGACGACCTGTACCGAATACATGAATACGGTGTAGCCAAAGAACTGGCCGATCGAACGGCCGACTAGCCCGGCGCGGAAATCAGTATTAATCGCGATGCATGCGAATACGATGACGACGAGCACGGACGAATAGTTGCCGAATTCCTCAGAGAACGGCAGGACGGCGAGTCCGGACGGGCCGAGCGCAAGACCCAAAGCGCCGCCGATGACAGAAGAAGGTACGAGTAGCGAACGGAGCGGTTTGATCCACGCGCGCAGTCCGGCGCCGACGGCCAGGAGGGCGCCGATGAGACCCGCGTCAGTGAGCAAAGCCCAGGCGTTGAAATCCATGGTGTGTCCTCGGTCCTCAGGCGTCGCCGACTTTGGCGAACCGGTCGATGCGATAGTTGTGGAGGGAGAAACGGGGCTCACGCTCGAGTGCAACATCAATCGATGCGCGAGCCCATGCTGGCGTGAGTTTAAAGCCGTGACCGGAATATCCGGTTGAGACGGTGACTCGTGGCGAGGCCTTATCGATGATCGGCCGTGAGTCGGACGTGTAGACGTCCATGTGGATAGAGCTGCGTATGGGGTAAGACGATAGGCCGTTGAGAAAGCCACAGATAGTCTCCGCACTTTCCTCAACCGTCGCTTGGTCGAGTCGGTCTGGCAACAGCGCGGCATTGTCGATCGGTTCTCGTCCGTGTCCCGACCCCGCTTTCATCGTCATGCCGTCCAGTGATGGGAGCCCGTAAACATGTTGACCGTTCTTGTCACGGATGAAACCTGGAAAGGTGCCGGTGGAGAAATCGTACTCGGGGTCAGTGAGAAACCATAAAAGTGGGATTGGGCGGATGTCGAGGAGCGATGACACAGCCGGGACAAGGTCCTTGGTCCAGACACCGGAGGTGACGATGACCTGTGAGGCCGACCATTCCTCGTCGCCAGCCACGATGCGTACCCTGTCGGGGCCTTCTTCGATGGCATCGACGGGGGTCCTATCGAAGAGTGCGGCTCCTGCCCGCCGCGCAGCATCTTGGAATAGCCAAACGGCTAGTTCGGGTCGCAGTACCCCGCCGAGTTCATCGATGATGGCGATATCGTCGGCAGTGTCTTTGAGCTGAGGTAGCCACGTCGAGATCTCGTCGCCGTTTAGCCGGGTGTGCGGAAGTGAGAACTCGTCAACGGAATCGAGCACGCCGCGCATCTCGTCCGAGCTTTCGGCCCCGATCGAGGCGACGCCGTTGCGCAGAAAAACGTTTGCGCCGCTCATGCGATCGAGTCGGCTCCACTCTTGTCGGGAATAGAGTAGGGCGTCGACGTATTCAGGCCCCTCGTGGTATGCCACGCGAAACAGACGACTGTCGCCAGCGTAGGCAGCAGTTGGGTGTAGAGCGGTGGCACGCTCGAATCCTGCGACACTATAGCCAGCCTCAGCGAGGTCCCGAGCGATGAGTGAACCCACTGCACCGAGCCCGACCACTGCAACATCGAAGTTCGTCATTGAACTATCTCCTTCAGTCTCCATCCGGGACATGACCGCCCGAACGAGCGATATTTGTTATGCAAAACACATTGCTTCAATTAGAGTAGATTTTTCTACATTGAGGTGTCAATGCGTAGCAAAATAAATCATTACGATGCGGCCACTCCCCGAAAGAGTGCCCCGCGCGGGGCACGGCAATGCCATACTGAAGGAGTGAAGCGATCAATTCCGACCGAGGCTGCTGACCGGCAACCTGCACTCACACGCGCGGAGGCACGGGTCCAGCTGTATGCCCGTCAGGACCCACTGGCCTTCGCTACCTCGACGGCCGTAGAGATTGCCGAGGCGAGTTCGACAAGCGATGCAACTGTCGCGAGGACGGCGAGGAAATTGGGATTCCATGGCGTGCGAGAGTGGAAGCGCGTGTGTGCAGATTCGGTCGATTCGACTCTCGGCCTCGACGCTCTACTCCGCGTTCGGCTTGACAATCTCAGTAAAGCGAAGTCTGTAAAGTCCTCCGGTGGTCTCGCGCGACAGGTGCTTGCCTCCTCTGCAGAGGCATTACTTGCTCTAGCCGAGATTCTCGAGTCCTCAGCGCTAGACCACGGCGTAGACGAGCTCGTGAACGCGCGACGGGTGCTCGTGTACGGTCTCGGCGCGGCTTATCACGTCGCGGAATACCTCAGCCTCGCGCTCGAGCGGGTCGGCGTCGACGCGAGAGCGGTCACCGGCAGCGGTCATACATTAGCTGATGCGATTCCCCGGCTTCGCAGCGATGACGTAAGTATCGTTCTCGCCCCGAGGCTACTATTTCCGGACATTGTCTGGTATGCAGAGGAGTCCGCTCAGCGTTGCGCGGCGACGATCCTAGTCACCACTGAACCTGCGCCCGAGCGCCTTCGGCAGTCGACAATTACTCTCAGGTTGCCATCGACGGCCCAAGTTGTCGCAGATGATACTATTCTCACTCTCGCTCTCGCTGATGTGTTCGTCGCTGCCATCGCCCGGCAGGAGCCGAACCGTTCGCTTGCGACCCGGCAGGCCGTTCAGATGTTTCGCGATCGGATCTACTCGGGTCAACGGTGCGATTCCCGGTAGTGCGAGCGTGTTCAAGCACGATGCCCGCGGATCGCCGCCGGGATATCGGCATCTCACCCGCCACGTCGCCCGGAGCCTACTCGAGACGTCATTCAGGACGCGATTGCACCCTAAATGCGATGCACCGTGTTAAGTACTCGTCAGATGCGAGAAGCGCGAGCAGTTCTTCGTAAGTAATGGTGCGAAGCTCAGTCTCGCCCTCGTTCATGAAGCGAATCCTCTCGGAAAGTGGGTTCGGGTCGTGTTCTAGGCAATAGATAGGCTGCCCACCACCTGAACCTTCCGCTTTAACGCCGCCCACTGTGCAGATGACACCGATCTTTTGAAAGGTGAAGGCTTTTGAGACGAACATTCCGCAGTGCTTGCAGAAGGCGGACGAACCCAGCGCCGTTCATGAAGCCACGGGCTTCAAACTCGTGCTCGTTGGCTTCGGAAGAAGAGCGCTGTATTTCAAACATGCGGCTTCTTCTGTTACTTCAATAGTTGAGCCTTCACCGCGTATGAACGTTCGTGGTGAAGTTAGTGCCCCTATGTCTAAGTCAAGGGGCAGCGAAGAATTGGCCGTGCTCATCCACCTTGAAGATGAGTTGCGTGACAAGGGGTGTTCGGTGGCTAGGGCCGATGCCGCTCCTGGGTCACCGCCCACAGTGTCCATCGATGTGCTTTCGATACTCACGATTTTGCCACCTTGAAGCGCATCCTTGGTACTAGAGGCGAAGTAGGGCGGCCTTGCCGGAGTCTTTCTGTTTGCGCACCCGGACCCGCAGAGCCTTTGCTTAAGCCGAGTTCATTTACCATACGGGTGATCGCCCCGTTTGCTGTCCGGGATCGGCCTGGGTGTGGATGACGAGTTCTACGGCACGGGACTTGAGTCCGTCGGTGTATTTCTCTGGCAAGAGAAAATCCCCTTCTTCCAATCTCCCTGACTCCAACATCCCCGAGGCGATTCATCAGTCCTGAGCAGATCCGACTACTGCTTGTGACTGAGCGGGCTCACGGGACTCTCCTTACGGTGATCGTCGCTGTCAGGGCCGAACCGCGCTCGCACGTACCATACGCATTCGACGATTCCCGTTAAGAGTGCCGTATTGATGATCCAAGTCGCCACCAGTGTCAGGTCAATCTGCTTGTGCATCAGCACGGCTGCTGCGGCTCCGAACAGAAAGCTGGTGGCCGCAGCAGCGAGCACGAGAATGAAATGTTTCATCTGGTCATCCGTTCTTGCCCGATGAGGCGACCTGCGGGCAGATGCCGGGTCCCGAATTCCTCAGAGCCCGGGCTCCTGCGGAGCCTCGTGCTGCTTGCGACGCCCGTGATCCCGCGCGACGCGCACGACCATCGTCGGGCACTGCGAGTACGGCAGAACCGACTGAGAGGTCGACCCCAGAAGGAGACCGGCGAATCCGCCGCGTCCACGCGAACCGATGACGAGCACCTCGGCCGTGTCCGAGGCTCGCACGAGCACCTCGGCGGGCTGACCGTCGAAGAGCGTCCACGTGACGTCGAGGTCCGGGAACTCCTCCGCGAGGCGCTGCTTGGCCACGACGAGCTTGTCCGCACCTTCGTTGACGAGGCGTTCGAGATCGGCGGTGCTCGGCAGCCATTCGGGACCGATGACCGTCGTCGTGATCACGGCGACGATATGCAGCGGGGAACCACGCCGGACTGCCAGTCGAGCGGCCTTCCACAGCGCCGGGGATTCGGCACCGAGGGAGTCGACACCGACGACGACCTTGCCGTCGAAGCGCAGCCCCTCGATCGCCTCGGCGTCGGCATCGTAGTCTTCGACCTCGACACCGTCCTGGCGGATCGGGCGCGAGGAGGTCGGGTGAGCCGGCCGCTCGGCCCGGTCGTCCCAGCAGGCGGGTACGACAACGGTCGGGCAGGCCGAGTGCGCCGGCAGTGCACTGGAGACCGTGCCGAGCAGACGACCGGCGAAACCGCCGCGACCGCGCGAGCCGACGACGGCCAGACAGCCGGTCTTCGACTCGTCGATGAGCACGCCGGCGGCATCGCCGATCTCGATGACTGCTTCGACGGGAACGCCGGCGGCCTTGACCTCGGCCGCAGCTTCCTTGAGCGTGTTCGTCACGGCCGCTCGGATCGAGCTGTCGTCGATGGGCACATAGGAGACGTCGATCGCGGCCGCGGCCACGCTCGGGATCGTGTAGGCGCCGACGAGGCGGATCGGCCGGTTGAGTGAACGCGCTTCCTGGATCGCCCAGGCCAGGGCATTGCGGCTGGGTGGGGAACCGTCGATTCCGACGATGATGGACTCGGGTTCGCCGGCCGGAGCCGGGTCTGGGTTCTGCGGACGGTCCTGCTCACTCATCGCAAGCTCCTCGGGTCGAAGCGAACTTCTGTTTCGTCCACCCTAGAACACATTGCCGGTGAGTACTTCACCTATGTCACATCGTTATCCGATTTCCACCACAGTGCGGACAACACCGTCCCCTATCTGGGATGATGCTGAACGTTCACGGCACCTAGACGACCGTCGGGCGCAGCCTCGGCGACAGACAGGCCCACGCCCCTCAGGCGGCTGCGGAGAGCTCGAGGAACGGACGCCATTTCTCGACGGGCTTCTCGATGCCGCGCATCCACAGCTGGCCCAGCCGGGGCTCCTGGGGACGGAAACTGAGCTTCCAACCGATTTCGTTCAAGGTGCGGTTGCCCTTGCGGTTGTTGCACTCTCGGCAGCAGGCGACGAGATTCTCCCAGCTGTTCGCTCCCCCGCGCGAGCGCGGAACCACATGGTCGACCGTATAGGCCGGCTTGCTGCAGTAGGCGCAGCGATGGTTGTCCCGGCGCAGGACACCTCGGCGAGACAGGGAGACCCGGCGATTGTTCGGCGGTCTCACATAGCGGGTGAGCAGGATGACTGAGGGCTGATCGAGACTCATGTGCTCGGATCTCACCGGGATGTCCTCTGCGGCCAGCACCGTCGCCTTACCGGTCAGCACGAGCACCACGGCGCGTGTGAACGGCACGATCGACAGCGGTTCGTAACCGGCATTCAGCACGAGAGTCTTCATATCTCGCCCCTCATCTTCTTCTCTTGGGGGCCGAAACCGGCTGCCTCGGCCCCAGGAAACACAAAAGGCGCCGTGCTCATGGGCACGACGCCTTGAAAGAGGGCACGGAGACACGTATGTACTCCGCACCAGAGACTGGAGCGGCTATTCGAACTATTCGACTATGCCCCATCTGCTTTCCTTCTGATCGACGGTGCGATGCTGTCGCGTCGAACCGTACAGAGAACTCAATCTTCTCCAGAGTAACGCCGCGAACGGCTATGACCCAATTCACAGGCCCCGCGTCACGGAAACTTCTCATTTCGTTCACCGAGTTCACGTATCTCGGCGCGAAATCTTTCCGGGCATACGAAAGCTCCCCGTCCGACTCGAGGACCGTCGAGTCGACCGGGGAGCTTTCGGTGAAGAAGATCAGAGAACGCGGATGAAGGTGACGTTGCCCATCCAGCTGTAGCTGCGCTTCGAGGTTCCCGAGCCAGGCGAACCGGCATCGTACATCTGTCCGCCACCGGCGTAGATGCCGACGTGGCCGGGGTGCCAGATGAGGTCACCGGGTTTGGCCTCCGACTGGGAGACGACCTGGCCGGCACCCTTCTGCGCGCCGGAGGTGCGGGGCAGGTTCACACCGACGTGGCTGTAGACCCACGAGGTGTAACCGGAGCAGTCCCAGCCGCTCTGCGAGGTGCCGCCCATGACGTAGGGGGTTCCGACGCCCTTGGCTGCCCAGCCGAGGACCTGCTCGGCCTTGGAGCCGTCGATCGATCCGGCATCGGAGCCGGAGTCCTTGGATTCGCTCTTGTCCGAGTCGGACGAACCGCTGTTGGCGGTTTCGTTGCTGTCGGAGCCGCTGGTGGAAGCGGCGGTTGCCGTCTCAGAGGGTTCCGGCTTCGGCTCGGGCTTCGGAGCGGCCTCGGCGGTGATGGACTTGCTCTCAACGCCGAACGAGTCGGTCTTCTTCTCGGACTTCTTGTCCTTCGAATCGTCACCGACCGTGACGGTCTGGTTCTGGAATTCGACCTGCTGCGTGTTCTCGGCCTCGGCGGAGACGGCTGCCTGGTCATCGGCGCCCTGTCCGGCGGCGGGCATCACAGCCGCGGTGAGCAGGCCACCGCTGGCAGCAACGACGGCTGCGCGGCGCCCGAAGACACCGGAGTTGGCGTTCAGAAGTTCAGTGAGTTCGGTCAGTGGAGTCTTGACCTTGGCATCTGCGGCGCGGCGGCCATGCTGCTTAGTTGCCACGTTTTCCCTCTCGTACCTATTGGCTTTCCGGGCCAACCGCCACTCTCGGTCCTTGAAATCTCACAGCCAGCGTGGCGTTCGGTTCTCGCTGTGAAGTCGCCATTGCGTGAACGACCTCCACAACTGTAACCAATCGGTGACCCATTGTCACGTTTCTGTCACAACTGCGAGAGGGAAACCGTGATGTTTTCCATAAAAGTCCAGGTCAGAGGCTTAAAAAGTCTTGAAACTTTCGTAACATTCTTCCGTTATACGACGTGCCCCAAGGGGTGGGGAGCCACTCCTTGGGGCACGGATCACAGTCAATTGTAACGACTCGAGACTTGTCGATCGGCGGCGTCGTTACCGCACGTTTGCCGCTTCGTCACCGCTGGTCCGGCCTTGAGCCACCGCTCGTCCTGCTGTTCTTCAACTCGAAGGCAGCTCGTGGTGCCGGACTTCGACCGCGGGGCTGGACTGCGCACTGTCAGGAGTGCGCGGTTGTGACCTGCCGTTCCGGCTGCCGTGAGTCGGCCCGCCCGCCGACTCCAATCAGTGAGCCGACTCTAGTCGGTCAGTCGGTCAGCAGATCAGCTGCGGTAGGCGAAGACGTGCGAGGCCGTCTCGAGCGGCAGGTCGAGCACATCCTGTGCGCCGGGGACCTGCACGGTGATGTACTCGCCGTTGCGGGAGATTTCGACTTCGCACTCCGGCAGGACACCGGCGACCTGGAACTGCTGGAGCAGATGGATGTCGACCTGCAGCGGTTCGGCCAACCACGCGATCGTCAGCTTCTTCGCACCATCGCGACCGACGGCGGTGGCGAGGTCGATCACCTCGGTCGTCGGCGAATCCGCGCCTCCGATGACATCGAGACCCGGGATCGGGTTGCCGTAGGGGCCGGAGGAGGTTTCGGGCAGCAGCTGTACGAGCTTGCGCTCGACCTGCTCGCTCATCACATGCTCCCAACGGCAGGCCTCGTCGTGGACGAGTTCCCACTCGAGTCCGACGACATCGGACAGGAGGCGCTCTGCCAGGCGGTGCTTGCGCATGACGTCGGTGGCGATCCGGCGGCCTTCGGGCGTGAGCTCGAGGTGGCGGTCGTTGCCGACGTGAAGCAGCCCATCGCGTTCCATGCGGGCCACGGTCTGCGACACGGTGGGGCCGGAGTGGTCCAGTCGTTCGGCGATTCGAGCGCGCAATGGCACGATCGACTGTTCCTCAAGCTCGATGATCGACTTGAGGTACATCTCAGTTGTATCAATGAGGTCGTTCACTTCTGACCAGCCACTCCACTCTTCGTCTTCAGGTCGTTGCGACCATTTCAGGCGTTGTCACCATTTCGGGTCGTTGCGACCCTGCTCCGGTCCGTGCCCAGGCGAACCCGTTCGCGGCCATTGCGATCTGTCCTAATCCTATCGTGCGTTCAGCATTTCCCGTGAGTCGAGAATCCGCTCCCCCGCGACAACTCAACCGCATGCGTCTCACCCGGCGTTCGTGTAGGTGGTCTTGTGCACGGTGTAGAACTCGCGCGCGGCTCGGGCCTGTTCCCGGGGCCCGTAACTCGATCCCTTCCGACCACCGAAGGATACGTGATAGTCGACACCGGCGGTGGGCGCGTTGACCATGACCATCCCGGATTCGGCATAACGCTTGAAGTGGGCCGAATATTTCAGGGAGGTCGTGAAGATGCCTGCGGACAGCCCGAACTCGGTGTCGTTGGCCACGGCCAGCGCTTCGTCGTAGTCGGCGACTTCGATCACCGAGGCGACCGGCCCGAAGACCTCGTCGACGTTGATCGTGTCGCCGGGTTTCGTTCCCGTGACCAGCGCGGGGGCGAGGAAATATCCGCCGGTGGTCGATTCGACGAGTGTGCCTCCGGTGATCTCTCCGCCTTCGGCCCGGGCTTTATCGATGTAGGCGAGGTCCTGGTCGAGCTGCGTCTGCGAGACCACCGGGCCGATGTCCACTCCGTCTGCGCGGGCGTCACCGACGCTCAGCCCTGCCATCTTGTCCTTGAGCAGGGCGACGAATTCGTCGTGAACGTCGGCGGTGACGATGAGGCGGGACGAAGCGGTGCAGCGTTGCCCGGTCGAGAAGAAGGCCCCGTTGATCGCGGCGTCGGCGGCCGCTTCGAGGTCGGCGTCGCCGAGTACGACGAGCGGGTTCTTCCCGCCCATCTCGCACTGCACCCGGATCTGGTTGGCCGCAGCGGAGGCGATGACCGACCGTCCGACGTGTACGGATCCGGTGAAGGTGAGCGCATCGACCTTCGCCGAGGTGGTCAGAGCGTCCCCGACGACGGAGCCGGGCCCCATGACGAGGTTGAACACCCCCTCGGGCAGTCCCGCCTCGGTGAGGATGTCGGTGAGCGCGTAGGCGCTGGCGGGGACGAGCTCAGCGGGTTTGAACACGACCGTGTTGCCGAAGGCCAGGGCCGGGGCGATCTTCCACGCCGGGATCGCGATCGGGAAGTTCCACGGGGTGATGATGCCGACGACGCCGATGGGTTCGTGGGTCATCTCGGCGATGAGGCCGGGGCGGACGGAGTCGACGATCTCGCCGGTGTTGCGGATGGTCTCCCCGGCGAAGAATTTGAAGATCTGGGCGGCCCGGAGCACTTCGCCCTTGGCTTCGGCGAGTTGTTTGCCCTCTTCCCGGGCGAGCAGATCGCCGAGCTCATCGGCGCGTTCGGCGATGAGGCTGCCTGCCCGATCGAGGATCGCAAAGCGCTGCTGGGCACCGAAGTCGGCCCATGCCGGCGCTGCGTCACCGGCCGCGCGGATCGCTTCGGTCACGGTGGCCGCATCGGCGCGGGCGTAGCGGCCGAGCACATCGGCCGGGTTCGAGGGATTGCGATTGAGACAGCGGTCCTCGCTGCCCACGCGGGTCCCGCCGATGAGGTTGTCGAAGACGGCCTCGGGACCGTACTGGGTGGACTGGGCCATGGACACTCCTTTGTGTGGCTCGGTCATGTGTGGCTGGGTCGTATGTAGCTGGGTCGTGTTCGGCTGGGTCACAAGTCAGCAGCAGGGACTGCCGGGGCGCGGGCCGCGGACTCGCGGTCAGGGGTAGAGTCGCACCGGCGTCCATGCCGAGGCCGCGGAGAGATCCCCGGGTTCGCGGCTGCCGTCGCTGCGGCGGAAGACCCACCTGTCGTGGAACCGGTTCTGCTGGCCCTGCCAGAATTCGATCTCGAACACGCGCACCCGGAAGCCTCCCCAATGGTCGGGCCGCGGTACCTCGCGACCGTCGAACTCGGTGACTGCGGCATCGTATTCGGCCTGCATCTGCTCTCGGCTGGCGGCCGGCTGCGATTGCTTGGAGACGTTCGCGCCGATCTGCGAACCACGGGGGCGCACCGCGAAGTATGCGTCCGAGTCGGCGGGGTCGGCCACCTCGGCGAGGCCGCGGATGCGCACCTGTCGTTCCATGTCATGCCAAGGGAAGTTCACGGCGATCCGGGGATCGTCGGCCAGCTGCCGCCCCTTGGCGGAGTCGTAGTCGGTGAAGAAGAGGAAGCCGCGTTCGTCGAGGCCCTTGAGCAGGACGATTCGCGAGCTCGGACCCCATTCGTCGAGGGTCGACACGGTCATTGCGTTGGGTTCGCGAACGTGGTCGGCCGCCTCGTCGTACCACTGTCGGAACAGTGCCAGCGGTGAGGCGTCCGGGTGTTCGAAGACGCTGGAGTCATAGGACTTCCGGGTCTGCGGCAGGCGATCAACGGGCTCAGTCATGGTTTCACCTTACGACGCGGGACGGACACGCGTCACCGTCGGTCGGGATGCGGGGCTGGTGGGTCCGCGATCGGTCCGTGCTCGTGTTCGGGACTCAGTGAGTGACCACCTGCGTTTCAGGCTCGTGTCCGGGACTCAGCCAGTGTCCGCGTCCGTTCGTCACATGACGGACCGGTGCCGGGCCGTGACCGTGCCCGCCGTAGAATATCGAACGTGACTGCGACGAATATTGAGATCCCGAACGACCTTCTGCCCGCCGACGGACGCTTCGGGTCCGGCCCGGCCCGCATCCGCCCCGCCCAGATCGAGGCCCTGAACTCTGCCGCGGCCGAGGTGCTCGGCACCAGCCACCGACAGGCACCGGTGAAGAACCTCGTCGGCCGCATCCGCTCCGGACTGGCCGACCTGTTCAGCCTGCCCGAGGGCTACGAAGTGGTGCTCGGCAACGGCGGATCCACCGTGTTCTGGGATGTCGCCGCGTTCGGCCTCGTCCGCAGCCGTGCGGCACATGCGACCTTCGGCGAGTTCGGCCAGAAGTTCGCGAAGGCCACCGACACCGCCCCGCACCTCGAATCCTCGCTCATCCTCCAGGCCGAGCCCGGCACCGCGGCGATCCCCTCCCCCGAAGCTCTGGCCTCAGCCGGCGTCGTCACCTCTGCCGCCGAGGCCGCCAGCGGTGACCTCGCCGCTGACTTCTACGCCTGGCCGCACAACGAGACCTCGACCGGTGTCGCCACGACGATCACCCGCCCCGAAGGCATCGACGAGGACGCGCTCGTCGCCATCGACGCCACCTCTGGTGCCGGCGGCCTGGACGTCGACATCGCCGAGACCGACGTCTACTACTTCGCGCCGCAGAAGAACATGGGCTCCGACGGCGGCCTGTGGGTGGCGATCATGTCGCCGAAGGCCATCGCCCGTGCGCAGGAGATCAAGGACTCCGGACGCTGGATCCCGACCTCGCTCGATCTCGTGACCGCGATCGAGAATTCGCGCAAGGACCAGACCTACAACACCCCGGCCGTGGCCACCCTGCTGCTGCTCGCCGAACAGATCGAGTGGATCAACGGAAACGGCGGCCTGCAGTGGGCGACCGAGCGGACTCGTGAGTCCTCCGGCCTCGTCTACGACTGGGCGAATGCCGCCGAGACCGCCCGCCCCTTCGTCACCGAGGCGGCCGACCGGTCCTCGGTCGTGGCCACCGTCGATTTCGATGAGTCCGTCGATGCCGCGGCTGTCGCGTCTGTGCTGCGAGCCAATGGTGTCGTCGATGTCGAGCCGTACCGCAAACTGGGCCGCAATCAGCTGCGCATCGCGACCTTCGTCTCCGTCGACCCGGCCGACGTGCGAGCCCTGCTGGCCTGCATCGACTTCGTCGTCGACGCCCTGAAGTAACTCACCGAGGCTGCGGGGCGTCCCGGCGTTCCAGCATCCCGGTGCCCTCGCGTCCTCGCGTCCCTGCGTCCCTGCGTTCCGGCGACGCACTTCTCGCAATTCCTCCAGTCAGCGCCATAACCTCCCGTTGCACCGGGGCGTTATGGCGCTGACTGTAGGTGATGCATTCGCTTCGAGCTCGCAACCCTGCAGCCCACCAGCTCGCGGGCTGACATCATCAGCCGAAGAAGTGGATGAGCAGCCCGATGCCGTAGGTGATCGAGGCCAGCAGTGCGAGCCCGAGCTCGATGCCCGCGCCGAGGCCGATCGCCTTGATCGATTCCCAGCTCGAATTCCACGCGGTCTTCGCGTCCTTGAGCCGGCCGTATTCGGCGAGGAAGAGACCGAGGACGAAACCGATCGGCAGCCCGAGCACGGGAATGACGAAGAATCCGATGATCGCGAGCACGCCGCCGAGCAGCACCGAGGAATTCGGCACCTGCAGGGTCTTGAGCTTCCGGCCGGTGAGAACGAGCGACGAGCTCATTCCCGCCGCGACGAGGACGGCGACGATGGCGAAGATGATCCAGGCGGTGGGCCCGCCGATGATGATCGCCCAGATGAGGACCGCGATGCCGATGAGGATCGAGCCGGGCAGCACGGGCACGATGATGCCGAGGCAGCCGACGAGGATCGCCAAGCCGACCAGCACCGAGGTGATGATGTCAGTGTTCACAAACCGTCCGTTTCCTGCGCCGAGGTGGTCCCCGGACTGTTCCGAGGTGCCCCTCGGACCGTGCCGAGGTGTCCCCGAACCGCGCCGAGGTGGTCCCCGAAATTCTATGCGACGGACCTCCGTGCCCGCCCAGAGAGTCCCTCAGGGTCGGCCGTGGTAGCTGACATGAAGGCGGATCCGCGACTGCGGATCGCGATGGAGTCGCAGGTCCTTGGCCGTGATCATCCACAGCAGGCCCACGGCGAAGGCGATGATCCCCGAGGCCGCTCCGACGACGAGCGCCATCCGCGGCCCGAAGACGTCCGCAACCCAGCCGGCCAGGGGCGCGCCGATCGGGGTGCCGCCCATGACGACCGCCGCGTAGATCGCCATCACCCGGCCCCGGTAGTTCGCGGCCGTGGTCGTCTGCACGTAGGCGTTGGCCGAGGTCATCATCGTCAGTGAGGCGAACCCGACGAACACGAGCGAGGCGGCGAACAGGTAGTAGTTCGGCATCAGCGAGGCGACTCCGACGGCCAGGCCGAAACCTCCGGCGGCACCGAAGATGAACCGCAGGCGGGGTTTCTCCCGCCGCGCCGAGGCAAGCGCCCCGGTGACCGAACCGATCGCCATCACCGAGTTGAGCAGACCGAATCCGGACGCGTCCTTGCCGAACTCGATCTTCGCCATGGTCGCGGTGTAGATGTTGAAGTTGAATCCGAAGGTCGCGATGATGAACAGCACGACGAGCACGACCGTGATGTCCGGCCGTCGACGCAGATATTTCAGTCCCCCGAGCACACCGCCCTTGCCGCGACGCCCCGAGGGGTGCAGCCGGGATTTGTCGAGCCGGATGAGCACCGTGAGTGTTGCGGCGAATCCGAGGCCGCTGATGAGGAACACGGGGCCGGCACCGATGACGGCGGTGAGCACTCCGGCCACGGCCGGGCCGATCATGCGGGCACCGTTGAACGAGGCCGAGTTCAGGCTCACCGCGTTCGGCAGCAGCTTCTCACCGACGAGTTCGGAGACGAAGGCCTGCCGGGCCGGGTTGTCCAGAGTCGTGAGCATGCCGAGGGTGAACGCGAGCACGTAGACATGCCAGAGCACGATGACATCGGTGATGACGAGGGCGAAGAGAATGAGGCCGATGGTGCCCAGCAGCGCTTGGGTGACCATGAGCAGACGCCGTTTGTCGAACTTGTCGACGAGGTTGCCCGCGAACGGGAACATGATGAGCTGCGGGCCCAGCTGCAGAGCCATTGTCAGTCCCAGCGCCGAGGCGTTGTTGTCGGTGAGCATGGTCAGGACGATCCAGTCCTGCGCCGTGCGCTGCATCCACGTTCCGGTGTTGGAGATCAGGGCACCGGCGAACCAGTGCCGGTAGTTCGGCTCCGACAGCGACCGGAACGTCTGGGACATCGAGTGGTTCAGCCCTCCTGGAACTCGAGTTCGCCGGAGTAGTCGTCGACGACGGCTGCCGCGGGCTCGTGGTTGGGTCTGCGCACATCGGTCTCCGAGTGGGCACCGCAGCCGGATTCGAGTCCGACCACGCGACCGTCGAAGGGCGACCACGCATTGGCGCAGACGCCGAAGGACTTGCGCAGCGAGCCGGCGATCGGCATGAGGTAGCCGCAGCTGCCGCAGTTCGCCGATGCGCGGGAGGCGAATTCGCCCTCGGGTCCGGCGTCCGAATCCGCCCAGCGGCTGGCCGCCGCGGAGAGCCCGTCAGAGGAGAGGACGCGCTCTCGGCCGAGGCCGAACTCGAAGTTCGCGATCTGGTCGACATTGTCGGCCGAATTGTCCTCGGTCTGTTGGAAGCCCGGCTGCAGGTTCGGGTCCTGGTCGAGCTTGGGCAGGGTGTCCCGCGGGCTGAGGTCTCCCGGCTCGAGGCGCTCTTCCCACGGCACCCATTCGGGGGCCGTGAGGGCATCGGGCCCGGGCAGCAGCGCGGTCTCGCAGACCGTGACCTTCTTCGCGCGCGGGGCGCGGGCGAGCACGGCCACCCACCGCCATCCGCGGTAGGTCGGTTCGGTGCACACGAAGTAGTGCGTGACCAAGCGGGTGCCCTCGGCCACGGTTCCCAGGTGTTCGCCGACGGCAGCACTGCCGGCCACCTCGGTGATGGCGGACCGGGCGATGTCGATCGCCGCGGCCAGCTGGGTGTCGAGGACGATCTTCTCCTGGCCCGACCGGGCGCGGCCGGTCTTCACAGCGTTCGTTCCCTTACCTGCGGCGGGTGCGGCAGCGGCCGCGGTCGTCTCTGCCGCCTGTGCGGTGGCCTGTTCGACGTCGCTTTCGGCGGGCGCGGCGGTCTGCCGGGCCAGCCAATCACTGAACAGTGATGACATCAGGACTCCAAATCGTCGGCAATCGCCCGCAGCAGGCTGGCCACCTTGTTCCCGTGCGTCGGGTCCGGGTAACGGCCGTGCTGCAGTCCGTTGTTGAGGTCATCCAATACTTTGATGACATCTTCAACCATAACTGCCATGTCCACGGCCGGACGTCGGCGGGCCTTGGCAACCTTGCCGGGAGTGCTCAGCGGGCGGGCCTTGAGCACCTGTGCTCCGCGGCGGGACTCGACGACGTCGTATTCGAGGCGAGTGCCCTTCGTGACCTCGGCTCCCTCGGGAAGCACGGAGGAGTGGAGGAAGGCCTGGGAGCCGTCCTCGGCGATGACGAAGCCGAAGCCCTTTTCGGCGTCGAACCATTTCACGCGTCCGGTAGGCATGATGTCCTTTCTTCTCATCTGCCCGCTTGACTCAGCGGGCGGTGTCCCGGCTGAGGCGGGCGAGTCTGTTCTCGTCGGTACTGGTCTGGTCGGTATGGGGCGGTGCTGGTCGGTATGAGTCGGTGCCGCAGTGGCTGCGGCGGGTGTGGCAAGTGCGGCGGGGCGGTGTGCATCGGTGACCTCACATGCCGCCGCGGTGGCGGGTGCGGGACCGGGCGGGTCCACGGGTGGGGGCGGCCGCCTCGGCGAGGGTGTCAACCGCGGTGTCTGCTGCTGTGCGGGTGTCGGGCCGGTGCGGGGTTCGGGGCCGAGTTCACGGTTCCGAACTGCCCGGTCGAGTTCCTCGACCGCACCGTCCCCGCCAGGGTGTTGGCGAGCGCCGGGCGATGTGATCGCCGCAGTCGCAGGTGAGCTGCGAGGGTGTCTCCGTCGTTCTGTGCGGTTCCCGGCCGGCCGATTCCTGCTGCGCGATTCCTGCTGGGCGGTGACCGGTCGGGCAGGTCAGTCGACGTGTGCGCGGCTCATGCCCGGCCCCGCCTCGTCTGCGGCTTGGGGATGAGCGGTGAAATCAGCTGTGGCCCACCTCGGTCTGTCTGCGTCGGTACGCCGCTCGGACCATGGCCACACAGGCCAGAGCGATGGCGATGGGCACGAGGATCATGGGCAGGAATGTGAGGAACGAGCTCGGGGTCAGCCCCATCCACGCCTGTCCGAGGACACCGATGAGGCCGAGCGCCCCGACGGCTGCGGCGACAACCGCGGCGACGACTATGGTCGTGTCGACTCGAGTGGCTGACAATGCGCGTCCTTCCTGACGGTCCGTGGGCTCAGCCCAGTTCCTGTTCTGCCCTCCATTGTACCCCTCGCGATAGACTGATCTGCGATGTCAATGACCTTCAGCCAGTGGCTGTCCCACACTGCAGATGCCGAGTTCGAGTCCTTCGTCCGGACCCGACGCGACCTCCTCCAACCCGAGTCACCGACGATCCCTGCGCTGGCCGCGGCCGCATCCTCCCGCATCGGGGTCTCCCGCGGCATCGAGGCCCTCGACGCCGAGACCCTCGAAATCTTCATTGCCCTGGCCAAGGCGGCCCGAACGGCGCCGGAGATCCCGGTCGCGGACAACCCCCACTTCGACCCCGTCCGCACCGAGGCGGCTCTGCCCCGACTGCGCGACCTCGGCCTGGCCTGGCCGACCACTGAGGCCGGCGCTTCGGCCGGGGACGCGTCCCTGCTGGAGAGGCACCCTGTCTGGAAGATCCAGTCCGAGGCGATCACTCTGCTGCCGACCTCGGCAGCGGAATCCGCCCGCACCCACCCGTGGCAGATCGACCCGGCCACGATCGATGCGAGCACGGCTGCGATCGGCCAACCGCTCATCCACAACAGCGAGCAGGCCGCCGTCGCCGAGGTGATCTCGTCCCTGCGCGGCCTCGTCGACGAGCTCGCCGCCGCCCCCATCTCCCGGCTGACCAGCGGCGGAATCTCGAAACGGGATGTGTCCCGGCTCGCCCGCACCCTCGATCTGGGGCTCGAGCAGACGATCACGCTGCTGCTGGCCGCGAAGTCTCTGCACCTCATCGGGGTCCTCGATGATGCGCTCGACCCGCAGTGGACGGCCGCCGACGATGCCGACTCCGTTCTCGCCGGCGACCGGGCCGAACTATGGGCGGGGCTGGTCTCCGCGTGGCTGCGTGAGTCCCTCGACGTCACGCAGCTGGCGGCCGGGGCGAGTGAGAACGAACGCCTCACGGTGCTCGCGACTCCGAAGAAGGCGCTGTTCAAGGGCTACGCCCAGTCCGTGCCGGCGATGCCGCTGCTGCGCGTGACCGTCCTCTCCGTCCTCCACGACATCGGTCTGGGCATGACCCGGTCGGCGCAGTGGATCCACGCGGAGGTGCTGCGTCGGCGCCCGCTCCTGCAGGCACATGGGTCCGCCATGACCGAGGCGGTGCTCCACACATGTGTGAACCTGGGCCTGGCGACGACTCCCCTGCAGCAGCCCGACCATTTCGGGCCGAGCCGATTCGGTCTGCGTCTGGCCGCGGGGCTCGAACGGGCGATGGTCGAGCATGCGAAGCAGGATCCCTCGATCGCGCCGCTGGGCATCTCCGTCGAGGCTCTCGAGGTGCCCGGAGACGTCATCGCTGCGGTCACCGAGGGGCTCGGGCGGGAAGTCGATACGGTGCTCATCCAGTCCGACCTCACGGCGGTGGCGACGGGGCCGATCGAACCCCGAGTCCACCACATCCTGCGCAGGTACGCCGTCGTCGAGGCGCGTGGTCAGGGCACGGTGTACCGCATCGATGCCGAGACGATCGAAGACACGATGCAGGCGGGGCTCACCCCGGAAGAGGCGCTGAGCGAGCTCGCCGAGATCAGCGCCGAGGAGCTGCCGTCGACCTTGGACTTCCTCGTGAAGAACACCGCCTCGAAGCTGCGGCGGGTCCGAGTGGCGGGTGCCCGCGCCGTGCTCGTCGTCGATGACCCGGTCGACCTCGACGTCATCGTCTCCGATCAGACGATGCTGCCGGCCGGTCTCGAACGGCTGGCCCCGACGGTCGCGATCTCTCAGCTCGGACCGGAGCGGACGATGCACCTGCTCGAGGCCGGCGGTCATCATGCGCTGCTGCATTCGGCGGCCGGACCGGTGCGCAAGCGGAGGGTGATCACTCAGTCGGAGCCCGAGGTGAGCGTGCGGCGACGTCCGCGCGTCACGGACGGCCACCTCGGCGAATACATGCGGATTCTGCGTTCGGCGCCGGCGGGGGTGTCGGAGTCGGTGAGCACCGACGAACCACTGGGGCACATGGATCTGCTGCGGGAGGCGGCCGAGGCGAAAAAGCGGGTGCTCATCCGGATCGCGGATTCGCAGGGCCGCGAGCGCAGCATCGAGATGCTGCCGGCCACGCTCAACGCCGGGCGAGTGCGCGGAACGGTGACGTCGACGGGCGCCGAGGCGTCCCTGTCGATCGCCCGCATCGTCTCCGTCACCCCCGCAACCACCCCCTAATTGCTACCCGACGGCGGCCCAGCAACCTGGCGCGAGGTTGCTGGGCCGCCGTCGAGATCCTTCTATGTCTGTCAAGCGGCTTGGCCGATCGAGTTCGTGGCCTCGAGAATGCGATACACAGAACGGGCCAAGTGACGCTTCATGCACCGGATGGTCTCCTTCTTCGTCTTCCCCTCGCCAAGCCGTTTAGCCATGTATGCCTGGGACCTCTTCTGGTGAGAAAGCCGCGTGATGGCCACCATGTACAACGCAGAATTCAACCGACGATCACCACTGCGATTAAGCCGGAACCTCACCACATTCCCCGACGACGCCGGTATCGGGCTGACCCCCGCCAGCTTCGCAAACGCAGCCTCTGAACGCACCCGCCCAGGATGCGACCACGCCAGGTAGAACACAGCCGCGGTGATCGGACCAAACCCCGGCTCAGCCAGCAACACCGCAGCCGGGCTGTCCTTGACCAAAGCTTCGATCCGGGTGGCGTAGTCCTTGATATCGGCATCGACTTCGACGACGCGTTTGGCTAACCGAATCGCTTCCCGACGAGCCTCGGTAAGTGCCACAGACTCGTTCCTGATCCGCCACTTCGCAACCGCGTGGATCTTGACGACCGACAGTTTCCGACGCGCATCCATACCGAGGTCATGAGTACGCAACAGCGCGGTGAGCGCATTGACAGTCCGGGTCTTCTCCCGGGTCATGGACTCCCGCGCCTTGACCAGGACCTGCAGTCCCTGACGCGGCCCATCAGCCTGTCGGGGGAACCGCAGCCGCGACTCATCCATCGACAGGACCGTGCCAGCGATCCGTCGGGCATCGATCCGGTCATCCTTGCCCGTGGCATGCCGGTCACGAGCATTCATGCTGGCGGCCTCGGCGACTGTGTACCCGTTATCGGCAACATGGTCGGCAAGGATCGCCCCGTAAGTGCCGATACCCTCGATCACCCACAGGGTGTCGAGGTCCCCGCCGGTACGGCGGCCGGCCCACGTCAGGGCACGTTTGATGCCGGCTTTCGTCGTCGGGAATGCAGCAGTATCGACGTGCTCACCAGACTTGGTCAGCACACTGTAGACGTGGTTCT
>NZ_JBNBZD010000020.1:0-72244 GCF_049804075.1 Brevibacterium sp. FAM 24630
TCTCGTGGTGGATGTTGATCGATTAGACACCGTCATCATCTCCCGGAAGTGGTTCGGGGTCGTGTCTCAATGAGAGGTTCTACATGCTCGGATGGGCAGAAATCGTGGCCGCCACTGGGCAGTTCTTATGGCCAGGAACGGGCATTTCTACTGTCCGCCTATGGGCAGTTTTCCATGGCCGCCAACAGTTCGGGAGACGGTTCCCGGACCGATCATCCCTGCCGTTTCGGGCCCACCAGATATTCTTGAAGAAACTCGTATCTGCCCCTTGACTTAAAACATAGGGGCACCCCTCCGGAGGCCGCGAATGGCCCACCCCTCAGCTCAAGTCCCGCGAACAGCCCAACCCGCTACTCAAGTCACGCGAACAGCCCAATCCTCAGCTCAAGTCACGCGAACAGCCCCGCCCTCTGCTCAAGCCACGCGAACAGCCCAACCCTGTGCTCAGGTCACGCGAACCTCGAAAAGGTCGTCACTGGCGGCGACCTTTTCGAGATTCGCGTGACCTGAGCGGCACCACCTGCGGCACAGCCGGCCGAAAGGCAGGACTCTCGTGCGGTCAGTGTGCCGTCTGCTCGCACGATCGGCCGCAGTATTCGCGCGTTAGGCTGTCTGCGCGCTGCGCCGTTCGACGCTGTCTTTGATGCGCAGGAAGAGGTCGCCTTTGAAAAGGTCTTTCCAAGTGATTCTGAAGACCTGAAAGCCAAGATTGCGAAGCGAATACTCCCTGCGACGCTCATGCTCGAAGGCCTGCTTCGGGTCGGCACCGTCGAGGTAGTACTTTCCTGCTCCGTCGAATTCTGCGATGACGTGAGCCTTTGGATTGGCGAAGTCTGTCCGCGCAACGAATTCACCGTTCTCATCGAGAATGACCACTTGCGGTTCGAAGCCTGGCACTGAGTATTCGACGAACCGGACCGCCGTGATCGATTCGGCCACCGACTCCCGCCGGGCGTCGACGTTCGCGGCTACGGCATCGATGCGTCCTTGTCGGGTTCTCACAGGGTTACGAGCGCAGTAGTCTGCGAACTCTCGAGCTGAGATGAGCTTTCGACGGATCGCCTCGTCCACCACAGCGACAGAGAACGCCAGTGGGCAATCACGGGACACGTCCAGCAGGGTCTGAGGCAATGAAGTGACCCGGCAGCCCCTGACGATCTCAGTCTTCGCCTCCAGCGGCCTCTTCCAGACGCGAACGAAGGAACGCAGGACCCCGAACTCCGGGTGGGAGAATTCCACACGGGTGGGTGCACCGTCCTCGAAGTACGGGATCGACAGGCCGTGGACGATCAGGGCGCTCTGGTGAGAGAAGACCGCTCCGGCAGGAACATCATCGACATACGACCGCACGAGGATGCGCAGATCCTCATTCCGCTTCAGGGATCCTGCCGACTCCTTCGGCAGGCTGATACCCGATGCAGCCCCAACACTCGCGATGAATCGGTGCGCCGGATCGTCGCAGACCGCCGTCACCACATAGACGCCGCGACGGACTCTCCTCACACAACAGCACTCAGCCAGCCGCAGTTGGTAGGAACTGAGCCCAGCGGCGCTGAGTTCTGCAGAAGTCAGGCAGGCGAACATCCACCCAGCATTCCGGAGCTGAGTGACCCACCACAAGGTTGGTTCCAGGGCCTGTGGATAACCGCCCACTCGAATCCACAGGCTCAAGCAGCACGAAACTCGAAAAAGTCGTCACTGGCGACGACCTTTTCGAGCTCCGCGCTACTTGAGCGATGTTGAGCACCACGGAAGGCTGAAAAGTCCGGGCGGCGGCAACCGAGCGACCCCTTGACCGGGCGGCGGAGCGGCAGCGCGAGTCAGAGCGCCAGATGCTCCTTGACGGTGGCAGCGAGGCGTTCGGCCTGTTCGGTGGCGGTGTCTTCGGTGGCGGCTTCGACCATGACGCGGATGAGTGGCTCGGTTCCCGAAGCACGCAGCAGCACGCGGCCGGTGTCGGCGAGTTCGGCCTCGACAGCGGCCACCTCGGCGGCGACCTGCGGATGGTCGAACCCGTGTTTGTCCACGCCCTTGACGTTGACGAGGGCCTGCGGCAGCTGCGGGATCTCCGCGGCCAGGTCGGCCAGAGTGCGTTTGGCGTCCGCCATGCGCTTCATCAGGTGCAGCGCCGTCTGCACTCCGTCGCCGGTCGTACCGTGATCGAGCATAAGCACATGCCCGGACTGCTCTCCGCCGAGAGAGTAGCCGTCGGCGAGCATCCGCTCGAGCACATAACGGTCACCGACGGAGGTCTGCACGGTGGCGATGCCGTACTTGTCCATCGCCTGCTTCAGCCCGAGGTTCGACATGACGGTGGTGACCAACGTATTTCCGCGCAGCTCACCGAGTTCCTTGAGCCCGATCGCGAGGATGCCCATGACCTGGTCGCCGTTGACGACACGGCCCAGGGAGTCCACGGCCAGGCAGCGGTCGGCGTCGCCGTCGAAGGCCACACCGAGGTCGGACTGGGTTTCAACGACGAGTCGCTGCAGCGGTTCGAGATGGGTGGAGCCGACGCCGTCATTGATGTTGAAGCCATCGGGTTCGGCGGCGGAGACGATGACTTCGGCGCCGGCCTGGCGCAGTGCGGCGGGTCCGACGATGGAGGCGGCGCCGTGGGCGCAGTCGACGACGACTTTGAGTCCCGACAGCGGACGCACGTTCCCGGCGTCAACGCAGCGCACGAGGTGCTCGGTGTATTCGTCGGCGGCGGCCGGGTACCGGGAGATGCGACCGACAGCGGCACCGGTCGGGCGGTCCCACTCCTCGTCGAAGATCGCGAGGATCTCGTCCTCGACCGCGTCGTCGAGCTTGGTTCCGCCGGCGGCGAAGAACTTGATCCCGTTGTCGGGCATGGGGTTGTGGGAGGCGGAGATGACGACGCCGAAAGCCGCACCTGTGTCCTTGACGACTTGGGCGATGCCGGGCGTCGGCAACATGCCCGCATCGAGAACGTCGACCCCGGTCGAGGCGATGCCTGCGCTCAGTGCGGCGGAGAGGAATTCGCCGGACACGCGCGTATCCCGCCCGACCACAGCGAAGGGGCGCTTCTCACCCGTCCAGCCGCGGCTGAGCACGCGTGATCCTGCAACCGAGAGCTGCAGCGCGAGTTTGGCCGAAATGTCACGGTTGGCCAGTCCGCGCACTCCATCGGTGCCGAAGAGTCGAGACATGTGGGGGTCCTTTCGTCAATGTCGGAGTCGATCTTAGTCGATCCCCTCGCCGAGGCGGCCGATCACGACCGGTGTCACCGCTGGGATCGAGGGTATGGGACGTGATCGCATCGAACGCAGGTTTCCGCGCCCGGATATGAGAATGCGGCCCCGAACCAGGTTCGGGGCCGCATTCTCACGTTCGTCGAACTGAACTGTCGATGACTGCGACTCAGTGGCAGACCAGTCGCAGCTTCTCGAACAGGTCGATCAGCGCTTCGAGAACTGAGGTGCCTTGCGGGCCTTCTTGAGTCCGGCCTTCTTGCGCTCGGGGACGCGAGCGTCGCGGCTCAGGTAACCGGCCTTCTTCAGCTCGGCGCGGTTGGACTCCGCATCGATCTGATTGAGCGAGCGAGCCACGCCCAGGCGGACGGCACCGGCCTGACCGGAGGGCCCACCGCCGGAGATGCGCACGATGACGTCGAAACGACCATTGAGGTCCAGCAGGGTGAAGGGCTCGTTGACGAGCTGCTGGTGCAGCTTGTTCGGGAAGTACTCTTCGAGAGTACGTCCGTTGATCGTCCACTCACCGGTGCCCGGAACGAGGCGCACGCGAGCAATTGCCTGCTTGCGGCGGCCGACTCCGTTGCCGGGAGCGGTCAGGGACTGTCCACGTCCACCAGCGGTGCTTTCGCCCAGGCCGGCAGATTCGGGAGTCTCGGAAGTGTATTCGGTGATCTCTTCTTCGACAGTTTCTGTCGCGTTGGTGGTATCAGCCACGGTTCTCCTCGGGATGTCTAGAGCTCAGGCGCTTACTGCGCGACCTGGCTGAGTTCGTACGGCTGCGGATTCTGGGAGGCGTGCGGGTGCTCAGCACCTGCATAGACCTTCAGCTTCTGCATCTGGGCACGTCCGAGACGAGTCTTCGGGACCATACCGGCGACAGCCTTTTCGACTGCACGCTCAGGATGAGTGGCGAGGAGCTCGGCGTAGTTCACGCTCTTGAGGCCACCGGGGTATCCGGAGTGGCGATAAGCGCGCTTCTTCTCGAGCTTCGCACCTGTCAGCGCGACCTTGTCGGCGTTGATGATGATGACGAAGTCACCGGTGTCGGTGTTCGGGGTGAACGTGGTCTTGTGCTTGCCGCGCAGGAGGCGTGCAACCTGCGAAGCAAGGCGACCGAGCACCTGGTCAGTGGCGTCGATGACGTGCCACTGGTGCTCAATGTCACCGGACTTAGCTGTGTACGTACGCAAAAGTAGCCTTCTTTTCGTATCTTGTCAGTGCAGCGCCGAATCCTCATCGGGTCGTGAGTCCAACTGGGTCCCAAGCGCTGGTTGTCTTCAATCGGGTGAACCTATCGACGCATTCCCCTCACCTACGGGCCTGCAACGCATGAGGCTATGTAAGGGAGTGCGACAAGCACACACAACGACAATCAAATATACATGGCCGCAGGCCCGGGGAGCAAACGCTCAGAGCGGTCTCAGACCCGCCCGAAACCTGAGCCGATAGTATTGATCTGTGCCGACTCACTCCAGCCTGCTCTCCCGACTTCCCGCATTGAGAATCCTCATGCTGGGTCTGCTGATCGGGCTCCTGGCAGTCGGGCTCCTCACGGCCGGATTCGGAATCGGCTCCGGCCAGGCGCAGGCCGCGACGGGGAGCACCACCCGCAGCGGGGCCACATCCTCGGAGAGCGGGACCGCCTCGGCGCGGGCCTCGACCGCCTCCCCCACCGCGGCCGATGACGCGACGACGGCCCCGGACGGGAAGACGATCGTCTTCGGCATACCGGGCCTGACCATCAACGATATCGACCGCGAGCGCACCCCGAACCTCTACCGCCTGCTGTCCAAGGGGGCGGCGGCCAACCTCAACGTGCGCACGATCGGCGCAGCCACATGCCCCGCCTCCGGGTGGCTGTCCTTCGGTGCCGGTGCCCGAGCGCAGGCCGGGCCCGCCCCCGACGCCGAGGAGGTCGACGACGAGGACTCGGCCCGCTGCCCGACGATGATCGGCCCCAGCACGAACTTCGATCACGATTCCGTCGACTCCGACGACGGGGCCGCCGACCCCGTCCGCGAGGGCGACGAACCGGACGAGGAGTCCGCGAAGAGTGACGAAACTCATGGGCAGAAGTCGGTGGCCGGGGCGACCACGGCACAGATCGAGGGCTTCGACGCGGTCAAGGAGCCGAACATCGGCTCCGGTTACACCGTCGACTACGGGATGCTCGCCCGCATCGTCGCCGAACAGGGCAAGGGTGCGCCCGAGGGCACTCCCGCCGGCCATGAGGATGCCGTCCTCGAACCCTGCGTCGCCGCCGAGGGCCCCGGTGCCGCCTATGCCGCCGCCGACGAGAACGGAGTGGTGACGGACTTCGCGGAGAACGCGAACGCCACCGACTGCCGCCTCGACCTCGTCGATCTCGGCGCGATCGGCATCCGGTCCTGGCTGTTCGACCCGATCCCGAACTACTCGTACACCGTGCCGCCCGACTTCGACCGGGAGACCCGCGTCGCCGAGGCGGATCGCCGCCTCGGGGTGCGACTCAAGGAGATCCGGGAGAATGCGAAAGAGGGCGCGGCCGATCCGACGATCATCGTCGCCGGCCTCGGCGACAGCTCCGGACTTCCGCAGCTGCGGGCCTTCATCGCCTCCGGGCCCGGCTTCGCGCCGGGGTCTCTGTCCTCGTCGACGACCCGCACCCCTGGGCTGCTGCAGATCACGGACCTGGCCCCGGCCATCCTCGACATCCTCGGCGTCGACTCCCCCGCCGCCGTCGGCTTCACACAGACGCCCAGCGACGACGACCCGCAGCAACGCATCGACGCTCTCGTCGCCGAGGCGCAGAAGTCGACGACGATCCACCAGCACCTGGCGACGTTCTCACTCACCCTCGACATCGTCTTCTACTCCCTGTTCCTCCTCTGCGGTCTGCTGCTGAGCCGGTCGGTCCTCGCTCGCCGAGGCGGCGCCACCCTGGCACCACTCGTCCACCGCGGACTCGGCTGGGTCTCCCTCGGTGTCGCGGCCCTGCCCATGGGAGCGTTCCTCGCCGGGCTGCTGCCGTGGTCGCGGATGGCCCAGCCGGACCTCGGACTGCTGCTGTCGGTCCTCGGCACCGCCGCCGCACTGTTCGTGCTGGCACTCATCCCGCCGTGGGGTCGGACCTGGCGGGGCCGGGTCGGGGCACTGACCGGGGCGAATCTGCTCATCATCGCCATCGACCTGGCGACGGGTTCGCATCTCCAGGCGAATTCGCTGCTCGGCTACAACCCGATCGTCGGCGGTCGCTATTACGGTCTGGGCAATCAGGGTGCCGCGATCTTCATCGTCAGTCTCTTCATCTTCTTGGGCCTGACCGTGTCCTGGCTGCGCGCCCGCGGTCACCGACGCTTACTCGTCGTCGTCCCGATCGTCATCGGTCTGATCGCCGTGTTCGTCTCCGGCAATCCCTCCTGGGGCGCGAAGTTCGGCGGCACGATCGCCATCCTCGCCGGGCTCATGGTGCTGTTGGCGCTGCTGACGAAGATCCGTCTGTCCCTGGTCCGCCTCGGACTCATCGGTGTCGCATCCCTGGCCGTGCTCATCGGCATCGCCTTCCTCGATTGGCTGCGCCCGGCGGGATCACGGTCGCATTTCGGCAACTTCTTCGGCCAGATCGTCTCGGGCGAGGCCCTGCAGGTCATCGGCCGGAAGCTCGGCGCGAACCTCCACATCATCCAGGTCAATCCCGCCCTGGCCATCGTCACCCCGCTCGCGGTCATCGCCGTCCTGTTCTTCCTCCGCTACCTGCTCCACTTCCCGCGGTTCACCGCACACAGCAGTGGCCTCGGCGGCAGCGGCGGCCGCAATGGTCGGACTGCGCGGCTGGTGAACAAGTGGCGGGGCAAACTGCCGCAGGTGTTCGCCGACTCCGACCTTCACTTCGGGCTCCTCGCCGCCGCCACCGGGCTCGGCGTCGGACTCGTGCTCACCGATTCCGGAGTCGCCGTGCCCTCGACCGGAGCCATGGTGCTCCTGCCCTACCTGCTCGCGCTCAGCGCCGAACACGCCGAGGACACCGTGGCAACGACTCCCGGGACCACATCAGGCGGCCCGCCGCCGCGAATCGGTGATGACACCAGCACCGAGGAGGCCCACCGATGAGGTTCACCGTGCCCTCGGTCGCCGGCCGAGTCCTCCTCGGCATTCTCGCGATCGCATTCATCTTCCTCGCCCTCCCCGAGGCCGCACAGGCCGGCCAGGCCAGTCAGTCCGGTCAGGGCGATCGAGCCGATCAGGCCAGCCAGGCCCCGCAGAAGTCGGGCGGGGCGGGCACGCAACGATCGGTGTCACCAGACGATAAGGCCGCCTCGGCGGATCCGGGTGCCGTGTCGATCAGCGTCTCCGGTTTCAGCTTCGAGGACCTTGACCCGCGCACCACCCCGCACCTGTGGGTGATGATGAAGGGCGGGCAGATCGGAACGATCACGCCCCGCAGCGTGCGATCGACGAGCTGCCCGGTCGACGGGTGGCTCGGGCTCGGCTCCGGGCGACGGGCCGCCGACGAACCCCGCGATCAGTGTCGCGAACCGGCCCCACCGCTCGACGGCTGGGTCGCCGATTGGGACGTGTACGCGCAGGTCGCACGCAGTGACAACTACGATGCCTCCCTCGGCGCCCTCGCCGAGGCGGTGCCCGACATCCGCTCCTTCGGCGCCGGTGCCGCGATCGCCGCGGCCACCCCTACCGGCCATGTCGAGAACTGGTCGCCCGTCGGATCGAACCTCGGCGCGGACGTGGCGAAGTCCGCCGGAGATGGCGAGCTCACCCTCGTCGACCTCGGCAACACCGCCGCCGACGGATACTCGCTGAAGAAGCTCGATGCCCAGGTTGGGGACATCCTCGAGGCGACCGGTTGGATGAGTGCGGACCGTCCGAACCGCCTCGGCGAGGGGACGGTTCCCGTTGTGTTCTCCTCGATCGCCGATGGCACGCACGAGGGTTCGTCGATGCAGGCGACGATGATGCTGCGACCCGGCCAGTCGGCCGGACTGCTCACCTCGTCTTCGACCAGGCAGCCGGGGCTCGTGCAGGTGCCCGATCTTGCGCCCACCCTCGTATCGCTCTCCGGTGCCGAGGAGATGGACAACGCAGCCGGTGCGCCAATGACGGTCGGGTCGACCGGGTCAGATTGGAAGGCGCGCTTTCAGGCCGTGCTCGACCGGCAGGTGGCGGTGAAGACGCAGAATGATCTCTCGACGTGGTTCTTCCCCGTCGTCGCGGTCCTCATGGTCGGGCTGCTGACCTGCGCTTGGTTCCTGCGGAAGAACCATCGCGAACTCGTCCATTCCGCGGCGTACCGCCTCGGCGTCGTGTTCGCGGCGATGCCGATCTCGACGTATCTGGTCAACGCGGTCCCCTGGGAGCGGGCGACGAACCCGGACATCGCGATGCTCGGGGCACTGGTCGGTTGGGCGCTGCTGCTCGGCGGTTTGGCGCTGCTCGGACCATGGCGAAACCACAAGTTCGGGCCGGTCCTCTTCGTCTCGGTCGTCACCGTCTGCGTCCTCGCCTATGACGTCGTCACGGGTTCGCAATTGCAGATGTCGACACTGTTGGGTGAGCCGCTTCTCATCGCCTCTCGGTTCTACGGGATCGGGAATTCGGCGCTGGCCCTCTACTGCTGTGCGCTGCTGTTGGCGGTCGCCGGTTTCGCCTCTCTGGTGACGAAGCCGCTGCACCGCATCCTCATCGTCACGCTTCCCGTACTCGCCTCGTGCGTGATCCTCGCCGCCCCGGGCTTGGGCACGAAGTTCGGTTCCGTGCCGACGCTCATCATCGGCGTCGCCTACCTCGTGCTGGCGGCGGCGAGCATTCGGTTCTCCCTCAAACGACTCGGGCTGACCGTGAGCATCGCCGGGGTCGTCATGCTCGCTGTGCTCTTCCTCGATTGGCTGCGCCCGGCCGATCAGCGCACTCACTTCGGCCGGTTCTTCGACTCGATCATCAGCGGTCAGGCGCTGAGCGTGCTCGCCCGCAAGATCGGGATGAACATCGACATCCTCACGCAGTCATGGATGACGCTGGTGCTGCCGCTCATCATCATCGGCGTGTTCTGGATGGCGCTCGATCCTCTGCGCTTCGGCCTGCGCGGACTCCACAACACTTATCTGCGGGTCCCGCTGCTGCGTGCGGCGATGATCAGCCTGGCGATCCTGCTGGGGGTCGGCACCCTCATCAACGACTCGGGCATCGTGGTTCCGGCCGTCGGCATCCTCTTCCTCGTCCCGGTCCTCACCCACCTCGAGACGTTCCGAGCGAGCCTGCCGCCGACGCCGACCGGCACGGGCACCGTGGAGCACCCCGTGGAGTCGGGTGCCGCAGTCGTCGATGCCGACGCTGACGCTGCGGACGCAGGCGCCGCGACTGACGCCGGCGCAGACGCCGTGGCCGGCGCCGCGGCCGAGCCCGACGCGTCCGAGCCCGAGTCGGGTTCTCGCAGCTGAAGCCGGTCGCATCCCTCACCGTCAGCGGCAACTCCTCCAACTCGCCGCAATACGACGCCGAAGCGACAAAACACCCCGAAGCAACGGTGCACCCTGCCGCCACCGGGCAGTATTGAAGCTAACGGTGAGGGATGCTCGCTCAGCCCTCGCCGTAAACGCCGCCACCACAGTCCTCGATCGCCGCGCCACCCGCAGCAGCCCTCACCGTTCACAGCATCTCTCACCGTCAGCGGCAGCTCCTCCAACTCGCCGCATACGACGCCGAAGCGACAAAACATCCCGAAGCAACGGTGCACCCTGCCGCTACCAGGCAGTATTGAAGCTAACAGGGAGGGATACTCGCTGAACGCTGGCGATTAGCGCGGCAACACGGACTGCAGGATGGAAGACCGGCCGTTGGGCGGAGCCTTGCATGATTGAAGGCGAACGACCCGCCGGAGTCTTGCAGGCTGGAGGCCCGACGGCTGCCAGAACCCTGCGAACTGGAGGCCCGACGGCCGCCAGAACCTTGCGAACTAAAGACTGCGGGGCCGGAGAGAAGTTCTCTCCGGCCCCGCGGCCTCGTGCATGCTTCAGCGTGGACCTCGCTTCGGCATGAGCCTCGGCTCAGCCCAGTGCCCGCTTCAGCGTGGACCTCGGCTCAGCCCGGCATCTGCTTCAGCGTGGGCTTCGGGTCAGCTGGTGATCTTGCGGCGGCGAACCACTGTGACCGCGGCGCCACCGGCGACGATGAGCGCGAGAGCCGCAGCGACGATGTTGAACGTCTCGAAGCCGGTGCGCGGAAGATCGCCGCCGTCCTTCGAACCGTTCGCATCCGAACCGGATCCGTCAGACGAACCGCCGTCGGATGAGGCATTCGCACCACCGGCGTTCGCATCGGCACCGTCGGCAGAAGACGAACCGTCCGAGCCGCCGGCCGCACTGTCGCCGCCGTCAGCACCGCCGCCGTCAGCTGCGCCACCGTCGGCCGCGCCTCCGTCAGCACCGCCGTCGGCCGAACCGTCGTCACCGGCCGAGGCATTCGCATCATCGGACACCGCAGCGGTGGCCTCGTACTCATGTGCCAGCGGCAGCGGGTTGTCATCCCACCACGGGCCTTCAGCGTTCGCCTGCAGGCTGAGCTTGACTGTCACATCCCCCGAAGCATCCCGCGGAGCGGTTACGGTCACCGGAGTCTGCGACTCCCCCGCCGGGATCGACTTGAGCGTGATCGTCTTCGCGGCATTCGCGTCGGCCTTGACTTCGGGCGCCTTGGCCTCGGAGTCCTTCGCGGATGCCGACTCAGCGGAGAACTTCGGGGCCACCTCGGCGGTGTATCCCTTCGGCAGGTCGATGGTGACGTCGATCGGACCGGCGACCTCGGACTTCGCGTCAGTCTTCAGGACGAAGTCGGCGCTGGCTCCGGGCGCGATGGTCTTCGGACCGGTCAGCTCAGCGGTGAGATCACCGCTGTCGATGACGTCATCGGCCGCATCGGCCTGGCGTTCGTTCTTGTCGGGTGAGACCGGCGTGTTCTTCTCGAAGTAGTTCACCCAGGTGTCGAAGTCGGTGAGGCCCGACTGCTCGAACGTGCCCTCGGCGAAGGAGGTGAAATTGTCACCACCGGCGGCGAGGAAGCTCAGCGTCGCAACCCGGTAGTCCTTCTCCTCATCGATCGCCTCGCCGTTGACCTTGACCGACTTCACATGCTGACCGCGGTCGGCTTCGGAGTCGTAAACGACGTCGAGCTCATCGGAGATGCCCAGGTGGAGGAAGGAGTTGCGCGCACCCTCGGGCTGCCACTGCTCTTCGAAGAGCCCGATGACATCGGCACCCTTCATCGTCACGACGCCGTGGTCGTTGGCGAACGGCAGCACTTCGTTGAGTTCGGCGGCCGTGACTTCGCACTTCTCTTCGGTGTTGTAGATGTGATCGCAGAGCAGATCGGTGCGCAGACCGCCCGGATTCGTGATTCCGAAATCCGCCTCGTCCAGCTGCGAATCCTCCACACCGTCCTTGAGCGCATCGGCAACGAGGTTGCCCAGCGTCGACTCGCCGCCGCGGTTCTCGTTGCCGTCGGAGAAGGCACGAGTGATGTCTTCGGTGATCTTGCCGTGGACGACAGATCCCGGAACCTTGGCCGCTTCGTCCGCCTCGGCGACAATCTTCTCAACCTCGTCCACGACCGGGGAGTCATAGCTCTGGTCCTCGGTCTCGATGAGGTTGACCGCATCCGTCGACCAGTCGCCCTCGCCGTCGGAGGTGAGCTGGACCTGCCCGACGTGAGTGCCGTAGTTGCCGGCCTCGAGGACCGGGCGGGTCCGGTCGGCGTCGCCGGGAACCGGAGCTTCGAAGCTGTAGGGCAGATGAGTGTGGCCGGTGAACAGCACGTCGATCGACGCATCAGCCTCGGTCACGAGCTTCTTGAACTCCGCGTTCGAGGCCTTCGCATCCTCGAGGCTCTCCGTCGACGACGCGCCGAGGTGGGCCTCGACGACCGTCATATCCGGCTGTTCATCGGCCGGCAGGTCTTCGATGTCGTCGGCGACCCGATTGACTGCGTCCGTGGGATCGCCGAATTCGATGGCTTCGATGCCCCCGGGCGAGACGAGCGTTGCTGTCTCCTGCGTGACGACGCCGATGACGGCCACCTTGACCCCGTCGACGTCGACGATCGAGTATTCGTCGAGTCCGTCGACGACGTCCTCGGTGCCCTTGGCGTAGACGTTCGCGCCGAGGTAGGGGAAGTCCGCTCCCTCGACGACGCGTCCGGTGAGGTCTTCGACTCCGCGGTCGAACTCGTGATTGCCCACCGCCGATGCCTGCACGCCGATCGCGTTGAGGACATCGAGCGTGGGCTTGTCCTTGGCCGAAGACGAGTTGTACGGGGAGGCACCGATGTTGTCACCGGCCGAGAGCATGCCGGTGCCGCCCTTGGAGTCGAAAGCAGCGCGCTGCTCCTCGACGACCGACGCGACCTGGGTTCCGGCGTCGGAGATGCGTCCGTGGAAATCGGTGATGTTGAGCAGCTGCACCTGGGTGCCGGCCTCTGCCTCCTGCGCCGAGGCGGTATCGTCGGTCGACGTCGGCTCGGCGGCGGATCTCGCCTCATCGTTCGCGGCTTTCCCACCGTCTGCGGCGGGACCGGTCGGGTTCTGCTGGGACTCGTCGGCCGGGGAAGACGCGGCCGAGGAGGGCTGCCCCTCGCCGAGGCCGGGTGCGGCGGCGGCCGGAGACAGGCCGGGCAGCGTCAGCATCGACACCGCCGCGCCTGCAGCCAAGACCTTTGACACAAGTGTGGACATGTATTCAGTTCCTTATGAGTTTCATCGGGCGCACATCAACGGTGCCGCGGTGGGAGACATGCCCATCCTGCAGTGCCGATGCGAACGTGAGGTTACCTTGAGGCAAATCTACACAGGATTCTCACAACTGGGAAGAGGGTTTCTCTCATAATCACGACACGTGTCATGAGATTCGACGCGGTTTGCGGTATAAAAGTCGACCCATTCCCGGTCAGCGAATCCGGTCCGCGATGCCGGCTCCCGGTCGCAGTGCGGGCCTATTCCCGGCCCCGGCGGGCCTATTCTCGGTCGCGGCGGGCCATGGTCTGCGCGGCGCGGGCCGCGTAGTCCTCCGGGGCGGGGTACCCGACTTCGGTGAGGACGAGTCCTTCGGCGGGCGTGACGAACATCGGCACATCCGGGGTCAGCCCCGCGTCCGCCTCGGCGATGAGTTCCGCGGGACGGGTCACGTCCCAGCTGCCGGAACCGACCTTGATCAGCCCGCCGACGAGCGCCCGGACCATGTGGTGACAGAAGGCATCGGCGCACAGGTCGATGGTGATCACCGCATCCTGATCGCGGACCACCCTGAGTTCATGGAGGGTGCGGATCGTCGTCGCGCCCTCGCGCGGTTTGCAGAAGGGCAGGAAGTCGTGGAGGCCGTGGACCTCACGCGCGGCCTCGGCCATGGCTTCGGCGTCGAGTTCGCCCTTGTGCCGAGGCGTCACCATGGTCAGCAGCGGGTCGATGAAGGACCTGTGATCGGCGAGTCGGTACTGGTAGGAGCGCCACAGCGCGGAGAATCGGGCGTCGAAGGCCTCGGGTACCTCGGCCACGGCGTGGATCACGATATCGAAGAACTCACCCGCGGCGAGGACTCCACGCAATCGGGAGAGCAGAGCCGCCGCGGCGGAGCGGTTCGACCGACCGACGAGCTTGGCGATCGCGTCCTCGCCCAGGTCGATGTGGACGACCTGCCGCCGGGCGTGAACACCGGCGTCGGTGCGGCCGGCAACGACGGTGGCGACCTCGGTGCCGGTGACGCGTTCGAGCCCGGATTCGACCGCGGCCTGGACGGTGCGCAGCCCCGGCTGCTTCGCCCACCCGTGGAAATCTGTGCCGCGGTAGCCCAGATCGATGCGGAAGCGCGTCACGATCGCCTGCCCACCGACGATGAGTTCGCCGAGGTGGAGCCGCCGTCGTCGACGGCCGCCTCGGTGAAGGGTTCGCGGGCTTTGAAGACGTTGTTGAACAGGCGGGAGATCGGGCGCCGGCGCTGCTGGTGATAGCGCTCGACATTCGTGTTGTAGAAGCGGGAAGCCGTGAGGATCCGTTCGGTGAGCACCTGCAGCTGATCATGCAGGAGTTGGATCGTCGTATCGATCTCCTCGTTCGCCACCGCCTGCTGGGATCGGGCGAAGTCCGAGGTCAGCGACCTCTCCGTGAGCGCGGTGGGGATGAGCGCGGCCTCGTTGATCGCCTCGGTGAGGGCGTTCTCGGCGGCGGCACCGCGGTGGTCGAAGGGGGCGCGTTCCGCGGAGGCGAGCGCGAGTTCGAGGGTGGCCAGGTCGTGTCCGGCGATCTGCTGGAGGGTGCCGATATACGCGGGCACGAGTGCGTGGCGGGAGCGGATTTCACCGCCGAGCTGCCGTTTGGCTTCATCGCAGACCGACCGAGCCATCGACAGCTGGTTGAAACGCAGAACCGTGAGGACGACGAAGGCGATGACGAGAGCGGCGATGAGGCAGCCGCCGACGATGAACCAGATCACGGCCGCTCCTCTCGTCTGTCCCTCAACCTGTGCCCGCACGCCGGCGCACACCGCGTCACATCTGTCCGAGGCCTCAGTTTACGCGCGGTTCAGATTCGTCGCGAACAGGCCACCCCCTGGACCCCGCAGCGCCTCCGGCCGAGTGCGGATGCGCACGATTTCGACCAGATGTCGCCGCCTTGTCGCTTTCGGGTCACGTATTCGTCACCGAGCGGGCCTTAGCTGGAAGCCGTGAGAGTAGCGATCATTGCAGAGTCCTTCCTCCCCAACATGAATGGGGTCACCCACTCACTCCTGCGGGTCCTCGACCATCTGGCCGACCGCGGCGACGAGGTCCTCGTCATCGCCCCGGGCACCCGCAGGGATGGCCCGAAGGAGGTCGCCGGCGCCCGCATCGTCCGGGTCCCCTCGATCGCCTTGCCGAAGTACCGACGCGTCCGCGTCGCGCCCGGCGGCGTCACCCGCATCCGCCGCCTGCTCCAGCGCTTCTCCCCCGACGTCGTCCATCTGGCCAGCCCGTTCGTCCTCGGCTGGCGCGGAGTCCTCGCCGCGCAGGCGCTCAACCTCCCGACCGTTGCGATCTACCAGACCGAGGTCCCCGCGTACGCCGCGCGCTACGGCATGCACGGCATCGAAGCCATGCTGTGGAACCATGTCCGCAACATCCATCAGCATTCCTCTCTCACGCTCGCGCCGTCGAGTTACACGATCGACCAGTTGGAGGACCTCGGTGTCGCCGAGGTGGCCCTGTGGGCTCGTGGGGTCGATTCCTCCCGCTTCGACCCCGGTCACCGATCAGAGGCGTGGCGACGATCCTTCGCCCCGAACGGAGAGAAGATCATCGGGTTCGTCGGCCGGTTGGCTGCGGAGAAGCAGGTCGAAGATCTTGCCGTGCTCACCGATGTGCCCGGTGCCAAGCTCGTCATCGTCGGTGATGGACCGTGGCGGACCCGGCTGGAGCGGTCACTGCCGCGAGCTCACTTCACCGGCTTCCTCGGCGGGGAGGCCCTGGCACAGGCGGTCGCGAGCTTCGATCTCATGGTCGCCCCGGGTGAGCTCGAGACCTTCTGCCAGACGATCCAGGAGGCCATGGCCTCGGAGGTTCCCGTCATCGCCCCGGCCCGAGGCGGCCCGCTCGACCTCGTCGACTCGTCGCGCACCGGCTGGCTCTACACGCCGAAGGATCTTGGTGCCATGCGCGGGCATGTCGTCGACCTGCTCGGCGACGAGGCGAAACGTCGGGCCTTCGGGGCGGCCGGGCGTGAGCAGGTGCTCTCACGCAGTTGGAAGAGTGTGTGCTCGCAGCTCGTGGGCCACTACTCGCGGGCGATCGAGAATCCGGCTCCGCAGGTGCTCGGCCGCGGGTTCAGTTCGATGGTCGGCACCGGCCTCGCGAATCCTCTCCCCAACTAGGAGAGCTCTGCTGCTGAGCACCCGACGCGCGACATCTGCCGCCGCGACTACCGTTGATCCGCGAGGCTCGCGGTCCAATCGTCGACGGTGAGCACGCGCGCCTGTTTCGGGAACACCTTCTCGGTGAGCACCCGGTGGACTTCCGGGTCACGGTCGGCACAGGCATCGGAGAGCACGGTGAGTTCGAAGTCGAGGTCGGCGGCCTGACGCACCGTCGAGAGCACGACCCCGCTGGTCGCCACTCCGGCCAGCACGAGCGACCTGGCCCCGTACCCGCGCAGCAGCACCTCGAGGTCGCTGCCGGTGAAGGCGCTGATGCGGCGCTTCGTCACGATCGGCTCGCCCTGGTGACGGCCGAGGGTTTCGTGGATGCTCGTCGAAGCATGCGTTTCGACGACGTCGCCGTGAGCGGCGATCTGTGCGAACGAGGACGTCGCCGCCAGCTCCGGGTGCCCGTCCCGCAAAGCCACCCGCACCCACACGACGGGGATGCCGTGCTCACGGGCCGCCGCTACGGCATCACGAGCGCGTTCGAGGACACCGGTGGAGGCGAAGGCGTCGTCTCCGGCGATGCCGTTCTGAAAATCCATCGCCACGAGGACGGTGTCATCGGTGCCGGTCATCATGTCTCCTTCGGTTCGAGGGGATCGTAGGCTTCCCTCCGCCGAGGCTACTCCACACCCCCGATGGTCCGCTGAGTTCGAGCGCGGACAGTCCGAGTGGTCTCAGTCGACGATGCCGCGGGCGTCGAGGGCCCTCCCGGTGTCCTGCGCGTATTTGACCGACCGCAGGATCGCCGGCACCACTCGCGCCTTGATGCTCGAGTCCAATCCCCTGGCGCGGGCTGCCCGTTCGGCCTCTCCGAGCAGCCCGGAGATGTGCGAGATCGCCCGCACCATGAGACTCGCGGTCAGAGCGATCGCCTCGGTGTTCGCACCGAAGAACCGCAGCGGAGCGACGATGACGGCGAAGGTGTCGAGCAGCTGCGCGACCGAAGTCGTCAGCGTCAGCAGCAGGGCGGCCTGCACACAGGAGAACACCGTGCCGCCGACGGCCAGACCCGACTGCAGCGACCCGAAGAGATACTGCAGCCCCATGACGATCGTCACGAGCACGGCGACATAGAGCCAGGTGCGCAGGAAGTACGTCAGCCGCAGACGAGCGGTGAACCCGACGAAGACGAGGACTGCGAACATCGACCAGTTGATGATCGGATCACGGAAGATCAGCGCCACGATGCCGATGACCGCAATGAGTGAGAGCTTCACCCCGGTCGGCACCGCATGCAGCCACCCTCGGGTCGCCGCAACTCTGCCGAAGAGCTGCGGACGTGGTCTGATGCCGGCATTCTTCCGCCAGGTCGTACAGGCACCGTCGGCACCGGTGCGGGCGTCGTCGGCGTGCGCACCCGCCTGGGGGACCTCATTCATGGCGTATCGCTCATGATCATCTGACGGTAGGCGGCGACCGCCTCGGCGGGGGCGGCATCGGCGGCGATGCGGCCGTCCTCGACGACGAGGGCACGTTGGGCGATCTGCGCGAACTCGAGGTCGTGGGTGGTGAGGATGATGCGCACCCCGCGACGGGCGACGAGGTCCTGCAGATGCACGCGCAGCTTCTCCCTGTTGCGCAGGTCGAGCAGGGTCGTGGGTTCGTCGAGCACGAGGATCTGCGGGTCGACGGCGAGCACCGCGGCCAAGGCCACGAGTTGCCGCTGTCCGCCGGAGAGTTCATAGACGCTGCGCTCGGCGAGGTCGGCGATGCCGAGTTCGCCGAGCACGGCCAGGGCCGCGTCCCGCCGCCTGCCCTTCGGCACGGACTTGCGCAGGGAGAGTTCGATGTCTTCGATCGGGGTCGGCATGACGAGCTGCGCGGCCGGGTCGGTGAAGACGAACCCCACCCGCGATCGCACCTTCGCCGGATGCCGATACGGGTCGATTCCGTCGATGAGGACCTGCCCCGCATTCGCGGTGACCAGACCATTGACCAGCTGCAGCAGAGTCGACTTCCCCGAACCGTTCGCTCCGATCACGGCCACGACATCCTCGGTGAGGGTGAAGCTGACGTTCTGGAGGATCGGTCGCACGACGTCGCCGTCGGGGCCCTCGTCGAGGACCCCGACGCCGACATCGCTGAAGCTGATCTCCCGGGTCACTTGACGCCCGGTTCCCGCTCCGCCGCCGAGGCGGCCGCACCGTTGAGGTGCGCACCCGCGGCTGAGTCGACGCCCGCACCGACGAGCGAATCCATGCTCACGCCGCGACGGCGCAGCACATCGGGGAATGCCCGATGGATGAGGACGGCCACCGAGGCGGCGAGGATGTTCTTGATGATGTCACCGGGCCAGTAGGCGAGGTCGGCGACGGCGGCGACGCGAAGCGGCAGATCCGCGTTGATCGACATGCCGAGGATGCCCAGCGGGTGGTTGAGCAGGAGGCTGGCGGCGAATCCGCCGAGGAACAGGGCGATGCCGAGCCTCATCCCCCGGAAGCGACGCACGGCCCAGCGGGCGACGAGCCCGGCGGCCAGGGCGTAGAGAGTGAAGGAGAGGATGTAGCCGGCGCTCGGTCCGGCGAGCACACCGATGCCGCCGTTCATGCCGGAGAAGATCGGCAGCCCGAGCAGGCCGAGGACCACATAGAGCAGGGTCGCGGCCGCTCCCCGCCAGGGTCCGAGCACCATTCCGCACAGGGCGATGGCGAAGGTCTGCAGCGTGATCGGCACACCGGCGGGCCCGACCGGGACCGGGGGCATCATCGCAAAGGCCGCGAGCATAGCGGCGAAGACGGCGATGAGCGCGATGTTGCCGGCACGACCGGCCGAACGAGGACGGGTGATGCCCGCCGAGGCGGTGCTGTGGGCCTGAGACATGAGTACTCCGTTGTTCGTGTTCCACCCGGAGCGCAGCGGGTCTGCATCCGGAAATACCCGAGGCGACCCCAGGTTCCCCACCACTGTAACTGAACAGTGTTCAGGGGCGGAATCCGGGGGTCCTCAAGGTTGCCTCGGCGATGCCTCCACCGTTCGCGTGATCCCCTGTTCAGGTCCCAGGCTTCCCTGCGACGATCACACGATCGGTGGGCCGACGATCATTCCCATTCGATGGTGCCCGGGGGCTTCGAGGTGACGTCGAGGACGACGCGGTTGATGTCGTCGACCTCGTTGGTGATGCGGTTGGAGATCACGGAGAGCACATCGTAGGGGATGCGCGTCCAGTCCGCGGTCATCGCGTCCTCGCTCGAGACCGGGCGCAGCACGACGGGGTGGCCGTAAGTGCGGCCGTCTCCCTGGACGCCGACGGAGCGGACATCGGCCAGGAGGACGACCGGGCACTGCCAGATCTCCCCGTCAAGGCCCGCCTTCGTCAGCTCGGCGCGGGCGATGGCATCGGCCCTGCGGAGGATGGCCAGACGCTCCTCGGTGACTTCGCCGATGATGCGGATGCCCAGGCCCGGTCCGGGGAAGGGCTGGCGAGAGACGATGACCTCGGGCACGCCGAGTTCGCGGCCGATGGCGCGCACCTCGTCCTTGAACAGGGCACGCAGGGGTTCGATGAGCTGGAACTGGATGTCGTCGGGCAGGCCGCCGACATTGTGGTGGCTCTTGATGTTCGCGGTCCCCGATCCGCCGCCGGACTCGACGACGTCGGGGTAGAGGGTGCCCTGGACGAGGAAGGCGATGTCCTCACCCTCACCCTCCTGGGCTTCGAGCACGAGGTCCGCGGCGGCGTTCTCGAACGTGCGGATGAACTCGCGGCCGATGATCTTGCGCTTCTCCTCCGGGTCGGTGACTCCGGCGAGCTGGGAGAGGAACTGCTCACGCGCATCGACGGTGACCAGGCGGACGCCGATCGAGTCGACGTAGTCCTGCTCGACCTGTTTCCTCTCGTCCTCACGCAGCAGACCGTGGTCGACGAAGACGCAGGTGAGCTGGTCGCCGATGGCCTTGTGGACGAGGGCGGCGGCCACGGAGGAGTCGACGCCTCCGGACAGACCGCAGATGACCTTCTTGTCGCCGACGCGGGCGCGGATGAGTTCGACCTGTTCGTCGATGACCGAGGCGTTCGTCCAGTCGGCTTCGAGACCGGCGACGTTGAAGAGGAAGTTCTCGAGGATCTTCTGCCCGTTCTCCGAATGGAGGACCTCGGGGTGCCACTGCACACCGGCGAACCGCTTCTCCGGGCACTCGAAGGCGGCCACGGGGGTGTCCGGGGTGGACGCGAGCACGTCGAAGCCGGCAGGCGCCTCGGCGACGGAGTCCCCATGGGACATCCAGACCTTGTAGGAGCCCGGAGTCTCGGCCAGCAGCGACCCCGTGTCGGTCACCGACAGTGGGGTCGAGCCGTATTCGCGCTTATCGGTCTTCGCCACGCGACCGCCGAGGCTGGTCGACATGAGCTGGAACCCGTAGCAGATGCCCATGGTCGGGATGCCGAGGTCGAACACCGAGGTGTCGAAGCTCGGGGCACCTTCATCGTTGACGCTCGACGGTCCCCCGGAGAGCACGATGGCCAAAGGGTTCTTCGCGGCGAACTCGGACGCCGGAGCGTCATGGGCGATGATCTCTGAGTACAGGCCCGCTTCGCGGATGCGGCGCGCGATGAGCTGGGCATACTGGGCACCGAAATCGACGACGAGGACAGGGGGCACCTGCGTGCTCTGGGTTTGCGTCATGCTCCAATTCTAAGCGCCGGCGAGGCGACACCCGAATTCGGGGTTTCGCGCGCCCTTCAGCTCTTGGGAGCGACGACGACGGCGGCTTCGAGTTCCGCGTCGACCTGGCGGTGGATACGACGTTCGAGGATGAACGACATCACGGGCACGACGCCGGCGAGCGCGAGGATGAGGTAACGGCCGAGGCTCCAGCGCATCTGCTGGTTGAGCCAGAAGCAGCCGATGAGGTAGACGACGTAGCACCAGCCGTGGCAGATCGCGATGGCCGCGGCGAGGTTGAAGCCGCCGAAGTTCAGGGCCGTGGCCGAGTCCGCGGCGATGAGGTACTTGTAGATCATCTCGACCGTGAGGATGAGCAGCATCGTACCGGTGATGAATGCCATCACCCGGTAGAACTTCAGCGCATTGCGCGCCGAGGTGAAGCGTTTGACGCTCCACACGTTCGACTCATCGAAGTCGGGGCGGGAGTCCAAGGACTCGTGTTCTTCGCTCACGCTCAGTTTCCTCCGGTCGTGCGGGTATCGGTGTTGCTGGTGTCTGCGGTCGTGCTCGTATCGGTGGCCGATCCGGGCTTCTTCCCCGGCTTCTTCCCCGGTTTCTTCCCGGGCTTCTTCCCGCCGTGGCGGTGGGCCGGCAGTCCGGTCAGGCCCGACATCACCTCGGGGTCGATGGCCGAGGAGCCGGCGGGCTTGACGACAACATACTCGACCCGGTTCTCCGGATCCTGAGAATCCTCGCCGAGGCGGCGCCGGACGAAGTCGTCGCGCAGCAGCTGGAACCACATGTAGAGGGCCATGGCGGCGAAGATGATCCATTCGATGGCGTACACCGCCGACTGCAGATCGAATCCGCCCTCATCGCGGGTCGTCGTGGTCGGGACCTGGGCGAGCCCATCGGTGCCCACCGAGGCGGCCGCCCCGTCGGCCTTCTCGGGAATGAGGAAGCCGGAATAGGTGAGCAGATCGGGGAACATGTTGATGATCTGTGAGGTCGAGACCGTGCGCACCTGCCCCTCGGGCAGGTCGTTGCCGGGTTCCGGCCCTTCGATCGGACCGATCCGGGCGGTGAGTTCGACATCGCCCGGCTTCGCACGCGAGGACATGGCGGCATCCTCGTCGGTGGTGAATCCGCGGACGACCGGAATCGCGATCGTCTTCTCATCGGCGCCTGCGGCGCTGACGCCCTCGCCGAGGTGGGCGTCGTCGGGGGCGAACATCGTGACCACCCAGTACCCGGACTCATCGTCCTGCATGCGGCCGGGGACGACGACCTGGGCGTCGGGGATCCAGTGGCCGGTCAGGCTGACCCGCTGGTCGGCGAGGATGCCGGGCATCGGGGCCTGGGCATCCATCACCTCGTTGAAGTCCTTGACCTCGTCGATGCCGGCGGAGTCCGCGACCTCGTTCTTGTGCTGGGCCCGGTCGACCTGCCATGCGGAGAGACCGACGAAGCAGGTGACGAGCACCAGGACGAGGAGCAGGGACCCCAACCATTTGGGGGTCAGAGCCAGGCGGAACAGTTCAGACCACCGAGCCAGTCTGGTAGGGCGAGACGGTGACGTCGACGCGCTGGAATTCCTTGAGGTCGAGGTAGCCGGTGGTGGCCAGAGCGCGGCGCAGGGCACCGGCGAGGTTGAGTTCGCCGATCGCGGTGCGGCCGGGCCCGAAGAGCACCTGCTCGAGGCTGCCGACGGTGCCGAGTTCGACCCGGTGACCGCGCGGCAGGTCCGGGTGGTGGGCTTCGGCACCCCAGTGCATGCCGCGCCCAGGAGCCTCGGTGGCTCGGGCCAGAGCGGTGCCGAGCATGACGGCATCGGCGCCGACGCCGAAGGCCTTGACGATCTCACCGCTGGTGCCCAGCCCACCATCGGCGATGACGTGGACGTAGCGTCCGCCGGATTCGTCCATGTAGTCGCGGCGGGCGGCGTGGATGTCGGCGACGGCGGTGGCCATCGGGGCGTGGATGCCCAGGGTCTTGCGGGTCGTGGCCGCCGCTCCCCCGCCGAAACCGACGAGGACGCCGGCGGCACCGGTGCGCATGAGGTGCAGAGCCGCGGTGTAGGTGGCGGCACCGCCGACGATGACGGGCACATCGAGTTCGTAGATGAACTGCTTGAGGTTGAGCGGTTCGGTGTGGGTCGAGACGTGCTCGGCCGACACCGTGGTGCCGCGGATGACGAAGATGTCGACACCGGCATCGACGACGGTCTTGTAGAACTCCTGCGTCCGCTGCGGGGTGAGCGCTCCGGCGACGGTGACTCCGGCCTCGCGGATCTGCTCGAGGCGAGCGGTGATGAGTTCGGCCTGGATGGGTGCGGAGTAGAGCTCCTGCATCCGAGAGGTCGCCATTTCGCTGGGCAGCTGGGCGATCTCGGCCAGCAGCGGGGTGGGGTCCTCGTACCGGGTCCACAGTCCCTCGAGGTCGAGCACACCGAGTCCGCCGAACTTGCCCAGGGCGATGACGGTCTCCGGCGACATCGCCGAATCCATGGGGGCGCCGATGAAGGGCAGGTCGAACTGGTAGGCATCGATCTGCCAGCTCAGAGACACGTCTTCGGGGTCGCGGGTGCGCCGAGCGGGGACGATGGCGATGTCGTCGAGCGAATAGGCGCGACGGCCGCGCTTGCCTTTGCCGATTTCGATTTCAGAACTCACGCCAACAGCCTATCCCACCACCCTCTGGCCCAGGTCTCAGCCCACTATGAGGAACGCAACGTCTCCCCTCCCAGAATTACCTGACGACGGCCCAGCAACCTCGCGCGAGGTTGCTGGGCCGTCGTCAGGTAGTTCTGGGAGGGAGGTGGGCGGCGACGACGTCCTTGGCGGCCGCGACGAAGGCGCGCACATGCGGCAGGTGCGCCTCCCGTTCGCGCACATGCATGACGACCCGACGCATCGGCACGGGATCGGTGAGGTCGACGGCGACGAGTCCGGGCGGCAGCTGCAGGGTCGAGAGTCCCGGCAGCACGGTGATCGCCAGATTCGAGGCAACGAGGGCGAGCGCGGCGAAGTCGTCCTCGCAGGCCGCGAAGCTCTTGCGCTCGAAACCGGCCGCCGCGCACGCATGGTCGACGACCTTGCTCGACGGGCCCGCCCACATGTCGTAGTCGACCCAATGCTGGTCCTCGAGATCCTTGAACGGCACGGTCGCCAGTTCCGCGAATTCGTGCCGCTCGGAGACCACAACCCGGTAGTCATCGTCGAAGAGCGGAATCCGCGTCATCTCCGGCAGCCGGGTCTCCCCGCCCTGCGGGACCTCGGCCCGGATCTCGATGAGGCAGTGACTGCGCCGATTCTTCGCCGGTTCGTTGAGCTGGATGTCGAAGCGCAGGTTCGGGTGGTCGCGGGCGACGGATTCGATGATCCCAGGCAGCAGCCGAGCATTGAACGAGGTGAATGCGGCGATCCGCAGTCGGGGACGGCTGACGTTGCGGAAATTCTCGACGAGGTCGTCCAGTCTGGCCACCGAGGTGAACACCTCCCCGGACTCCTCGGCCAGCCGCCGACCGAACTCGGTGATCTCGATGCCGCGGCCCGACCGCCGATACAGGGGTGCGACGACGGACTTCTGCAGGGTCGTGATGTGCTGGCTGACCGTCGCCGGCGTGTAGTTGAGGTTCTTCGCGGCCGCGACCACAGACCCGGTGGCCACGACCGCGCGCCAGATCCGGAGCCGGTTGAGATCCCACATACGTGCATCGTAGCCGGAAACCATTCGGTATCGCCTGATGTTCGTTCACGATCAATTGCTTTTCCCGATTGTTGGCACCCCCGACAATGGAGACGTGCCCCAGGAGATGCGTCTCCCCACCCGCGGGGCTCGCTTCACCCCACTGCATCAGGAGGACAGCCGTGACCGGACCCGAGATCCTCACCATCACCGGCGCCGCCGCCGCGTTGGCGGTCACGCCCGGACCCGAGACGATCCTCACGATCCGCCTGTCGTCCCTGCGGCGGAAGGCCGGACTGGTCTATGCCCTCGGCACGGCCACGGGAACCGTGATCTGGATGGCCCTCGCGCTGACCGGAGTCTCCGCCCTGCTCACCGTCTACCCCGCCGCGGTCCAGGTGCTCAAGATCGGCGGCGGGCTCTACCTCTGCTTCCTCGGATTCCTCGCCGGCCGGCAGGCGCTGCGCCTGCGTCGCGAACTGCATGCGGACTCGGCGACCTCCGAGTCCACAGCCGACCAGACGGACCCACCCGAATCGCCCCTCGACGGCCCGGTCAGCGAGATCGCCACCGCCGTGGAGTCGACCGCCTGGGGTCACCTGCGCTCGTTCGTGTCCTATCGCCGCGGCATCATCTCCTCGCTGAGCAACCCGAAGGTCGGCCTGTTCTTCCTCGCGATCCTGCCCACCCTCGTGCCCGCGTCGCCGAGCGGAGTCGACTATGCGGTGCTCATCGCCCTCATCGTCGGCGTGCTGCTGGCCTATCAGCTCGTGCTCGCGTGCATGGCGAGCCTGGCCGCCTCGGCGATGGCGCACCGCAGCGCCGACTTCTTCATCGAGGCGGCCTCGACCCTCATCCTGTTCGTCATCGGCATCGCTGTCATCGCAATCCCGATCTGAGTGGCCATCCCCGGTCGTCGGAACGGCGCATTCCCTGCGGCCCGGCTCAGAATTCCAGGGGCAGATTGTCGATGAGGTGCGTGCCGCCGACATCCACCGACACGAGCAGCAGGGCCGATCCCCGAAAGTCGTCGGGGCAGGGCCGCAGTGTCGCCGCCTCGACGAGGCTGAGGTAGATGATCTCGAGCATCCCGCGCTCGGTCGCCGATTCGAGGACGGCACGGGCCGCCGATTCGACGGCGCCGGGCAGTCCCCCAGCACCCGTCGACGAACCCGCCGCCACCTCGGCGGCGGTGTCGAGGGCCCGCGGAATCGCCAGGGCACGGTCGCGGTCGACCCCGGAGAGGTATTCGTTGCGACTCGACATCGCCAGCCCGTCATCGTCGCGGATGACGGGCAGACCGATGAGCTCGATATCGAAGTCGAGGTCGGCGATCATCCTCTTGACCAGCACGAACTGCTGGATGTCCTTGAGCCCGAACACCGTGACATCGGGGTCGATGAGGTTGAACAGCTTCGCCACGACCGTGAGCACTCCGTCGAAGTGACCGGGCCTGGCCTCACCTTCGAACACCGCGCCCATGCGCCCGGCGACGACGCGGACTTCGGGCGCGGAAGGATACATCTCGGCCAGGGCAGGAGCGAAGACGAAGTCGACCCCGGCCTCCTCGCACTTGCTCAGATCGGCCTCAATCGGGCGCGGGTACTGGACGAAGTCCTCATCGGCGCCGAACTGCAGCGGATTGACGAAGATCGAGGTCACGACCAGGTCGGATTCGGCCCGGGCGCGGGCCATGAGCGCCTGATGACCCGAGTGGAGGGCGCCCATCGTCGGCACGAGGCCGATGCGCCCGGTCTGCTCGGACCGCCACCGACGCAGCGCCTGGATGCCTCCGACCTCCATCAGTCGAAGCCCCTCTCCGGTTCGGGGAAGATCCCGGACCGGACTTCGTCGACATAGGTTCCGACCGCCTCGGTGAGCACGGAATGCAGGTCGGCATAGCGCTTGACGAAGCGCGGGGCCCGCCCCGTACTCAGCCCGGCCATGTCCTGCCACACGAGCACCTGCGCGTCGCAGTCGGCGCCCGCTCCGATGCCGATGGTCGGGATCGTGAGTTCGGCGGTGACCTGCCCGGCCAGGGCGGACGGGACCATCTCCATGACCACGGAGAACGCTCCGGCAGCGGCGACCGCGCGGGAGTCGTCGAGAAGCGCCGAGCCCGCCTCCCCGCGACCTTGGACCTTGTATCCGCCGAGGTTGTGCTCGGCCTGCGGGGTGAAGCCGATGTGCGCCATGACAGGGATGCCCGCCGCCGTGATCGCCGCGATCCGCGAGGCCATGCGCGCCCCGCCTTCGAGTTTGACCGCGTGGACTCCGGCTTCCTTCATGAACCGCACAGCCGTGGCCACGGCCTGTTCGTCGGAGATCTCATAGCTGCCGAAGGGCAGGTCGGCGACGATGAGTGCGCGCGTCGTCGCCGAGGCGACTGCACGAGCCAGGGGAATGAGCTCGTCGACGGTCACCGGCAGGGTCGTGGCGTGGCCGTAGACGTTGTTCGCCGCGGAATCGCCGACCAGCAGCGCCTCGACGCCGGCCTGCTCGAACAATGCAGCCGTGTACTGGTCGTAACTGGTCAGCATCGCCCACCGCCGGCCCGCGGACTTGGCTCTGATGAGATCGAGAGTGCGGATTCGCCGAGGCGGGGCCGCGGGAGCGCCGCTTCGCCCGGTTCCCGACGGGGTCGACTGACCTCCGTACGGAGCCGGTTCCTCGGCGGATGATGTGGACGATTGCTGGTTCGGGTGTGCCGCGTCGGGCATGAGGATCCTTCGGATATGCGATGTCGTCGGTGCGGGCGCGGGCGGGTCGAGCCCGAAGCTCCGGTGAGGAGCCTCGGTCACTCTCACGGGGCGACCACCGCAGTGCACATCGGCTCGGATTGCGAGCCAGACCACAGCCTAGGCCATCCCCTGCCCCACGGCTATCACAAGCCCCCGGCAACAGCACCTCCACGCAGAACTCGGCCCGCTCCGCCGCCCGCGACACGACCGGCACGGAGTTGTGCATTGACCAGCGACGGGATTAAGCTCAAATCTGCGCAAACAATTAAACGCACAAGTGCGCAAAACATGTCGGGCGGTGTCTCGCGCTCCTCGCGCACCCGCAGCCCACCACAGCGAAGGACGATGATGACTACGACAGCCTCGATCGAACTCACCCTCAAGGACATCTCCGCCACGGGGGCCAACGACGACATGTGTTCGACGGAGCTGCTCGATGCCCCGTGGGACGTCGACGAACGCCCCGGCTACGGTCCCGGCGCCTCGCTGGCCGACACGATCCCGGCCGCCGCCCCACGTCAGGGTGAGATCCCCGAGGAATACAAGCAGGCCTCCGCCGAAGAGCTCGATGACCGCATCCGCAGGGCCAAGGAGAGCCTCGGCGATCGCGTCGTTCTGCTCGGCCACCACTATCAGCGGGTCGAGGTCGTCGAGCACGCCGACTACATCGGCGACTCGTTCATGCTCGCCCGGGCCGCGCAGAACCATCCGGAGGCCGAGGCGATCGTCTTCTGCGGCGTCCACTTCATGGCCGAGACCGCCGACCTGCTCTCGCAGCCGAACCAGTCGGTCATCCTGCCCAACCTCGCCGCCGGCTGCTCGATGGCGGACATGGCCTCGATCGATCAGGTCGAGGACTGCTGGGAACAGCTCGCCGAGGTCTTCGGCACCGAACCCGATGAGCACGGCCGCGTCCCGGTCGTCCCCGTCACCTACATGAATTCCTCGGCCGCGATCAAAGGTTTCTGCGGCCGCAACGGCGGCATCGTGTGCACCTCGTCGAACGCCGAGGTGGTGCTCGAGTGGGCGTTCGAACGCGGGCAGCGCGTCCTGTTCTTCCCCGACCAGCACCTCGGCCGCAACACCGCCGTGAACATGGGCATCGGTCTTGATGAGATGCCGCTGTGGAATCCGGCCCGTCCGCTGGGCAACAATGACGAGCAGACGCTCACCGACGCCCGCGTCATCCTCTGGCAGGGCTTCTGCTCCGTGCACAAGCGCTTCACTCCCGCCCAGATCGACAAGGCTCGGAACGAGCACCCGGATGTCCGCGTCATCGTCCACCCCGAATGCCCGCGCGAGACCGTGGCCGCCGCCGATGAGTCCGGGTCGACCGCGTACATCACGAGGGCCATCGCCGAGGCGACCGAACCGACGACATTCGCCATCGGCACCGAGATCAACCTCGTCCAGCGGCTGGCCGCCGAGCACCCGCAGCATACGATCTTCTGCCTCGATCCCGTCATCTGCCCGTGCTCGACGATGTATCGCATCCACCCCGGCTACATCGCCTGGGTGCTCGAATCGCTCATCGCCGGACGGGTCGTCAACCAGATCTCCGTCGACGCCGAGGTGGCCGATCCCGCCCGTGTGTCCCTGGAACGGATGCTCGCCGCGAAGCCGCGGATCTGATGAGCCGCGTCATCATCGCCGGCTCCGGGATCGCCGGTCTCACCTGCGCCCTGCGTCTGGCCGGCCGCCACGAGGTCACCGTGGTCACGAAGGGCAGCCTCGGTGAGTCGAACACCGCGTGGGCGCAGGGCGGGATCGCCGGGGTCGTCGGCCCCGATGACACCGTCACCTCCCATGTGGCCGATACGCTCACCGCCGGTGCCGGGCACTGCATCGACGAGGCCGTCGAGGTGCTGTGCTCCTCCGGTGCCGATGCGCTGTTCACTCTCGCGGCCGCCGGTGTCGAGTTCGACCGGGACGAGACCGGAGCCTGGGCGCGCGGCATGGAAGGCGCCCATTCCTTCGCCCGCATCTTCCACGCCGGCGGGGACGCCACCGGCCGTGAGATCGCCTCCGCGCTCACGGCCGCCACCCGCGCCGAGGCGGCCGCCGGGCGGCTCCGCCTGCTCGAAGACACCATGCTCGTCGACATCTCCACGACCGGCGAGCGCGAGGGCTGCCCCATCCGCGCCTCCGGAATCACCGTGCTTCGGGACGGACGTCTCGAACGACTGAGCGCCGATGCCGTCGTACTCGCCACCGGCGGTGCCGGGCAGCTCTTCGCCCACACGACGAACCCGGATGCGGCGACCGGTGACGGCCTGGCCGCAGCCCTCCGTGCCGGCGCCGAGGCCCGTGACCTCGAGTTCTTCCAGTTCCATCCCACCGCTCTGGCCGGTCCCGGGTTCCTCATCTCCGAAGCCGTCCGCGGCGCCGGTGCCCTCCTCCTCGACGAGCAGGCCCGCCGGTTCATGCCGGAGATCGACAAGCGGGCCGAGCTCGCCTCCCGTGATGTCGTCGCCCTCGCCCTGCACCGACGGTCGGCCGCTCAGCACGGTCGGCCCTGCGTCCTCGATGCCCGGGCCGTCTCCGAGGCGGCCGCCCGGTTCCCGAGCATCACCGCCGGCCTCGCCGCTCATGGTCTCGATCTGTCCCGAGACCTCATTCCGGTCACCCCGGCCGCTCACTACTTCATGGGCGGGGTGAGCGCCGATCTCGAGGGACGAACGACCATCGCGGGCCTCTTCGCCGTGGGCGAGGTCGCCTGCACCGGGGTCCACGGCGCGAACCGCCTGGCCTCGAACTCGCTGCTCGAAGGTGCGGTCTTCGGCGCTCGCACGGCCGATGCGATCGACACGGATCGCCCGAACGCCGTCGGGTCCGCAGAACACCGGCCCGGCCTCCCCCGCCTCGCCGGCCTCACCCGCCCCGAGTTGCAGGCTCTGACCTGGGATCATCTGGGAGTGGAGCGCACCGCGGCCGGTCTGCGCACCCTGCTCGGCCGCCTCGGCGAGGTCTCTCCGGACCGGGCCGGCACGGTGGACCGCGAGCACGAAGTGGTCGCCCCCGGAGCGGAGATCACCGCCGATCCGCGCCGGCACACCACGATCGTCGAGCGCATCGAAACCACGAATCTCACTCTCATCGCCGAGCACATGGCTCATCATGCGCTGGCCCGTGACCGCAGCCTCGGGGCGCATACTCGCACCGATGCCCCGCTCTCGAGCCCGCCACCCGAAGGCACCCGGCCCACCGGTGCCGCCACAGACCCGACCCCGCCCCGCCTGCTTGAGGAGGCCGCCGCATGCTGACCGCCGCGACCATCGATTCCGCGCTCCGCCTCGCCCTGAATGAGGACGCCCCCTGGGGCGACATCACCGGGGAGGCCTTCATCCCGGCCGGCGCCGCGGCGCGGGCCGATCTGCGGGCACGCGAGGACGGGGTGCTCGCCGGCATCGACGTCTTCGCCCGCGCCTTCACCCTCGTCGATCCGTCCGTCGCCATCGAGCTGCACGCCGCCGATGGTGACGCCTTCACGGCCGGTGAGGTGCTCGCCACGGTCTCCGGCCCCGCCAGAGCGGTGCTGCAGGCCGAGCGGATCGCCCTGAACTTCTGCCAACGGATGAGCGGAATCGCGTCTGTCACCAGGCGCTTCGTCGATGCCGCCGATGGTCGGGCGCGGATCGTCGACACCCGCAAGACCACTCCAGGCCTGCGGGCTTTCGAGAAGCATGCGGTGGTCTGCGGCGGCGGGCACAACCACCGGTTCGGGCTCTCCGATGCGGTCATGGCCAAGGACAATCATCTCGCCGTCCTCACCGGCGAGGGACTCAGCGTCGCCGAGGCGATTCGACAGGCCCGCACCCGCCTGCCGCACACGACGAGGATCGAGGTCGAGGTCGACCGCCTCGACCAGGTGCCCGCGGTGCTCGAAGGTGAGGCGGACATCATCATGCTCGACAACTTCACCCCGGCCCAGCTGCGCGAGGGAGTCGAACTCATCAGCGGTCGCGCCGTCGTCGAGGCCAGCGGCAACGTCACTCTCGACACGATCCCTGAGATCGCCGCCACCGGGGTCGACGTCATCTCATCCGGGGCGCTGACGCACAGTGTCCGCTCGATCGATCTCGGTCTCGACCTCGTGCTGACGAATCCTGCGGGGAACTGAGATGAGCCGACGCCTCTACCTCGACACCGCGGCCGCGGCTCCCGTGCGGCGGGAGGCCCTCGAGGCAGCCTGGCCGTACCTGGCCGGTGCCTTCGGCAACCCGTCGAGCCACCACGAATTCGGGCGCGGGCCCGCCGAGGCCCTCGCCGATGCCCGGTCCCGCGTCGCCGCGGTCCTGGGGATGCGGGCCACCGACATCACCTTCACCAGCGGCGGCACGGAAGCGGACAATCTCGCGATCCTCGGCATCGCCCTCGGCGCACAGACGCAGGGCCAGTCGGACGGGACCCCACGGCCGCCTCGGCGACATATCGTCACCTCGGCGATCGAGCACGAGGCGGTGCTCGCCTCGGCGGAGTTCCTCTCTCGCGTCCACGGCTTCACCATCACCGAGGTGGACCTGCACCCCGATGGGACCGTGACGCCCGAGGCCCTGGCCGAGTCCATCCGTCCGGACACCACGCTGGTGAGCCTCGGCTACGCGAACAACGAGATCGGAACGGTCGCTGACATCCCGGCTCTCGCCGCGGCCGCGCACGAGGCGGGTGCCCGTTTCCACACGGATGCGGTGCAGGCCGCCGGGTGGCTGCCGCTGTCCGGACTCGGCGTCGATGCGCTCACGCTGGCCGGGCACAAGGTCGGGGCGCCGAAGGGCATCGGAGTGGCCGCGATCCGCGCCCGCGTTCCCGTCGAACCGCTCATCCACGGCGGCGGGCAGGAGGCGGGACGCCGTTCGGGCACGGAGAACGTGGCCCTTGCCGTCGCCTTCGCCACCGCCTTCGAACTCGCCGAGGCGGAGCGGACCGAAGCCGCCGCCCGTGTCCGAGCCATCCGCGATGAGTTCATCGCCGCGATCCTGGCAGCGGTTCCGGGCGCCTTCCTCACCGGCAGTCCGGACGCACGGACACCGAACCACGCGTCGTTCTGCTTCTCGAACACCTCCGGGGAGGCCGTCCTCCTCGAACTCGAGCGCCTCGGTGTCACGGCATCGAGCGGATCGGCCTGCGCGGTCGGGTCCGATGAGGCCTCGCATGTGCTCACTGCGCTGGGCATCGAGGCCGACGTCGCGCAGACCAGCGTCCGCTTCACCTTCCCATCGACCATCACAGCGGACCAGGGTCGGGCCGCTGCCCTGGCTGTCGCAGAAGCCGCCGAGAGCCTCGCCGTCAGCTACACGTGATTGTGTCCACTCTCACACTCACCAGGCGAGACGCCCCTATCATTATCTGCTCGTCGGGGAGAAAATAGGATCACGCATTCGTACCGGGTGTGAGGGGGCCACCATGGATCTGCTGATTCTATTCATGATTGCCGTGATGTTCTCGACGATCGTGTTCTTCATCGGGCGATACGCCTGCCCGAGACATGATCGCGTCCCTCTCATGGAGGTCGACCACGTGCTCCTGTGGACCACGCTGCGCCGCGGATGGCATGCGCTCGGGTCGTTCGGACCGATCACCCATTACCCTGAGGATCCTTCGGGTTCGGCTCGCGCCTGAGTTGTCGCTCGCGCCTGCCGCTGATCGACAGGACTGTCCCTGTTGTTAGAGTGACAGGGTGACGTCCTCCTCTCCGAATCCGCGCCGGTCCCCGATGGGCGAGTTCGCTGCGCTCGTGTTCGCGGTCGTCTCGGTCCTCGTGTTCATCGGTTTCGCCGTCTGGTTCTGGGTTCAGGCTCCGGACACCGTCGCGAGCCACTTCGATTCCTCGGGACAGCCCGACGACTGGTCGTCGAAGGCGGGCACGCTGGGCTGGCTCGTGCCGATCGGCGTCGGTCTTCCCCTGCTCTTCTCGAGCCGCTGGATCTGGGAGAAGCTTCCGAGTTCCATCATCAACATCCCGTTCAAGGACTACTGGCTGAACAGCGGCGAGCACACCTACCTCTATGACTGCCTCATGCAGTTCATGCGCATCACCGGCGGCGCCCTGGCACTGCTGCTGACGTCGGTGCTTGTGATGATCATGCGCGAAGGGCGCGGGGCGACGATGCCGACGGGGATGACGTTCATTCCCACAGGCGTCTTCCTCATCATCACCGCCGCGGCTCTCATCAACCTCGTCCGCCGGCTCAGCCCGCCGAGGTGAGCCCGCCCTGCGGCAGGAAGACGGAGGCGTCCCAGTTCTGCATCGCGTGTGCCGAGGCCCAGAAGTGCAGTTCGTAGACACATGCCTGTTCGAACGCCGCCCGCATCCGTGCCGCCTCCTCGTCCGGGGCCTTCGCGAGTTCCTGTTCGAGGATGACCACGGCATGACGGGTCGATTCGTCGAACTCCGGTGAGTCATAGGTCTGCACCCAGGTCCGGTACGGGTGGTCATCGGCCATCTGACCGGCCTGCTCGACGAGCACCTTGCCCATGTGGGCGTACACCCAGAAGCACGGCAGCACTCCGGCGACGCCTTCGCCGTAGGAGCGGCTGGCGGCCGTGGCGATGAGGAACGAGACGTAGCCGAGCGCCGTCGGTGAGGCCTTGGCGCCCGCGCTGCCGCCGGTGAGTTCAGCATGTGCGGCCGCCAGTCGCGAATCGGCGAGCAGCTCTTCGTGCATGCCTTCCTCGACCGTGATCGCCTCGGCTGCCGAGCCGGCCCAGAAGCGTGACTCGTCGCGGTCGACGGTCTTTGCGGCGAGGAAGGACATCGCCTTCGCGTAGCCGTTGAGGTAGATGCCGTCCTGGATGATGTAGTTCGTGAACGCCGTGACGTCGAGGCTGCCGTCGGCGAGCTGGGCGAGGAACGGCAGGTCTTCGATCTGTTCGATGATGGGGCGGACACGGTCCCAGAGCTGAGCGGTCTGGGGTCCGGCAGAGAAATCGACGGTCATGGGAACTCCTATGTACTCGTGTGACGTGCGGTTGTGATTCGTGTTGGTCAGATGGGGTGCCCGACCGTGCGGTGAGCGGTCGGTCAGGAAGGCTGCCCGCGGACGATGTCGACCTGATGGTCGACGGGTCCGTGTGCCCCATCCGAGTCGAGGCTGACCTGCCAGCCCGCGGCCGAGCTGAGAGCCCGGGCGAGGAAATCCAGGGCATTGCTGACAGCATCGCCGAGGAGCTCGGACCCGATCTCGGGGGTGCCGGTCACGGCCGCTCCCGCGCCCCCGTTCGCCGATGCTGCGCGTTCACGGCCGAGGACGGCCACCTCGGCGGTGATTGCGGCCGAGAGGGTGCACCCGGTTCCGTGCGTGTTCGCGGTAGCCACGCGGGGGTGGGTGAACTCGCGGACCGAACCGTCCCGGGTGGCGAGGATGTCGGTGACGTCTCCGTCGCTGCCGTGCCCGCCCTTGAGGAGGACGGCGCCGGGCCCACGTTCGAGCAGGCGAAGCGCCTGGTCACGCATCTGGTCGGGGGTCTGCGCTTCGGGTTCGTCCTCGGACAGGAGCAGGGCCGCCTCGGGGAGGTTGGGAGTGATGAGGTCGGCCACGGGCAGCAGGTGGGTGCGGACCGCGTCGACGGCGTCAGACTCGAGGAGGCGATGGCCCGAGGTCGCGATCATTACCGGATCGACGGTGTAGAAGCCCAGCAGGCCTTCGGCGGCGCGGGCGACGACGAGGTCGACGAGGGATCGGCCGCCGAGCATCCCGGACTTCGCGGCGTCGACGGGCATGTCTTCGAGCACGGAGTCGAACTGGTCGGCGACGAAGTCATCGTCGATCGGGTAGACCCGAGACACCCCGTGCGTGTTCTGGGCGAGGAGGGCGGTGATGACGCTCGTGCCCAGGGTCTTGCGCGCGGTGAAGGTCTTGAGGTCGGCGTGGATTCCGGCTCCCCCGCTGGGGTCGGTGCCGGCGATGGTCAGGGTGATCGGCGGGCGCGTGCTCATGCCTGGCCGCCGGCGGTGCTGCCTGCGCTGTCCGCGCGGCCGTCGTGATCGCGTCCCGCGAATGCAGACAGCAGGTCTTCGGCGGCGGCCTTCGGATCATCGGCCAGGCAGATCGCCGAGACCACGCAGATCCCGATCAGCCCGCGTCCGCTCAGGTCAGGAGCTCGGTCGGCGGTGATTCCGCCGATCGCCACGGCGGGGATGCCGGCCTCTGCGACCAGTTCGCCGAGGCGGTCGGGTCCGATGCCGTCGGGTGCGTCGGCCTTCGTCGTGGTGTCATAGACCGGACCGATGCCGACGAGGTCGACGACGCCGGTGGCCCGGGCGGCGGCGAATTCGGCGCTGGTGGCGGCCGAGAGACCGATGAGCGGCGCCTCCCCCACAGCGGCGCGCACCTCGGTGACGGTGGTGTCGGTCTGGCCGACGTGGATGTGGATGGTCTCGCCCTCGTCGATGAGGCGGCGGGCCACCTCGACGCGATCGTTGAGGACGACGGGCACGATGCGGTCGGTGCCGCGGGTGGCGGTGTCGACGGCGGCGATGACCTGACGGGCGAGCGAGTAGAACTCGCCGTCATCGATGTCTTTGTCGCGGACCTGGACGATGCCGACTCCCCCGGAGACCGCGGCCTGGACCGTCTCGGCAACGGTGCGACCGGCCGCCTCACACTGGGCGGAGTCGGTGACGAGGTAGAGGCGGGTGTCGATGCCGACGAAGCGGTCGGTGTCAGCCGCGTTGCACAGATCGTCGGTGATGTGCGCGGATCCGGCGGTCATGCCCGCGCGCCTTCGTCCGCGGCGAGTGCGTCGAGGCTGACCCTGGCATGTGCGAGCCGGTCGCCGTCGACGCTGTGGAGTGCGTCGAGGAAGTTCACCGAGTAGCTGCCCGGTCCTTTGGCTCCCTCGGCGGCGTCTTCGCCGGCGACCGCGAAGTGGGCGTGGGCGGCGACGACGGCTTCGAACCTCGCCGAGGCGGCCTCACCGCTCGTGGTGTGTTCCGATGCGTTCACCGCCGAGGCGTCGGCGTCGGGATCGGCGAGTCCACCGCGGGCGGCGGCGAGGTAGGCGGCGGTGACGGCTCCGAGCGAGCAGCCGGTGCCGATGACCAGCGGCATGTATTCGTGGCCGCCGGCGATGCGGGCGACATGGTCGGCGCCGTCGATGTGGGCGACGATCGCGTCCGTGGGTCCGGAGACTGCGACGATCGCCCCGGTTTCTCGGGCCAGCTTCGCGGCGGCGGGAAGGACCGCATCGACGTCATCGGTGGAGTCGACTCCGCGTCCGCCGAGGCCGACTCCGGCCAGCGCGGCGATCTCGGAGGCATTGCCGCGGATGGCGGTCGGGTGGTCGGCGGCGGCACGACGGATGCGGGAAGTGCGGAAGTCGACGGCCCCGACGCTCACCGGATCGAGGACCCAGGGCTTGCTGGCCGCGTTGGCGACGTCGATGGCGGCATCGGCGGCGAGCAGCTGGTGGTTCGAGGCGGTGCCGAAGTTGATGAGGACGCCGCTGGCGATGCCGGCGAACTGCCCGGCGTCGGCTTCGTGGTCGAGCATCGCCGGGGAGGCACCGATGGCCAGGAGCACGTTGGCGCTGAATTGCTGCACGACGGTGTTCGTGATGCATTGGATGAGTGGATTGCTTGCACGCAGTCGCGCATTGGCAGAACGCAGGTCGAAGTCAACCATGACGATCCCTTCGCTAGTATGGCCCAGATCAGGTTCGATGGGTGTTCTCTCAGCCTCGCCGAACTCCGCGTGGACTTCTCGGCCCGAGCGGAACGTCATGAGGCACCCCATGTCATTGGCTTCGACTCTATCAGCCCCGTCGGACACGGGCGACCCCTCAGCTCCACCCCGGCACCTGCCAGCACCCATTCGTATCGGGTGCCTGTGTCAGTCAGTTCGGTGCGACCACTTCTCCTCCGGCATGCCCGGACCCTTCGAGGCGGTGACGGCGTCAGGTTCCTCACCACAGGCATCGCAGCGGATCGAACTATGCACCTCACCCGAGCAGTCATCGTGCCGGTAGATGATCGGCCGCCCGGCAGGGGCTTGCCAACGATCGCCCCAGTCGGTGAACGCGATGAGCACTCCGCGCAGATCACGCCCCTTGTCGGTGAGATGGTATTCGACCCCGCCGGACCCCGAGTCCCGGGACATGATCCCCGCCTCGACGAAGCCATCGAGCCTGGTCGTGAGCACATTGGTCGCCACTCCGAGCCGTTTCTGGAAGTCACCGAAGCGGGTGACTCCCGCGAACAGCGCATTCCTGATGATCAGCAGGCTCCACCGTTCGCCGACGATCTCGAGCGAGCGCGCAATGGAACACACTTCGTTGTCATACGTTCTGCCCAGCATGAGAATGATTCTACCTTGATACTTGCATGATGAAATCAGGCGTGGGATCATCACTTCACCAACTTGTTTGATACAAGTTGCGATCGGCAGACAACGGCAAAGGAGCCTCGCCATGACCACAGCACATCCCACATCTACGCCCGACGCAATGTCATCGTCGGATTTCACCTTCACCTATGAGGTGCCGCAGTCACCGCAGGAGGTCTACGCCGCCGTGACGAATGTGCGGGGCTGGTGGTCGCAGCGCATCGACGGCGCGACCGACCGCCTCGGCGAATTCGTCTATACGGTGCCGCAGATCCACACCACTCGCGTGCAGGTCACCGAACTCGTCCCCGGCGAACGCGTCGTTTGGAGGATCCTCGACAATCGTTTCGGAGCGGGTGAGGACGTCGATGAATGGGCCGGGACGACCGTGCGCTTCGACATCGAACCGGCCGGCTCCGGTGCCCAGCTGACCTTCACCCATGTGGGGCTGACCCCGATGCTGGCCTGCCATGAGGGCTGCGCACAGGGGTGGACGCGCAATGCCCACGACAGCCTTCACCGGCTCATCACCACGGGCGCGGGAGACCCGATCACTCCGGCAGTCGAAGCGAGTCTGCTCTCCGACGCCTGACCGCCGGACCATACCCGAGGACGGACGGCTCTCGGCTAACCGCGGCCGACGTACCTCTGGCCGCGGCGGCTGAGTGCGTCGATGACGACGGCGGTGAGCAGGACGAGCGCGGTGATGATCTGCTGCGCATCGGAGTTGAAGCCGATGAGGTAGAGGCCGTTGTTGATGGCGCCGACGACCAGCGCACCGAGCACGGCCGCCCACGCGGTTCCGCGGCCGCCGAAGAGCGAGGTGCCGCCGATGACGGCTGCGGCGATCGCGTTGAGCAGGTCCTGCGTGCTCACCAGCGTCGATCCGGCGTTCGTCGTCACACCGGTTTTGACGAAGCCGAAGAGCGCTGCGAGCACGCCGGCGGCCATGAATACGCTGATGCGCACCCAGGTCACTCGGATGCCGGCGCGTCGGGCCGCCTCGACCTTGCCGCCGACGGCGTAGATCGAACGGCCGTAACGGGTCTTGCGCAGCACGAGATCGATGCCGATGGCGATGACCATCATGAGGAAGAACGGCATCGCCAGGCCGAAGTCCTGGTTGACGAGGACGAGGAACCCGAACACGATCGCGGTCAGCAGCACGATGCGCACGATCACCGAGGTCCAGCTCGGTGCATTGAGTCCCTCGCGGTGACGGCGCAGTTTCGAGTAGATGATGCCTGCTCCGAAGCCGATGATCGCGATCGCCCCGAACACATAGGCCCAGACCGCCGGGAAGTAGTAGCTGGCGAAATCGAAGGCGAAGGTGTCCGACATCGACAGGTTCTTCTGTGTACCCAGGGTCGTCAGCGTCAGACCGGTGAAGGCGAGCAGGCCGGCCAAGGTCACGACGAAGGCTGGGATGCCGACGACGGCGAAGAACCATCCCTGGATCGCACCGACGACGAGGCCGAGCAGCAGCATGATGATCAGCGCGATCGCCGGCGGCACACCCTGCCTGACCACGAGCACACCGAGCAGGGAGGCGGCCAGGCCGCCGAGCTGCGCAAGCGAGAGGTCGATCTCGCCGAGCAGCAGGATGAGGTTGATGCCCAGTGCCAGGATCGCGAGGAATGCGACCTGCGTCGAGAGGTTGACGAGGTTGGCCGGGGAGATGAAATTGCTGTCGGCGGTCTGGAAGACGATGACGATGACGACGAGGGCGAGGATGACCGGGAATGACCCGAGCTGGCCCTCTTTGACGCGGCGGATGAATGTGCTGACGATGCCTTCGGACGAGATCCGCTCATCGGTGATGAAGGAATTGCGGGTCATCGACGCTCACCCCTTCGTGCTGCGCGTTTGGTCACAACGTTGTCGCTGGCTCCGGTGATCGCTGCCACGAGCACATCGGTGCGTTCGTCTCCCGGGAAGTCGCCAGCGTCTTTGCCCAGACGCAGCACGTGCACCCGGTCGCACACCGCCTGCACATCGGCCATGTTGTGGCTGACGAGCAGCACCCCGAGGTCGCGTTCCTTGAGCCGTTCGATGAGGTTGAGCACCTCGGCGGTCTGCGCCACACCGAGCGCCGCAGTCGGCTCATCGAGCATGACCAGCGAAGGTTCGCCGAGGAGGGACCGGGCGATCGCGACCGTCTGCCGCTGACCGCCGGAGAGGGCGGCGATCGGTACGCGCACGCTCGGGATCTTCGCCGACAGGCTGCGCAGCAGCTCCCAGGACTTCGCTTCCATGGACACCTCGTCGAGGACTCCGCTGCGGGTCTTCTCGTGCCCCAGGAAGAGGTTGGCCACGACGTCGAGGTTCTCGCACAGGGAGAGGTCCTGGAACACGGTGGCCACTCCGGCCTTCTGCGCATCCTTCGGCGAGGAGAACTTCTGCGCCGCCCCATTGATGAGGAGTTCGCCCTCATCAGCACCGTGGACTCCGGCAATGACCTTGATCAAGGTCGATTTGCCGGCACCGTTGTCGCCGACGAGTCCGACGACTTCGCCGCGGCCGACGGTGAGATGGATATCGGTCAGAGCCTGGACGGCGCCGAACCGCTTGTTGATTCCGCGCAGTTCGAGCACGGTGTCCGTTCCGCTTCCCGGCGCCCACGCTTCTGCGGGAGCCGGTTCGGGTGTCTCAGATGTCATCTGTTCCTACTTGTCGCTGTCGATGACCTCGCCGGCCGGCGACCGAGGTGGTCGCCGGCACGAGGTCGGGCCTTGCGCGCGGCTTTGCGCACGGGTTATTTCACGCCTGCTTCGTCGCAGAGCTTCTCGACGTTTCCGGAGCAGATGTCGGAGGCCTTGATCTGATCACCGACGATGTCCTTGATGTTGTCCTTGGTGACAACCTTCGCCTCGACGAAGTCCGTCGGGGTGTCCTTGTACGTCGTGCCCGCATCGACATCCTCACCGCCGGCCAGAGCGATCGCGGCTTCAGCGGCGAATTCGGCCTGCGGTGGGATCGACTTGTAGATCGTGGCGTACTGGTCACCCTTGAGGATGTTCTGCAGTCCGTCGACCTCGGCATCCTGGCCGGTGATCACCGGATCGACCTTTGCCTTCTTCGTCGCGGCGATGACGCCGCCGGCGGTGCCGTCGTTGGCCGAGTAGATCGCGATCGGTTCCTCACCCTTGCCCTGCAGCTGGCCCTCGACCCACTGGCGAGCGTCGTCGGGGTTCCAGTCGAGGGTGTCGTGGCTGGCCGCGATGTCGACGCCCGCGCCCTTGAGGGTCTCTTCGGCACCGGCCTTGAAGTCCGCGGCGTTCGGGTCCTTCGGGTCGCCGTTGACCATCCACACCGGTCCCGACTTCGGATCGACGCCGGCATCCTTGAGTCCGTCGAGGACGGCCTGTCCCTGCAGGTTGCCGATCTTCTTGTTGTCGAAGGAGGTGCAGTAGTCGGCTCCGTCGAAGAAGCGGTCATAGGCGATGACCGGAATCTTCTTCGCTTCAGCCTTCGACAGCGCCGAGGCCACAGCCGAGGCGTCGACGGGGTCGAGGACGATGGCGTCGACGCCTTCGGTCACCGCGGCTTCGACCTGCTGTTGCTGCTGAGTCGCATCCTGGTTGGCGTTGCGGTATTCGACCTTGGCATCAGGGTTGGCTTCGACGACGTACTTCTCGAAGTTCGGTTTGTCAAGCGACTCATACCGAGTGGTCTTCGACTCCGGCAGCAGGAGCGCGATGGTGACGTCCCCGTCGCCTCCGGAACCGCTGTCGGCTTCGTCGTTGCCCTGGCCCTTCTGATTGCCGCAGCCGCTGAGCGCGAGGGCGCCGATCGCGACCGAGGCACCGAAGAGGGCCAGCTTCCTGTGGGACTTAAGGTTGTGCCTCATTGTGAACCTTTCAATCATTCTGACAACGTTGTCAGGCTGATGAATATGATTCGCTGATCGGACCCCGGTGTCAACTGTTTCGCGGCAGAATTCTTCCTCGCGCCTCAGGTCGTTCCTCACCGCTGCCACGTGCGATGACCTGGACCGGAAAGACATCTTGTCCCTTTTCTCCCCCGTCACCGAGGCGGCCGCCACGTACACCGGCACGGTCGCCGAGGCGGCCGTCGTCCTTCCCGTGCGCACCCCGCAGTCGTCGGACCGCCTCGGCGGCCATCGCCTCGACATCACGGTCGACGACCGTGACGTCGAGGAGTTCGGCGGTGGGGAAATCGTCGATGCCGACGAGTGCCGGCCATTCGTCGAGTCGGCGGCAGGCGTCGATGGCTCCTTGGGTGAGTGTGCCCGAGAGGGTGATGAGCGCGCTCGGGGCGCTGCGGGAGCCGAGCCAGGCGGCGACGACGTTCTTCGCGCTCGCTTCGTCATGGGCGTCTTCGCGCACGTAGGCCCGCCAACCGACGTCGTGGCGGCCGGCGAATGCGGAGCGGATTCCTTCGAGCCGGCGGGTGGTGATGATGCTCGTCGAGTGATCACCGATGACCCCGAGGGCGATGTGCCCGTGGTCGAGCAGCTGTTGGGCGGCCCGGAATCCGGCGGCGATCTCGTCACCGGCGACGATGCCGATCCCCTCGCCGCGGACCCCGGGGTCGAAAGACACGATCCGTGTGCCGGAGGTGGACGCGGCGCGGGTGTAGATTCCGGTCGCTTCAGGATGGGACCGCACGACGATGAGGCCGGACAGGTCGCTGGCGAGGCTCTCGTCGAGGAAGGTTTCCTCACGGTCGGGATCGTCGCCGGTCACGGTCACCACCGGGCGCAGATCGATGGCCGAGAGTTCCGCCTCGAGCGCTGCGAAGACCCTCGCCTGATACGGGTCGTCGGCGCTGGAGAGGACGACACCGACATAGGGTGAGCGCCCGCCGGCGCGCAGCCTGCGGGCCGTGGGGTTGAGGCGGAATCCGAGTTCCGCGGCAGCCTCTTCGACTTTCTCCGCGGTCGCCTGAGCGACATGCTTCTCCCCGTTGAGGACACGGGAGGCGGTCTTGATGCTCACACCGGCGCGCGCAGCGACTGTGGCCAGGGTCGGCCGATCGTTCCGCTTCGCCATGACCACACCTTTGAGTCGACCAGTTGCTTCAGTACTTGGACCGCGGCCGAGTCCAGCAGCCGCTGGACTGATGATAGCCGTACGTACCGATCGTACGAAGATGTGAGCAGGCAATTGAGCGTGGTGCGCCGAGCCGTGATCACGACCAGTTGGGTCAATGGCTGGCTTCTCAGACTGTTTTCAAAGGCAAAGACTCGCCGAGGCGGGCCCGGTCACGGTGCCCCACCTCGGCGAGCTTGGTGGTCGTCCTGCTCAGCGTGCCACAGGGTTGGGCATGGTGCCGGCGTAGAGCAGGGATTCGGCTTGGTTGCCGATGTCGACCATCAGCTTCGTGTTCCGCAGCTGCAGGCGGTTGAGGCAGGAGTGGGCGAAGCGTTCAGCACGCAGATCGACGTCCCCGCTGACCCCGCGGGCATGCTCCGGGTGATCGGATTCGTAGCCGTCGAGCACCTCGGCGACCACCGTCCAGAACCGTTCGGCACTGAGCAGACCGTCGGTGTGGAGGATCCCCGACAGGTGGCGCAGGACTCCGTCGAACATGTCGGTGAACACCGACAGTGCCTTCTCCTCCCCCGGCACGAGGGCGCGAATGCGTTCGACATCGGCGGGCAGTTCTCGGTGGCCGAGCACGGCGACTTCCTCGCCGATGTCCTTCATGAACGCCCCGGTGACCGTGTGCTCGTCGAGGCCGAGGATGAGATTCTCCCCGTGCGGCATGAAGACGAGGTCGTGAGCGAGCAGTGCATGGACGAGCGGATACAGGTACGCCCGCAGGTAGCTGCGTACCCAGTCGGCGGGTTCCTGCCCCGAGGCGCGGATGAGCTCGCCGGCGAAGGAACGGCCCTCGTGGTCGCGGTGGAGCAGAGCGGCCATGGTGATGAGCTTCTGGCCTGGGGCGATCTGGGCGACGGGGTTCTCTCGCCAGAGAGCGGCGAGCATCTTCCGGTGCGGGTTCGTCTCCTTCGTCTGGTGGTAGACGTCCCCCGTGTAGCCGAGCGCGGCGCGTTCCCGCAGCACTCGGAATCCGGTCTTCGCGAAGGTGTCGTCGGAGCCGATGAGGGTGGCGACCCAGTCATTGATGGCCGGGGTGTCACGCATGTACTTCGGCGACAGTCCGCGCAGGAACCCCATGTTCTGTACGGCGAGCGCGACTTTCACATACGGGGCGTCGGCGCGCGAATGGTTGAAGAAGGTCCGCAGGGACTGCTGTGCCTGGTGCTCATCGTCACCGTCGCCGAGCGGCAGCAGGTCTCCGCGGGCGATGTCCGCGGCGAAGGTGATCGCCAGCCGGTGATCGGCCTGCCAGGGGTGGATCGGCATGAGGTGGAAGTCCGCCGGATCCTGCCCGGTCGCCCGGATGCGGGAGTCGAAGCGTTCCTGTTCGGTCTCGCTGAGCGCCTCGCCGAGGTGGCCCGCCTCGTCGAGTCCTTCACCGAGGGAGAGGTGGCTGTGATCGCGTCTCACGGCCACCCATTCGATGTGGTTGAGTTCCCCGTTCTCCGGCGCCCACTTCCGGAAGTCGCTGAGTCCGAAGCCGATGCGACCGTTGTTCGCAAGGAATCCGGGGTGACCTTCGGTCATGGCCGCCTCGGTGATCTGGAAGTCCGAATCGACGAGGGCACGGGCATTGGGCCGACGTCCGGCCCGCGCGTCCTCGAGCTTGTAGGCGGCCCCGGCCAGGGTCGAGGCGAGTTCTTCGAGGTAGGTCGAGATGAGGTCCTCGGGGATGGAGAGTGCGTCCTGGAGTTCGACGACGAGTTCCTGCGCGTCGAGCGGAACCTCGGTCTCGCCGTGCCACCGGGTGATGCTGTCTGCGTCGATGGCCCAGTGTTCGAGCGGGAGCACGCGGGCGGTGAAGGTGTAGCGTGCGGCCCCGTCGATGTTCAGTTCCCACCGGCGATCCTCTTCGCCCCGCACCTCTTCGATCTGTACGGGGGTGATGAGTCGTTCGTGAGCGAATTCGGACAGGGCTTTGGCGACGAGGTGGCGCTGCACGACGGAGAACGCGTCGGCGTTGAGGTGGGCGTAGGTAGTCGGTGCCGTCTCATCGCCCCGGTCCCGAGGGGATTCTCCGAGATTCCGACCGGCATGCGCGCCCGAGTGTTCGCCGACGAGCGGGGCGAGCGCACTGGCGTCGAAGTCGGCGCGGGTGCACGCACTCACGAGGGCTCGTTTCTCGATCTCGCCCATCATGATCGTCGCCTCGGTCACCGGGGTGAATCCGGCGGCCCGGTTCTTCTCGATGATCGCGGCGTTCCGTGCATCGGGTTCGACGACCACGCGGGTGCCTCCGCGTCCGCCGGCATCGACCGGGCGCAGGCAGAAGTCGATGACCTCGGCCATGATGCGGTCGGTGAGTCCGTGCACGGCCGATCCTGCCGGTGGTGCGACGAGCAGGTGCATCCCGATATCACCGGGCCCGGTGGCCAGGACCTTCTGCGGGATGAGGCTGTCCGGGGTGTAGGTCTCGATGTAGAAGCAGTCGCTGCCGTCGACGGAGCCGACCCAGCCGTTGTCCTCCGCGGAGTCGCGGATTCCTTCCAGGTAGGTCCGGACTCCCGCCTCGTCGAGGTCGGTCATCATCCAGTACTGGGCACGCGGATGAGTGAGCCATTCGCAGAGCTGCGCGGTGTCCCGGTCGACGTCGAGCGCTCGGATGGTCACCCTCGCCGAGGCGGCCGTGAGCTTCACGGTCGAGTCCTCGGTCGCGGTCGCATCCTCAGCGGTCGCGGTCGAGGTCGCATCTGCGGTCGTGTTCGCGTCCTCGGCGGTCGGAGTCGGGGCAGTGATGAGTTCGGTGGTCATGCGTGTGACATCTCCTTGGAGTCGTCGAAGGCGAAAGCGGCAGCGGGCACGGCATCGGATTCGTCCGCGGGGACCCCGAAGGTCTGGAAGGCGATGCGGTTCTCGATCGGATAGGGTTCTCGACCGGTGACCGCAGCCAGCACCACCGAGGCCCGCCATGGCCCGAACCCGAGGTCGGGAGCGGTGACTCCGTGGGTGTGCTCTTCGCCGCCTACGACGTGGATGGTGCCCTCGTCGTTGATCGTGTAGTGGCGGCTGACGTCGAGGCGGCCCCGCGAGTCCAGCCGCACCTCTGCCCCGAGCGGTGCCAGGAAGCCCGGCACCTGCGATTTGTATCCGGTGGCCGCAACCACTGCACGGGATCGTCGGGTGAAGGTCTTGTCCAGTGCCGTATTCCGGAAACCGAGGAGGTATTCTCCGCTCATCGGGTCGATCTCAGCGGTTTCGAGCTCGGCTTCGCAGATGAGGTTCGTGAGCAGTTCGCGTCCTCCGCGGCTGAGCCGGTAGAGGGTGTCGTGGATGTCGTCGACGAGGTCGGCCGAGATGCCCTTGTACAGGGTGCGCTGCTCTCGACCGACGCGTTCACGCAGCTCATCGGGCAGGGCGCGGAAGTGGTCGGTGTATTCCGGGGAGGTCATCTCGAGGGTGAGCTTCGTGTACTCCATGGGGAAGAACCTCGGCGAGCGGGTCACCCAGTCCAGGCGCACGCCTCGGTCTTCGGCGTCGTCGATGAGGTCGCGGTAGATCTCGGCGGCCGACTGTCCGCTGCCGACGATCGTGATGGCACCCGATTGAAGCAGCGCCTCTCGGTTGTCGAGGTACTCGGCGGTGTGGATGAGGGGCCCGGTCGATGCGGAATCGTCCTCTTCCGCCAGTCCCCGCAGGGCCGGCGGCAGCACCGGCTGGGTGCCCACCCCGAGGACGAGGTGCCGGGCGCGGTAGGTTTCGGTCGTCACGATCTCACCGGAGTCGTCGGTCACCTCGGCGAGGGCGGTGAACACACCATCCTCCCTGGTCACGGACACGACACGGCGGTTCCACTGCAGCGAATCCAGCTGGGCGGCGACCCAGCGGCAGTATTCGTCGAACTCGGCCCGCAGGGGGTAGAAGGATTCGCGGATGTAGAAGGGGTAGAGCCGCCGGCGCTCCTTGAGGAAGTTGAGGAACGAGTACGGCGAGGTCGGGTCGGCCATGGTGACGAGGTCGGCGAGGAACGGCACCTGGATGGTCGAGCCTTCGATCATCATGCCCGGGTGCCAGCGGAACTCGGGCCGTTGGTCGACGAACACCGCGTCGACGTCGTCGAGCGGTTCGGCAAGTGCGGCGAGTCCGAGTCCGAAGGGCCCGATGCCGACGCCGAGGATGTCGTAGATCCTGTGGGTGTCGTGGATGTCCTGGGACTGTGCACTCATGCTGCGCCTCCTTCGGTGGTGATGTGCCGTCCGGCGAGGATTCCGTGCCCGGTGGCGCGGACGAGGTCGAGGACCGCGGTGATGTCATCGATGCTGGTGTCGGGGTTGAGCAGGGTGACTTTGAGCCAGGGTCTGCCGTCGATCGTCGTGCGGGCGACGGCGGCACGGCCGGAGCGGAAGAGGACGCGGCGGATGAGCGGGACGAGTTCGTCGGCCGTGTGCTGGTCCGCGGTGTACGGGGTGAAGCGGAAGAGCACGGTGGACAGGTCGGAGTCGCCGAGCACCTCGAAATCGGCTTGAGTCTCGAGCAGCTGCCTGACTTCGGTCGCGAGGTCGCAGACGGTGTCGATCATCGTCCCGATCTCGTCTGCTCCGCGGGCACGCAGCGTCGTCCAGAGCTTGAGCGCATCGAAGCGGCGGGTGGTCTGCAGAGACTTGTCGACCTGATTCGGTTCCGCATCGTCGGCCTGTGCTTCGGCTTCGGGATTGAGGTAGTCGTGGTGGTGGATCGTCGGCGCGAACAGGGCCGCATCCCTGACCAGCAGCGCCGAGGACGACACCGGCTGGAAGAACGTCTTGTGGAAATCGATGGTCACCGAGGCGGCCCTGCCGATCCCCTCGAGCAGGTGTGCTCGGCGCGGGGCCCAGAGCAGGCCGCCGCCGTATGCGGCGTCGACGTGCAGCCACACATTCGCCGATTCGCACACCTCGGCGATGGACTTCAGGGGGTCGATGACGCCGAGGTCGGTGGTGCCTGCGGTGGCGACGACGGCCATCGGGATCGCGTCGTTCGCGTCGATCGACAGCAGGCTCGCATTGAGCGCTTCGGCGTCCATGCGCCCGGTCGCGTCGGTCGGGACGGTGACGACCGCCTCGGCGTCGAGTCCGAGGAGGAAGGCTGCACGGGAGACGGAGAAGTGAGCCTGGTCGGTGGCGAGGATCCGCAGACGGGAGAGCAGTTCCAGGCGGGTCGACGGGGAGGAGCCGCCTCGGCGGGTTTCGGCGTCATCGGATTCGCCGCGGTCGGACGCGTCGGCGTGAGCGGTCAGCCCGGCCAGGACGTTTTCGCGGGCGAGGAACAGCGCGTGGAGGTTCGATTGGGTACCTCCGGAGGTGAAGATTCCGTCACCGCTGGCGAACCCGAGGTGGCTGCAGGTCCAGTCGATGAGGCGCCGCTCCATGAGGGTCGCGACCTCGGACTGGTCGTAGGTGTCGACCGAGGTGTTGATGGCCGCGAGCATCGCTTCGGCGGCGACGGCGGGCACAGCGACCGGGCAGTTGAGGTGGGCGACGTAGTTGGGGTGGTGGAACCACACGGCATTGTCGGCATAGAGCGCGTCGGCCTCGCGCAGCGCCTCGGCGTTGCCGACTCCGGCCGTGTCGAGGTCGACGGCGTCGACGGCGGCCTGCAGCCCCGATCGATCTTTCGCCGAGACTGCCCTGGCCGTGGTGCGGAATCGTTCGCCGAGTGCGTCGATGACGCTGTGCATGAGAGCTGAATACTCGTCTGCACTGTGGGCACCGAGCAGGGCGTCGGTGCGGGGATTGTCGGGGGTATGAAGGGGTGCTGCGGCGGGTGCCGATTCGGTCTCGGAGAGCAGAGAAGTCGTCACTGTGAGGTTTCCTCCTTCGATGAACGAACAGCGGATCGCGGCTCGCATTAGGGAAACCTACCCTAACTGTCTGCGTTTCCGAAGAGCCTGTGACCTGGGATGACAACTACGGGCGTCGCTTGCTCATCTCGCATGAGGGCACCCTCCCCTGAATTCACGCGGCAAGGAACCCGTCCGCACTACGGGTGCATCGGCCGGATAATGAGCGAGTGGCATTCGTCACATCGGGGTGTGTCATCCAGCATTGTGAGACATTCGAGGCGGATGCAGCTCCTGAGTTCCGGACGCCTCGCGGGGAGTCTCAGCACAGAATCCCGCCCGGATCGTCCGAGATTCGACTCGCGACCCGCTGCCCACCAAAAATAGGTCGCTATCGGATACTCCTGTCGCCGGAAAGTATCCGATGCTGACCTAGATTTGCCGCTCGCGACCGCACACGCAAGAAGCCGCAGCCTCCGCGCAAACGCGGAAGCTGCGGCTTCTCATCGACCAGAGACCCCTCCGTCAGAGGTGCCTGCCTACGTCACTTCACGACGTAGTTCGGGGCCTCCACGGTCATCTGGATGTCGTGCGGGTGGCTTTCCTTCAGGCCCGCAGTGGTCAGCCGGACGAACTTGCCCTTGGACTTGAGCTCGTCGATGGTGCGTGCACCGACGTAGAACATCGTCTGGCGCAGGCCTCCGGTGAGCTGGTGGGCGACCTGCTTGAGCAGTCCGCGGTAGGCGACACGGCCCTCGATGCCCTCGGGGATGAGGTCGGTGTCGGTGGCGATATCGGCCTGGAAGTAGCGGTCTTTCGAGTACGACTTGCCGTGGCGCGGAGCCATCGCGCCCAGCGACCCCATGCCCCGGTAAGCCTTGTACTGCTTGCCGTTGATGAAGATGAGCTCGCCGGGCGACTCGTTGCAGCCGGCCAGCAGGGATCCGAGCATGACGGTGTCGGCGCCGGCGACCATAGCCTTGCCGATGTCTCCGGAGTACTGGAGTCCGCCGTCGCCGATGACCGGGACACCTGCGGCGCGAGCGGCCTGGGCTGCCATGTGGATGGCGGTGACCTGTGGGACGCCGACTCCGGCGACGACACGGGTGGTGCAGATCGAGCCGGGTCCGACTCCGACCTTGACGGCGTCGACACCGGCATCGATGAGTGCCTGCGCGCCGTCCTTCGTGGCGACATTTCCGCCGATGATCTGGACGTTTGCGAAGGCCGGATCGGACTTGATCGTCTTGATCATGTCCGTGACACCCCGGGCGTGACCGTTCGCGGTGTCGACGACGAGAACGTCGACTCCCGCCTCGGCGAGCATTCCGGCGCGCTCGTAGGCGTCGCCGTAGAACCCGACGGCGGCACCCACGCGCAGGCGACCTTCGTCGTCCTTCGTGGCCAGCGGGTATTCCTCGGTCTTGACGAAGTCCTTGACGGTGATGAGGCCCTGGATGACATTGTCGTCATCGACCAAGGGCAGCTTCTCGACCTTGTGCTCGGCCAGCAGTTCGAAGGCCTTCTCGGCGGAGACGCCGACGGGTGCGGTGACCAGCGGCATCTTCGTCATCGTCTCGGCGACGGTGCGGGTGGGGAATTCGCTGCGGGTGACGAAGCGCAGGTCGCGGTTGGTCACGATGCCGACGAGCACGTTGTTCTCATCGACGACGGGCAGGCCGGAGATGCGGTAGCGGCCGCAGATCTCGTCGAGCTCTTCCAGAGTCTTGTCCGCGGTGATCGTCAGCGGGTCGTTGATCATGCCCGATTCGGAGCGCTTGACGTAGTCGACCTGCTTGGCCTGATCCTCGGCCGAGAGGTTGCGGTGGATGATGCCCAGTCCGCCGATGCGGGCCATGGCGATGGCCATACGGGATTCGGTCACGGTGTCCATGGCCGCGGAGACGAGCGGGATGTTGAGCTCGATCTCCTTGGTCAGCCGGGTGGCGGTGGAGGCTTCTGAGGGGATGACATCGGTGTCGCCTGGCAGGAGGAGGACATCGTCGTAGGTGAGTCCCGTGAGGGAGAACGGATCGTTTGCGGCCTGTGATTCCTGCTCAGGATTTCCCATGAAGACAGCCTTTCGACGCGAAGATACGGTGGCTCAATGGTATCGGAGCCCGACAGGTGCCCGCCACGGGTGCAAACACCGAGCACTGTGAGACTGACTACACGACCGGCAGCGGTTGTCCGCGCTCACCGGCCAACGCCTCTGTAGCCTGGAGTCATGATCAAGACTCGTGAGATCCGCATGTTTCCCGACCACGGACACCGCTGGCCGCTGTGGGGCGATGTGCTGCATGACGAACTGTGCCTCGAGCCGTCTGACCTCGATCTCTCAGATGAGCTGATTCTGGACCTCCGGGCGCTCTATGACTTCTGGGAGCGCCATGACACCAGCTGCTGGACGACTCCGACAGCAACAGGGTGGGACACGAACGAGAATATGCGAGTGTGGGAACTGGCCGAGGCCGAAGCGAAGCGACGTCTGGCAGATGAGGTCGCCCAGTACGGCATCACCGTCGAGGCGCGCTGATGCACTAGCGCCCCTCGCCCACGGACCGTGCGAGGTCGAGCGTCGAGGCTTCGGAGTCGTCGAGGTGGATGCGCAGCAGCCCTTCGGCACCCTGCCGGTCTCCGGACTTCATCTTCTCGAAGATATCGCGGTGCGGGTTGGCCCAGTGTGAGTGGTACTTCCCCGGCTCCGGCGAGCGCGAGAACGTCGTCGACAGCCGGGCCATGAGGTTGAGGTAGAACTCGTCGAGCAGCGGGGATCCGAGCAGGCCGACGATCGCGCGGTGAAACGAGGCCGAATGCTCTTGTGCATCGGCCCAGGTCTCGTTCTTCGGCGCGGTCTCGGCGCGGATGACGGAGGCTTCGACGGCGGCCATCGCCTCATCGGTGGCGTCCTGGGATTCCTGGACGGCACGGATCTCGAAGACTCGGCGGGCACGGTAGAGGTCTTTGAGCTCGTCGATGCCGAAGGTGGAGACGAAGAATCCGCGGTTGGGCTCCTGGGTGAGCAGTCCGGCGTGGCGCAGCAGGCTCAGAGATTCGCGCGCGGTGTTGCGCGAAACGTTGAATTCCTTGGCCAGGGCACCATCGCGGACCGGGCTTCCGGCCGGGTATTCGCCATTGGTGATGCGGGTCCGGACAAGGGCGACGATGGCCTCTGAAGTGCAGCCGGGGGCATGTGGACTCATGGCACCAGGCTACCGTGTTCAGCCGGATTCGGAGCGGAATGCGGCGGGATCGAGTTCGAGATCGGTGGTGAAATGACGTGGACGCCCGGTGAGCGGATCCGCGAACGCGAGCTCCGCGGCCAGCAGCTGCAGCGGTGAACTGAAGTCATAGGGGTCCGGCGCGAGGTCGACCGGATAGACCGGATCACCGAGGATGGGCAGCCCGAGCGCGTTCATGTGCACCCGCAGCTGGTGGGTCTTGCCCGTGAACGGCTCGAGTTCGTACTCGGCGATCGCTTCCCCTCGCCGAGGCGGCCGTGCACTATCCGTTGACCGTTGGGGTTCCGGGTCGTGGGCAGGCAGGTCCGGTGAGCACGTGGTTCGGACCAGCCGGATGCGGCTGAGTGCGTTCGCCTCCCCCTCGGTTTCGAGAACCTGCCTGGCGCCGACGGGCTTGACCAGGCGGGATCTCCTCTCAAGAGGAAATTCCAACTCCGCTGGCGGTGCCGGGGCCAGGGCGCGGTAGGTCTTGCGCACCGTGCGATCTTGGAACAGGCGTTGGTAGCGGCCGCGGGTCTCCGGCCGTTTGGACAGGACGAGGAGACCGGCGGTGATGCGGTCAAGACGGTGGATGGCCACGAGGTCGGGTTGGTCGAGGTCGACGCGCAGGCGGGTGACGACGCACTCGCGGACAAAGCGTCCGTTCGGGGTGCTCGCGAGGAAGTGGGGTTTGTCGACGACGAGGAGGTCCTCGTCCTCGAAGACGGTGCCGACTTCGAAGGGGATTCGCTCTTCGGGCGGAACCGGGCGGTGGAAGAAGTAGAACCCGCCGGGGATGACTGGGTCGTCCCAGCCCACCGGCAGCCCCGCCTCGTCGCGCATGTCTCCATCGGTCAGCAGGGTGCGGCGGGATTCGGGGGCCGCCTCGGGGAATTCGGTCTCGAGCCACTGCCCGATCGTGTCGGGAACGGGCAGGTGATTCTTCGCGTGGGTGGCCTTCCCACCCGGGGCGCGCAGTGCGGTCGCCGAGATGCCGTCTCGAGGCGGAAGCGGACTGCGGGGCATGGGCCCAGTCTAGGCGTTCGGAGGATGGCCCGACTGCAGCCTCGGTCGCACCCGCATTCTTTGGCTGCGGCGCGCACTTCTTCCGACGATTCCCGCAAATCTCCGAGGCGGCTTCCGATTCTTCGCGGGACACCCCCTATGGTGGGAGGCATGGACCACACCGAACTGACGGAGAAGTTCTTGAGGGATAGAGTCGTCACTCCGGTCGTTCTCGGCATATTCGCCGACGACGAATGGGAGAGTGTCGCATTGGAGAACGACGTGGACGACGATCGGATCGTCATTGCCAGAGTCGTCGTCTGCGGGGAGGCCGTCGAAGTCGTCCTCGACTATCCGGGAAACACGGAGAGTGTCTTCGAGATGCAGCAGCGGCTCGTCGAAGAGTTCAAAGCCTTCATCGAGCGGTCCGAATTCGGTGCGCATCGCACCTCGGAGTCGGACACGTTCAACACCCGACGCACCCCGAATGCGGTGACCCGCACTCCCCGACCGAACTTCCTCGGTCCCTCGGAGTGCACTCAGCGTCGTCGCCGCTATCAGGGTCGGGTCATGCGCATCGATCGTCGCCGCTGCGTCTCCGCCCACCGTCGCAGCTGAGACCGACCGAACCGCTCGTACACGAAGCCTGCGGTGCTTATGCCCGCTGGATAAGGAAGTCGATGTCGACGCCGTCCGGCAGAGCACCGTATTCGCGGCCCCGCTCGGCACCGAGGCGGGCGGCCGCAAAGCTTGATGCCACCTCGGCGGGAGCGGATTCGAAGAGGATCGCCGCCTGCATGAGCAGCGCCATCTTCTCCACGAGCACCCGGCCGCGCGCCTGCAGCGCCGCCTGGGCGGATGCCTCTCCGCTCTCAAGGTCCTGCACCGCGGTCTGCAGCGACCGGGCCAGCGACTCATAGGCCGCATCGAAGTCCGCGTGCTTGCCGAGCCCGGTTTCGAGGAAGCCGAGGAAGGTCTTCGCGCTCCGCGGTTCGCGGGCCAGTGCGCGCAGCACGTCGAGGACGATGACGTTGCCGGAGCCTTCCCACACCGCCATCACCGGCTGTTCCCGGTAGCGGCGGGCCAGCGGGAAGGACTCGGTGTAGCCGTTGCCGCCGAGGCACTCGAGAGACTCATAGGCATGTTCGGGTCCGCGTTTGCAGATCCAGTATTTGCCGACGGCCGTCGCCAGTCGGCGGAAGTCAGCCGCCTCGGCGCTGTCATCGTCGTACGCGGCGGCCAGGTGCAGCGCCGTGTAGGTCGCCGCTTCGGCTTCGAGCTGGAGGTCGGCGATGACGGCGCGCATGAGCGGCTGGTCGATGAGCGTGGCACCGAAGGCCGCGCGTCCGCGAGCATGCCAGACCGCCTCGGCGACGCATTGGCGCATGCCCGCGGCCGACCCGAGCACGCAGTCGAGTCGGGTCTGAGCCACCATTTCGATGATCGTGCGCACGCCCTTGCCGGCCTCGCCGAGCAGCCATCCGTCGGTGGCGTCGAACTCGATTTCGGACGAGGCATTGGACTTGTTGCCGAGCTTGTCCTTGAGCCTTTGGATGCGCACGGTGTTGAGCGCTCCCCCGGGCAGGACGCGGGGCACGACGAAGCAGCTCGGGCCCTCATCCAACTGGGCGATGACGAGGAATGCGTCGGATTGCGGGGCTGAGCAGAACCATTTGTGGCCTGTGATGAGGTGGTGGTCGCCGGAGGGCACCGCATAGGTGGTGTTCGCGCGGATGTCCGATCCTCCCTGCTTCTCCGTCATCGCCATCCCGAAGATCACGGCGGATTTCGTCGCCGGGTCGATTCGGCGCGGGTCGTAGCCGGATGCTGTCGCGCGCGGTTCCCAGAACTCGGCGAGGGCGGAATCGGCGCGCAGGCTCGGCACGACGGCATGCGTCATCGACACCGGGCAGGCGTGGCCGGGTTCGATCTGGGAGAAGAGCATGAATCGCACGGCTCGTTCGACGTTGGCGCCCGGCCCGGGATGCGTCCACGCATACGAGTGGGCTTCCGCGTCGAGGGCATCGCCGATGATCCGGTGGTAGGCGGGGTGGAATTCGATCTCGTCGATGCGGTTGCCCCAGTCGTCGTGGGTGTGCAGCGCGGGTCCGTGCACGTTGGCCAGGCGAGCATCGTTGATGAAGTCCGCGCTGCCGACGAGCGCGCCGATGCGCTCGAGATCATCTGTCGCAGCGTTCGGCGCATAATGGGCGAGCGCATCGACGAGGGCCCGGTTGAGCGTGAATTCGTTGATGTCTCGCCGAGGCGGCGCCTGGTTGAACACAGTATGCGTCGTCCGCGGCGTGGTGGGGTCTGCGGTGGCCCGGGTTGGGCTGGGGTCTGCGGTGGTGGTCATGGTTCTCCTAGTGCGGATCGGGTGAAGGCAGTCAATGCGGTGATGAGCGCCGTGATCTCTTCGGGGCGGGGATTCGGGGAGGCCGGGTCGAGAATGTCGACGAGGTTCTCTCCGATGCTGCCGACGATGGACCGGGCAGCCACCTCGGCGGGGATGGCCGCGGCAACGGTCTCGGCTCTGCGCGCCTGCTCGAGTCCGGCGGCGATGGCGGTGACGTAGCCTCGCCGCAGCCGAAGTCGTTCGCTCTGCACCGGCTCAGGCACCTCTTCGAGGAGCAGGGCGTAGGCGAGCCGGCGCCCGGCGACGGCGCGGCGGACGAAGACCTCGACGGTCGACTCCGCGACCTCGGCGACGGTGGAAGCCGCGGCCACCGTGTCTTCGATGACGGCCAGTTCGTGACCGGCAGCCTGGGCGAAGACGAGCCGCAGGAGCTCCTCGCGGTTGGTGAAGTACGTGTAGATCGAGCCGGCGCTGCAGTCGGCCTCACCGGCGACAGCGGCCACGCTCGCCGAGGCGAATCCCCCGCGGGCGATGACATGCCGAGCGGCGCGTTCGATAGCGGCCCGACGCGCTTGCGCATTGGCGCGGGTGCGCGTCGTTTCGCGATAGGCCATACTCACCTCGGTTCGACGAGACCGACCGACACCGTCGAAGTTCGCCGACGGTGTCGCCCTCTCGAGCACTCACTTCCCCAAAGGAATGAATCGTGGTTCAATTGTTTTAAGTATGACACTCGTCACAGGGAGAAGCAATGAAGCTCGGAACCATGCTCGACACCACCGTTCTGCGTCATCCGGACAAAGAGGCTCTGGCCTATGAGCATCAGCGCTTCACCTACACCGAGCTGCGCCACCGGGCGCTCAAGGCCGCTCAGGTGCTCGCTGCCAACGGAATCCGCCCCGGAGACGTCGTTGGCATCATGACGTTCAACGTTCCCGGGTTCGTCTTCGCCGCGTTCGGCGCCTGGTACCTCGGCGCCACCGTCGTGCCGATCAATCACAAGTTCCAGGCCCCGGAGGTCAAGTACACGGTCGAGCATTCGGGCGCGAAGCTCGGCATCGTCAGCACCGAACTCGCCGAGACAGCCCGTGCCGGAGGCCCGGACATCACCTGGCTCGAGACCGAGCCCAGCGCCCCGGGCAGCTTCGACACCCAACTCGATGCCGCCGAGGAGGCCGTGCCCGGTGACTTCACCGATGAGCAGGTCGCGCAGATCCTCTACACCTCGGGCACGACGAGCTCCCCGAAGGGCTGCGTGCACACCCACCGCAGCATCTCCCAGGTGGCGACGCTGATCAATCTCAACATGGGCTACCGAGCCGATGACCGCTACCTCATCTGCATGCCGATCTGGCATTCGGCACCCCTGAACATCAGCCTCGTCCCGACCCTCCAGACCGGCGGCACCGTCGTCCTGCAGCGGGCTTACCACCCGGTGGACTCGATGAAGATCATCGCCGAGGAGGGGATCACGACGTTCTTCGGCCCCACCGTCGCCTATGTCGCGCCGATCATGACCGCGAAGAAGCTCGGCATCGACTTCTCCGACTATGACTTCTCATCCATCCGCAGGTGGAACTACGGAGGGTCCCCGATCGACCGGTCGACGGCGGGAATGCTCATCGACACCTACGGCACGAACCAGTTCTACAACCTGTTCGGCATGTCCGAGATGGGTCCGACCGGATGCCTGCTCGGCCCCGAGGACCAGCTGCGCAAGGCCGGCTCCGTGGGCAGGACGGCGATGATCGGCAATGCGATGCGGGTGGTCAGAGCCGACGGGGCCGAGGCGGGGCCGGGCGACACCGGTGAGATCTGGTTCGCCGGCGACACCCGGATGCGCGAGTACCTCGGCAATCCGCAGGCGACCGAGGCGGCCTTCGACGGTGAGTGGTACAAGACCGGGGATCTCGCCCGCCTCGACGAGGACGGCTACCTGTACATCGTCGACCGGTCGAAGGACGTCATCATCGTCGGCGGGGAGAACGTGTTCTCCCTCGAGGTCGAAGAGGCGGTCATCGCCCATGACCGTGTCGCCGATGTCGCGGTCGTGGCCAAGCCTGATCCGCAGTGGGGCGAGCAGGTCGTCGCCGTCATCGCCACCACCGATGGTGAGGCCTTCGACGTCGAGGAGCTGCGGGACTTCCTGTCCGACAAGCTGGCCCGCTACAAGCTTCCGCGGGAGGTCATCATCACCGAGGAGCTCCCCCGCAACCCCTCGGGGAAACTGCTCAAACACCAGTTGCGCAGCCAGGTGGCTGCCGGCTGAGGGCCGACCGGGCATCAGCCCTGGCAGCGGACATCAATCACTTTGTCATTCTGCGTCGTTGGCGGAAGCCCGGCCCCCGAGCGATGAAGACTCCCGATCCGATGCTGCCGCGGACCCGGATGGTGGGGTACCCCTCCTGCGCGGACTCATTGGCTTTGAACGTGATGACGGCCATCGGGCTTCGAGCGAGCCCGGTGGAGTCGACTCCCCAGCTGTCGGGCACGATGAGCTTGAGTGTGCCGGTGCGGGCTGCGACGTCGATATCGATGGTCTGCAGGTCGGTGACCACATCGAGGAAGTTGAGTTCGAGCAGCACTCCTGCGGGCTCGCAGCGCAGATATGGCTTCACCGGCCAGCGACCGCGTCTGGTGAGGCCGGTCCACGGCGATCGCAGGATCTCTCGGCTGCCGGGGGACTCACCGGGGCGTGTTTCCATACGCGAACCGTCCGGGGTTCCGCTGACCGCAGTCCCCGAATTTTCCGACGGCAGCTCGGTGACGATGTCGGCGAGGATTCGATCAAGGTCGGCGGGAAATCGCGCGACTGCAACGAGTTCCATGCGGTCGTCGAGTTCTTCGACAGTGATCCTTCCCTCGCCGGCGGCGGTCCTCAAGACCTCGATGGCAGCATCTCGTTCGACGTCGCCGATGCGCACGGCGCGGTCACGGTGGTCAGGGTGGTCACGGTGGCGATCGTCTTCAGACACTTTCATCTTCCTTCCGCAGCAGTCCCGACAATACCGGTTCCTCCGCCCCTTTTTCTGTGGCTGCCGTAATCACACAAAGCGCACTGACCTCTTTCTGCAGAATCACGCGCCACGCTTCGGTGGCGGCGGGCGTGATCAGACCGAGCCGTCATGAGCTCGCGCCCACGCCAGTCTCCGTAGCCCTCGACCGGCGAACCGACCGATGCGCGGTATAGAACCGACCGACCGACGGCGGGGCCCACCCCCAGCCCACGCGTCTCACACGGCTTCGAGGGCCTGGACGGGGCTGATCGACGTCGCCGCTCGTGCAGGTTCGCGGCTGGCGACGAACACGGCGAAGAGGGTGCCGGCGATGACGGCGATGACGACCGCCCAGGGCACACTCGGGGCGAAGAGGCCGAGCAGGGGTGAGAGCAGTGTCAGCGCACCGACCCAGCCGAAGCCGATGCCCAGCGGCACGGCGACCACGCACGCGGTCAGGCTCAGCTGCAGACCCTCGGCGGCGATCATGCGGCGCACCCGCTTCGGGGTCTGCCCGAGCGCCATGAGCAGTCCGATCTCCTGAGTGCGCTGTCGCACGGAGAGCATGAGCGTGTTCGCGACGCCGATGATGGCGATGATCACGGAGAAGAGGATGAGGGCGAGCGCGAACAGCATCAACTTGTCGATGACGGTGGCCAGTGCGTCCTCGAGGCCACCCCAGCCCTCTTCGCCGAGTGATCGCGCATACCGCACCAGCTGAACGCGGAAGGTGGTCATGGCGGTGGCGAACATGACGATGAGCGTGATGCCGATGACGAGACCGATGACCGTGCGCGCATTCCGGGTGGGGTGGCGGGCGATCGTCGAGGCGGCCAACCGGGACACCGCGGTGCGCCCGCACAGCCAGCCGATCGCCGACTGCAGGGGCGGCAGGATCCACGGATGCCCGATGATGACACCGAGGAAGGTCAGGCCTGATCCGAGTGCGGTCAGCACCACGCTCATCAGGCTGATCCGGTGGTCGGCAGCCCCGATCACGGCGTTGACGAGGAACGTCAGCCCCATGGACAGCAGAACCAGCGAGGCGGTGAGTCCGCCGAGGGAGGCGCGGGCGTCCTCGGGCCGGCTCTCAACCGCCTGCGAGGTCGCCTCGATCGGTGAGATCCCCGTGATGCGGCGCGCGCCTAGGTACGCCGACAACCAGGTCACCACGATGGTGGCGAGCGAGGGAACCGCCATGGTCGGGGCGAGGAGGGCTACCTCCTCGGTGTTGGCGTCGCCGAGGTAGTTCTGCGCCGCCGTCGCCAGCCCGGTCGACGCGGCAAAGGCGAGCAACGCGGCGGGAACGGAGATGATCAGCCCCTCCACCGAAGCGGCCCTGCGCAGCCGTTTCGATGACGCCCCGATGAGCCGCAGCAGGGCCAGCTGGCGGCTGCGGCCGGCGATGATGATCGAGAACGTGTTCGCGATGACGATTGCAGACACGAAGAGGGCGATGAGGAAGAAGGTGAACCCGACCATCGACAGCAGACCCTGCGCGGTCTCGGATTCGGCGATGATCTTCGCCGAGGACAGCCACGCGGTGAGGATCGCGATGCCCTGCATGATTGCGGTGCCGAAGAGAGCGGCGATGAAGACGACGAGGACGCTGGGAAAGAACTGCCGCGGGTTGCTCCGGATTTCGCGCAGCGGGTTCATCGACTCACCGCAGATTCGGCGCGTTCGTCGATATCGAGCATGGTCGCGGCGATCGCCTCGGCGCTGATGGCATCGCCCAGCTCTGTCACCGGGGTGCCGTCGGCGATGAAGATGACGCGGTCGGCGTGGGCGGCGACGATCGGGTCGTGGGTGACGAGCACGATCGATTGGCCGAAGTCCCTGACGGCTTCGGACATGATCGCCATGACGTCGCGACCGGACTTCGCGTCGAGGTTGCCGGTCGGTTCGTCGGCGAAGAGGATGTCGGGCCGGGTCGCGAGCGCGCGGGCGATGGCGGTGCGCTGCTGCTGACCGCCGGAGAGTTCGTTCGGTCGGTGCTTGAGCCGGTCGGCGAGCCCGAGGCGGGCGACGAGGGTGGAGATCCAGGCCCGCTCCTCGCCGTTCGGCTTCCGGTCATCGAGTTCGAATGGCAGCCGGATGTTCTCTTTGACGCTGAGCGTGGGCACGAGGTTGAAGGCTTGGAAGACGAACCCGATCCGGCGTCGGCGCAGGGCGGTGAGTTCATCGTCGGCGAGACCGGTGATCTCCTGCTCGCCGAGGTGGACCATCCCCGAGGTGGGGCGGTCGAGTCCGGCGAGGACGTGCATGAGAGTCGACTTGCCGGATCCCGAGGGACCCATCACGGCGGTGAGCCGGCCCGGTGCGATGTCGAGGCTGACCCGGTTGAGTGCGGTGACCGCGGCGCCGGAGGTGTCGAAGACCTTCGAGACCTCGCGGAGTCGGGCGATGGGCATCGGCAAGCCGGTAGTCATGGTGTCCCTCAAGCGTCGGTGCTAGCTGTCTGCTCCAGACTAACGATCATCGGCGCCCTTTGACATGAAAACTGACTGACCAGTAGGTGTGAGCCGCCTGGACGGGCGGGGCAGTCCGTCCAACACTGGGCGTGAATGCACGAGTGGCCCGGAACAGCTTGTTCCGGGCCACTGGCGCTGGTCAGAGGTGACTCAGACGGAGCGGATCGCTCAGTCCTCGTCCTCCTCTTCCTTCTTCTCGACGACCAGGGTCTCGGTGGTGAGAACCAGGGCGGCGATCGAAGCGGCGTTGCGCAGGGCCGAGCGGGTGACCTTGACGGGGTCGATGATTCCGGCACCGATGAGGTCACCGTAATCACCGGTCGCGGCGTTGTAGCCCTGGCCGGACTCGAGGTCCTGAACCTTGGCGACGACGACGTATCCGTCCTGTCCTGCGTTCGCAGCGATCCAGCGCAGGGGCTGGACGACTCCGCGCTTGACGATGTCAGCACCGGTGGCGGCGTCCCCGGTCAGACCGAGGTCGTTGCCGACGAGAACCTTCGCCGCGTGGATCAGAGCCGATCCGCCGCCGGCGACGACGCCCTCTTCGATGGCGGCACGGGTTGCGGACACGGCGTCTTCGACGCGGTGCTTACGCTCCTTGAGCTCCACCTCGGTGGCGGCGCCGACCTTGATGACAGCGACACCGCCGGAGAGCTTGGCCAAGCGCTCCTGCAGCTTCTCGCGGTCCCAGTCGGAGTCGGTGTTCTCGACCTCGGCGCGGATCTGTGCGACACGACCGGCAACAGCATCGTCCGAACCGGCACCATCGATGATCGTGGTGTTGTCCTTGGTGACGGTGATGGTGCGGGCGTTGCCGAGCTCTTCCAGGGTGACCTGGTCGAGCTTCATGCCCATGTCCGGGGTGACGACCTGGCCACCGGTGAGGACGGCGAGGTCCTCGAGGATGGCCTTGCGGCGGTCACCGAATCCGGGGGCCTTGACGGCAGCGACGTTGATGATGCCGCGCAGCTTGTTGACGACCAGAGTCGACAGAGCTTCGCCCTCGATGTCCTCGGCGATGATGAACAGCGGCTTGCCGGCCTGCTGCACCTTCTCGAGGACGGGCAGGAGCTCCTGGATGTTGGAGATCTTGCCCTGGTTGATGAGGATGAGAGCGTCGGAGAGCACAGCTTCCTGACGATCGGCATCGGTCACGAAGTGCGGCGAGAGGAAGCCCTTGTCGAACTGCATTCCCTCGGTGATCTCGAGCTCAACAGATGCGGCCTGGGACTCATCGATCGTGATGACGCCGTCCTTGCCCACCTTGTCGAAGGCATCGGCGATGAGCTTGCCGATCTCTTCGGACTGAGCGGACAGTCCGGCGACGTGCGCGATCTCCGAGGAGTCGGCGACGTCGCGGGCGATGGTGCCCAGCTGATCCGAGACAGCCTCAACAGCGGTCTCGATGCCGCGCTTGAGCTGACCGGGTGCGGCACCTGCGGCGACGTTGCGCAGTCCTTCGTTGACGAAGGCCTGAGCAAGAACGGTCGCGGTGGTGGTTCCGTCACCGGCGATGTCGTTCGTCTTGGTGGCGACTTCCTTGGCCAACTGTGCGCCGAGGTTCTCGTACGGATCGTCGACCTCGACCTCACGGGCGATGGTCACACCATCGTTCGTGATCGTGGGAGCGCCCCACTTCTTATCAAGCACGACATTGCGGCCCTTGGGCCCCAGCGTCACCTTGACGGTGTCGGCGAGAGTGTTGACACCCTTTTCGAGTGCACGACGAGCTTCGTCGTCGAATTCCAATGATTTAGGCATTCGTCCTCCTGTCTGTGAAGTAGTTGTTCAGAGGATTCAGCCGATGACGGCGAGCACGTCGCGAGCCGAGAGCACGAGGAATTCTTCGCCTGCGTACTTGACTTCGGTGCCTCCGTACTTGGAGTAGATGACCTTGTCGCCGACGGCGACGTCGACCGGCACACGGTTTCCGTTGTCAGCAACGCGGCCGGGGCCGACTGCGACAACTTCGCCTTCCTGAGGCTTTTCCTTGGCGGTTTCGGGAATGACCAGACCACTGGCGGTAGTCTGCTCTGCTTCGACCTGACGGATGACAATCCGATCTTCGAGTGGCTTGATGGAGACCGACATTTCGGGCTCTCTCCCTTCGCTGGGTTCTATTTCATTGAGTCAGACGGCGGCTGCTGCCATGAACCTCTCGTCGTCGCGGGTGCCGAGCGATTCGACCGTCTTATGAAACTGGCACTCGATGAGTGCTAGTGCTAATTCTGACTCTAGAACGGCTTTAGCACTCGGTCAACTTGAGTGCCAACAATTCGTCATGCTCTGGGCGAAAGTTCAGTCTGGGCCCACATGCCGGCCGGGCAGCCCGGCCGGCCTGACCCGACATCCCGTGAATGCAGAGAACGTGGGCCCCGGGATCTCTCCGCGGGGCCCACGCCCATTCCGACCGCCTCAGCTCAGTTGTGTCGATATCTGTTGTCAACGGCGGTCAGATCTTGTCTCAGCGAAGGCTCTGGCCGGTGCTCAGGAGCACTGCCACTGACTCCAGCCCTCTTGCGCCTGCAACTTCTTCGCACGCTGGAACTGCTCCTGCGGGCTGGCATCAGACGGGTTGCCGCTGCCACCCATGGATTGCCAGGTCGAGGGCAGGAACTGGAACAGACCGAAGTGGGTGCCGTTCGAGGCCTTCGGATTGAAATTCGATTCGCACTCGACGATCGAATACCACTTGGAGCCGGGTCCGCCGAGCATCGCCTTGATCTCGGCAGTGCTCATCGAGCCGCCGGTCGAACCGGAGTCGCCGCCGCCGGTGCTCGAGTCACCGGAGTCCGAGCCGCCGGAGTCCGAGCTTCCGGAGTCGGAGCCGCCAGTGTCAGCCGGGGTCTCCTTCTTCTTCGTGCCCTGGATGACGACCTTGGTCTTGGGTTCGGAGAGGACCTTCTCGTCCTTCTTCTCCTTCTTCACCTGCTCGCCGTTGATGGTCTTGACCTTGTAGACGACCTGCTTCTGTCCGTCCTTGCCTTCGGACTCGACCTTGGTCTCGCCCTGGTAGAGGGAGTCGGACTTCTTGGTCTCGACCTTGGCCTTGATGGCCTGCTCGTCCTTGACGGTCTTGTTCTCGACGCGGTTGACGGTGAGCACCTGACCGTCGGAGAGCGAAGCGGACATCGGCACGGACAGGAAGTCGTCCTTCTTGAGCTTGACGCCCGACTCAGTGAGTGCTTCCTTCGCGGTGCCGACCGCGGCCGAGACCTTGTGGTCCTTGCCGTCGGCGACGATGGTGAGATCCTTCGCCGTGGTCACGTCGATGTCGTTGCCGTCTTCCTTCAGCCGCTGCTTGGCATCGGTGTTGAGGTCGGCGCCCTTCGCATCGACTCCGAGGTCGGCAAGCGCCTGACCCACGGTGTTCGCGTTGGTCCATTCGCTGGTCTTCTCTCCATCGACGGAGAGCGAGACCTTCTTCGCGGTGTTGACCGTGATCGTCATGTCCCGGTCGACCTTCGTGTCGACGCCGGGCTTGACCTTGTCACGCTTATCGAGATCGATGTCGTGGCTGTCGAGGATGTCACCGACATCTCCCCCGAAGGTGCGGATCTCCTCGGCCTGCCCGTTGACCTCCAAGGTCACGGGCTTGTTCATGGAGACGACCGCGCCCGTGCCACCCACGAGTCCGGTAATGACGACCGCCTGTGCGGCGATCTGAACCTTGCGGTTCTTCAGAAAATCAATCACAAAATATCCCTGAGCAGAGTTTATCGACCAGTTCACTGTAACCGATTCGTTACACCGCTGGCAAAATATCACGGAAATGTAACGGTGTGAGTTTCCTGAGGACGCGTGTCACCTGGGGTTCCCCGTGTTTGCGGGGCGGTGCCGGTCGTGACATTCCCGCGCCGAGGCGGCCCACCGTTACGTGACCGCCGCCATGTTTCGCGGCCGTGTATCGCTGCCATCATTCGCTGCCGTGTATCGCCGCCATCATTCGCTGCTATGCATCGCCGCCGTGTATCGCGGCCACGCATCGCAGCAGTAAATCTGTCGCAGCGGTGATTCAGTCCCAGCTGCCGAGCGCTCTCTCCGCGTTGGCCCACACCGCCGAGCACAGATCCTCTTCGCTCATTCCGCGCACCTCGGCGAGTTTCCGGGCGGTGATCGCCGTCAGGTACGGCCCGCCGGGCTTACCGCGGTGCGGGTGCGGGGTGAGGAAGGGGGCATCGGTCTCGGTCAGCAGCAGGTCCAGCGGCGCGGCTGCCGCGGCTCGGCGCAGCTCGTCGGCGTTCTTGAACGTGAGGTTGCCTGCGAACGACATGAAGTAGCCTGCGGCCGCACACTCCCGGGCCATCGTTTCATCACCGGAGAAGCAGTGGAAGATCGTGACCTCGGGGGCGCCTTCCTCTCTGAGGATGCGCAGCACATCGGCGTGAGCCTCGCGATCATGGATCTGCAGGGCCCGACCGGTGCGCTTGGCGATCTCGATGTGGGCGCGGAAGGACCGCTGCTGCTCGGCGATGCCGTCCTCGCCCGTGCGGAAGTAGTCCAGGCCGGTCTCCCCCACCACACGCATCCGGTCGTGGGAGGTCACGAGCGTCTCGATCTCGGTCAGAGCATCGTCGAGCAGACCGCGTTCTGCCAGCCGCGGAGCCTCGTTCGGGTGGAGGGCCGCCCCGCCGAGCATCCACGTCCGGCCGTTCGCAGGAGGTGTGGGCACGGTCGAGCCTAGGGCCGGCTCGGAGATGGTGCCGGCGTATTGGGAGGCGATGAGCTCGGTCGTCCACCTCGCTGCCGGGAGATCGCATCCGATCTGGACGATACGGCGGACCCCCGCCTCGGCGGCGGTGTCGTGGAAGAAATCGAGGGAGGGGAACTCCTCCTCCGCATCCGGGGAGACCTCCGGTTCGGGTTCACCTGCGCCCAAGGGCAGACGCACACCCGTGCAGATGTCGAGGTGGGTGTGGGTGTCGACGATGGGGTGGGTCAGCGGTTCGGGCACCGGTGGATAGGTTCCGGCGGCGCGCGAGGCCATTATTCGGTTTCCTCCACGTACTTCGGGAACACGGGTTCGGGCTTCGGCAGCGGGGTGCCCGGCTCGAGCGGGAACTCCACGGCTGCGAACGATCGGGGATCGACGTCGGCGGCGGCCAGACCACCGGCGGCCGCCTCGGCGACGTTCGGGGCCAGAGCCGCGGAGGCGTATGCGGCCCCGGCGGCGACGCCGATGGCCGCTCCCGCACTCACGGTTGCCATCGCTTCGGCGCCGGACCCGGACTCGGTGGCGGTCGGCAGCACCTTCGCCCCGGCCTCACCGACTCCGGCGGGCACGCCGAGGAGGTCGAGGATCTTGCCGGCCGCATCGGGCATGACGGGCTGGATGAGGATCGAGATGATGCGCACGACCTCGATCGTCACCCACAGCACGGTGGCCATACGCTCCGGGTCGGTCTTCTTCAGCTTCCACGGCTCCTGCGCGGAGAAGTAGCGGTTGGCCTCGGACAGCACTTTCCAGCAGGCCTCGACGTAGAGGTGGAGGGCCTGGGTGTCGACGTGGCGGCGGGCCGTGTCCGGGACTGCACGTGCCAGGTTCAGAAGGGCCTCGTCCGCCTCGGTGAGGGTGCCGGGCTGCGGCACCTGGGCGTCGCAGTTCTTCTGGATCATCGACAGCGAGCGCTGGGCGAGGTTGCCGTACTCGTTGGCGAGGTCGGCGTTCTTGCGGGTGATGATCGAGTCCTTCGTGTACGAACCATCGTGGCCGTAGGAGAACTCGCGGAAGAGGAAGAAGCGCAGTGTGTCCAGGCCGAAAGCATCGACGAGGTCGAGCGGGTCGACGACGTTGCCGACGGACTTCGACATCTTCTCACCGGAGTTGAAGAGGAATCCGTGGGCGTGGACGCGTTTGGGCAGTTCGATGCCCGCGCTCATGAGGAACGCCGGCCAGTACACGCTGTGGAACCGGATGATGTCCTTGCCGATGATGTGGACGTCGGCGGGCCACCACTTGTTGAGGCGCTCGTCGTCGTTCGGGTATCCGGCGGCGGTGAGGTAGTTGGTCAGGGCGTCGATCCACACGTACATCACGTGCTTCTCATTGCCGGGGACCGGCACGCCCCAGTCGAAGGTGGTGCGGGAGACCGAGAGGTCCTTGAGCCCGGAGGCGACGAAGGAGGCGATCTCGTTGCGACGGGAGTCCGGGCCGATGAACTCCGGATGGGTCTTGTACAGCTCGAGCAGCTTGTCCTGGTACTTCGAGAGGCGGAAGAAGTAGGACTCCTCCTCCGTCCAGGTCACCTCGGTGCGGGTCTCCGTAGACAGGCGCACACCGTCGACGACTTCGGTCTCGTCCTCGGTGTAGAAGGCTTCGTCGCGCACGGAGTACCAGCCGGCGTATGTGTCGAGGTAGATGTCGCCGGCCTCTTCGAGCTTGCGCCAGATCGCCTTCGACGCCTCATAGTGGTCCTCGTCGGTGGTGCGGATGAACCGGTCGAAGGTCGAACCGAGGGCCAGCTGGGTGTCGCGGAAGTTCTTCGCGTTGTCGTCGGCGAGTTGCTTCGGGGTGATGCCGAGCTTGTTCGCCGCCTGCAGCATCTTCAGCCCGTGCTCATCCGTGCCGGTGCAGAAGAAGACCTCGTGATTGTCCAGTCGCTTGAACCGGGCGATCGTGTCGGCCGCAATGTACTCATAGGCGTGCCCGATGTGAATGGCCCCGTTGGGGTAGGCAATCGCTGTCGTCAAGTAGTAACCCATAGGTCACACAGTCTAAGGGACGCGCGGTTGCGGGCGCGCACGGGTGCTTTCAGGCCGGGGGTGCGGGCGCGCACGGGTGCTTTCAGGCCGGGGGTGCGGGCGGGCACGGGTGCTTTCGGGCCGGGGGTGCGGGCGGGACTTGGCCGAGTCTTCGCGAATAGCCCAGTCTGCGGTGAGTAGCCCATATTTGAAGGTGGGCTATTCACCTCGGACTGGGCTGAAACGGTTCGCACCCCGGCACCAAATCACGGAACCAGCGGCTGCCCGCACCGACGACGCAGTTCAGGTGCTTGAAAGAAGAGCTTCTGCCCGAAGGTCTTCGGGTTCAGAACCTCATGGAACTTGAAGCGCAACACCTTATAGCCCATCGCCAACAGTCGATTATGCTGTCGGCTCTCTTTGTTCATGACGTCAAAGCCGCCGTCAACGTACTTCTGGGTCCCATCCACATAGAGAGCGACCTTGTCCTCGCGAAGGAGGAAGTCGAGTCTTGTCAGAAGTCGGCCGTCATCGGCAATATTCACCTGCTGCACGAAGTCATGCAGCCCCAGAAGATGCAGGTTGAATGCGGCTCTGCTCTCCGCATAGCTTTCGGACAACGGCGAAGCGAGCGCGACCAGTCTCGCAGACACTTTGCCGCCCCGCGTCAGGCGGGCGATGGGCGCTCCGAATAAATCTGCGACTGCACCCGGCACCTCGTCCAGCAGGTGCGACGAATACCCGAGCCTGAAGATCAGATCTTCGTCGTTGCCGAGTAGATGCCATCTGATCACCTGTTCCATTGCGGCAAACGCCGCGGCGCTGCCGAGCTCGGCCCGCAGATCCAAGGCAGTTCGAGCCGGAGAAGTGACTCGGAGCCCCTCCACCTGGCAGACGTCTTCAGCTGAGATTGTTCGGCGTCGCCTGATCAGCTCGGGTGATTTGGTGCTTGACACGGGGTGGAACACCGACACCGGTTCATCCGGCTCGTCGAACATACCGATCCTGTGCAGCCGTGCCGCTGAGACCCCGAACACGGTGTCTTCTGCGCGGTAGTGAGGATAATGAAGGACCTGCAGACGCTTCAGATTCGCCTCGTATCTGCGCCGTTGGGAACGCTCCTTGTCGCGCTGTTCCTCGTGATACGTCATCCAAGCCGAGTCCGTGGCGAAGGGAGAGAAGTATCGGTGGGCACGGACTTCACACCGGCTGACTACCGAATAGACTCCACGCGAGACCTTCAGCAGACAGCATCCCAATGCACTACGGATATCTGCCGTGGAGGCTCCAGCATTGCGAAGATCCTTGAAATGCACGACGTTGTTCTTCATGCCGGCACACTGCCGAACCACGTTCTGATACAGCAATACTCAATTCAGTTGCTGTGGAGTCAGCTCCGGCGTCCACACAGCGACAACGTCTCAGCACGGAGTCCGTCAACAAGCGTCAGCGCTCGAGTCGAGCCGTCGTCAGCCTCCGGGAACGCGCGCCACTCGCCCCCGGGAGCACATGAGAACAGCGTCAACCAACCATTCAACCTCGCTCATAGCCCAGTTTGAGATGAATAGCCCACCTTCAAATGTGGGCTACTCACCCAAAACTGGGCTGCCAGTTGTCCACACCCTGCTGCGCACGAGTCGCGTCACTCGCGGTGAAGCCAGGCTTCGTAGACGTCGCGCTTCGACAGGCCGAACTTCTTCGCCACCTGCCCGGCCGCATCCTTCGCACGTATCCCGGACTCGACGAGTGCGCTGACCTCGCCGAGGTGGTCCTCCGGAGCCGTCTCGACTTCGGTGGCACCGGCGAGCACGAGGGTCAGTTCCCCTCGCAGTCCCGCTGCGGCGCGTTCACGCAGCGAACCGACGGTCCCCCGCAGCGTCTCCTCGTAGGTCTTCGTCAGTTCACGGCTGATGCTCATGGGTCGATCTTCGCCGATGACCTCGGCGAAGTCATCCATCGTGTCGGCGATCCGGTGGGGGCTTTCGAAGAAGACCATCGTCCGCTTCTCCGCCTTGAGCTCCTCGAGCAGGCTCTTGCGCTGACCGGATCTGCGCGGCAAGAAGCCCTCGAAGCTGAACCGGTCGCTCGGCAGCCCGGAGACCGCCAGGGCCATCAGTACCGCGGACGGGCCCGGCGTCGACGTGATCGGCAGTCCCGCCTCGGCGCAGGCTCTGACCACGCGATATCCGGGGTCGGACACGGCCGGCATCCCCGCGTCGGAGAGCAGCACCACGGTCTGCCCCGCATTGATGAGCTCGACCAGCTCGGGGGCGCGATGGCCCTCGTTGTGGTCGAATACGCTGATGATCCGGTTCGTGTGGCTCAGCTGCAGACGCTGCGCCAGAGAGAGGAACCGGCGGGTGTCCTCGGCGGCGATGACGTCGGCGGTTTCGATGGCCTGCCGCATCCGCGGACTCGCATCGCCGAGGTTGCCGATCGGAGTCCCGACGAGGATGAGTCGCCCGCCGGTGAGGTCCGGACCCGACCTCGCTGGGACGCAACGGTCGTCGTCATCGGGGTCGGGCACCTCGGCGAGGGTGTCGTTGGGGTCGGGTGCCTCGGCGGGGGCGCCGTCGGGGTCGGGTGCCTCGGCGGGGGTGTTGTCGGGGTCGAGCTGAGGCTCAGACGTGCTGGGGTCTTCGGTCAAGATGCGGCTGCTCCGGTGGCGAAGAGCAGAGCGAACGTACCGAAGTAGAAGAGGAGGATCACGCCCCAGAAGAGGAGCCACAGTCCCGTGCCGATATAGCCGACCCACAGGGCGGCAACTGCCATGCCGTCGCCGCGCTCACCGCGTTCCTTGATCTGCTTGCGTGCGATATGGCCCATGATGACGCCGGCGATGCCGCCGATGAAGACTCCGGAGACGACGCCGAAGATCGAGGCGCACATGCCGATGATGGCCAGCACATTGTTCGGCGGCAGCGGTTGGTAGACGTACCCCGGCCCGACGGCATACTGAGCGTTTGCCGCATATCCGGGGTTCTGGCTGTATGACTGGGCACCGAGGCCGCCCGAGTTCGACAAGGGCTGCTGGTAATACATGTCCGGATTGTTCCAGTTGTTCTGGCTGCTCATGATGAGGTCTCCTTGCGTCTGCCTTCAACGGTACAGAGTCGTCGTTTCGGGCAAAAGGCGGCGCGGTTACAGGTCTGTCACAGTTGTGGTTTCGAAAGTCGTCGTCTGTCGTCGTCTGTCGTGGGCCGTCGTCTGTCGTTGTCTGTCGTCGTATGCCCGGGCGGGGTCAAACACTCGTGGCGCGCCCGAGGCACGAGCCTCAGCTGATCGTTCCGGTCTCGGCAGCGATGGCGAATCCCATGACTAGCGCAATGATGCCCAGGTACACCAACCAGAACACGATCCAGAAGATCACGCTCAGGTAGCCCACCCACAGTCCGGCCACGGCCATCCCGTTGCCTCGTTCGCCTCGGCGTTTGATCTGCCTGCGGGCGATGTGGCCGAAGATGATGCCGATGAAACCGAGGAAGAAGGCCGATGAGATGAACGAGATGACGGAGAGCACCAACGCGACGATCGCCGAGGAGTTCGTCGGCGCGACCTGCCGGTAGACGACGACCGGTGCCGCATTGCCGTAGCTGGCGACCGGTGCCGCGTTGCCGTAGGTGACGGGCCCGATTCCGGGTGCCGGAGTGGGTACGGAGACAGGGCCGTGCACAGGAGCTGGCGTGTGAGCCGCCGGAGCCGCCACCTGGGCCCGCGCTGCAGGAGTGTGCATCTGGGCCCGCGCTGCAGGGGTCGCCGGCGCACGGTTCGATCCGGTGTAAGTGCACCCGATGGGCAGTACGCGGGTATCCATGTCAGTTGCTCTCCGATGGCTGTGGCGGGTGTTCGAGACACCGTGCGATCCGGTTCTCGATGACTGATGTCAACGCTATCGGGGCGTGGGTGCCCTCAACGGCGAATCGTGTTCCAGTCCTGCACCACCCGTGACAAGGCAGCACCCACCTCCGCTGAGGCGGCTCAGTACCCGCTGCCGAGCATGGCCATGAAGCCGAGTCCGAAGAATCCGATCACAATGATGAGACCCAGCAGACCGAGCGCGATGCTGACGTAGCCCATGATGAGGCCGGCAATGCCCTGCCCACGGCCGTCTTCGCCGGTGCGTTTGATCTGCCCGAGTCCGATATGGCCGAAGATCACTGCCAGCAGCGGGGCGATCCACAGGAACATCGCGACGATGCTGAACAGGATGCCGATGACAGGCACCATGGACAGCAGGCCGCAGACGAAGCCGCCGCCGAGTCCGACGATGCCCATCCACATCGACCACACGGCCATCTTGTTCGGCACGGGACGCACGATCATCGGCTGGGCGCCGTAGGTCATCGGCTGGCTGTAGGAACCCTGTTGGCCGTAGCCGTATGAGCCGGGCTGACTGTACGAACCGTAGGAACCCTGTTGGCTGTAGGCATCGGGCTGGTTGTATCCGGCCGCCTGCCCGTACGCACCGTTGGCACCGAACTGGCTGTAACCGTCCTGGCTGTAGCCGCTCTGGCCGTAACTTCCGCCCTGGCTGTAACCACCCTGGACGTAGCTTCCGCCTTGGCTGTAACCACCCTGGCTGTAGCCGCCCTGGCCGTATTGCTGACCCTGCGAGTACTGCCCCGCGCCGGAACCGTACTGTTCGGCCCCGGGACCCGAGCCGTACTGCCCAGCACCCGAGCCATACTGTTGGCCCTGCCCCGAACCGTACTGTGGCTGGGATCCGTAGTTGTTGTTGACCTGCTGCGAGCCGACCTGAGGTGGGTCGCTCGGGCGATATTCGGGGTTGTTCGACACGTTCGGCACCGTTCTCCACTCAGACACTCTTCGTTCCCTACTACCCTAGTGGTGTCGACTGCAGAATGCCCAACGATCTCGGCACGATCGTCTCCGGCAACGTCACGCTTCCCACCACGCGCCGCCCCGCCTCGGCGTCACGCTTCCCACCACACGCCGCCCCGCCTCGTCTCCGGCGGCGTCACGCTTCCCACCACGCGCAGAGGCTCGTCGCCTGCTCCCTGCGGGTCGCATGAGAGTCCGCCCCGCCGTGATCTCTAAACCTTGATCCACCGATCTGCTTGATGTCCGGTGGCCCACTCGAATTTGAGCTTGGGCACGATGAGTGGGCAGGAGGTAGTGTCCCGGTCTCTCACCGGTCTCTTCCACATTGAGCCTCCCAGAGCCTC
>NZ_JBNBZD010000021.1:0-65311 GCF_049804075.1 Brevibacterium sp. FAM 24630
CGCGACGGCGTCGGCCTTGAACTCCGAGGTGAACTCTCTGCGGGGCCGCCGCGGGGATTGGTTGGTAGTCATGTGCAGCAGTTTCCTTTCATCGGGTTCTGCTGTCTACTCAAATCATGACACCCCACTTCGCCAGAAACTCTCAGATGCTTTCAGCGTGGTCTTTCGAGGTCCTGGCGGTCTCCACAATGTTCTTCAGCTCCGGAATGGCGATGTACAGAGCGCAGAGCAGCCACTGCAGAGTGAAGGTCACCGCGAGCCGTGCCGCTTTCCTCTTCTGCTCGACAGTGCCTTCTCCTGCATCGTCGGACTCGGCCACTGTTTCAATGGCGTCCTCGATTTCGGGGGCGACCTCGGAGTAGTCGAACTCATTTTCGTCGATGTCCAGCTCGCCCGATCTCACGCCAGCCAGCACGTGGGCGAACATTTGCTCAGTTATTGAATCGGACACTCCGTAGCGGGCAACAGCCGAGTTGATCTTGGCGATATGAGTGAATGAAGGAATGTAGGTAGAGGCGACCAGTTTCGACTGGAGTTGCGCATGTAGTGCTGGCGATATGCCGAATCGTGCATAGTTGATCTTGAGGTCTGGTGAAAGCGCCTGGTTAAGCGTCTTGAGTTGCGTCTCGAGCGTCGACTCTCGCGGCAAGAAGCTGGCGACATTGAGGATCTGCTGAATCGCGGGATTGAACTTGGGTTGCACCATCTGCCGATCCGATCCCTGAAAACTACATCGTGCGTGAGGCTGGCGAGCTACTGCATGAACGTCTTCCACCGGTCTTGCCGGCGTTCGATCGCGAACCGTTCCGCCCGCAAGCGTCTGACCCGATCGACAACGGCCAGGGCGTAACTGTATGCGGTGTCCGTATCCGCCAGCTCAGTCGGAAAGTTTTGGCTAAATCTCATACTTACGTGCGATGTGGGGAAGCTATGGCGATACATATAGTTGCGGTTACATCAAGAAAGGATGTGCGAATGACCGCAACCACAAGAAGCGTCACAGTAGTCGCTTCGATACTCAGCTCTGCAGCTCTACTGCTGGGAACCGTAGTCCCTGCGCAGGCAAGCACCCCCGCTGGGCTGCACAAAGTGTCGACCACCAACTTCGTCGACGAGTCCTGTGTGAAACAAGTCGAGGAAGCCTACGAGAAGGTTGGCCAATCGGCTGAAGCCAAAGACCTCGAGCTCTGCGAAGGCAAGGTCACCGTCGAAGAAGGCGCTACAGAAACGGTCGATATTGCAGAGGCCAAGGCGTTCGCTGCCACCGAAGACATGGGCAAGCAGGAAACAGTTCAGGTCGTCGAGGCCGCAAAAGCAGGGAAGATAAAGAGCAAGAAGTGGAAGCACGCCTACTGGGGCGGCTCCAACTATGAGAAGCATGCAGGCAGAACCTACTGGAATGGTTCGAAAGCTTGGGTCAAGAAGTACAAGGGTAAGACCGGGTATCACACTTGCCACTCCGAAGGATCGTGGCAGGTTGGCTGGTCTGTCAAGCCCACCCGGTGCACCAAACCCAAGGCTGGCACCTACGCTGATTCGTACTACCGGTTCGACGCTTCGCTCTTCGTGAAGGGAAGTCCGATCACTCTCGGCGTGGGCCTTCACTACCGCACGTCCAAGTCAGGGGCGGTTAAAACCTGGCAGGTTGGCGGCTAATATTGAATCAATCATCAACGCAGTCACGACTAAACGGATGCAGGTGCAAGATATGGCGACCGATCAGCGTGAGCGATTCCTCTCAAAGACGGAATGGAAGTTCATCGGCTTCCTCGCACTCGCATTTGTGTTGACACCGATCTTCTACGGTCTGCCCTTGCTTAGCCCTTTGTTTGCTTTAGGCACGAGCGTCCGCTCGCATAAGGCAAAGATGGTGTGGCTTTGGGTGGTCTCATCGGTCCTGGTTCTGATGTCGATCGCACCGTTCATCCTAAGGATCGCTGGCCTGAGCAACTTCATCGTTGAATGACATTGCGAGGCATCAGACTTCGATCGAGCCTCGGCGCGTATCCGCCATTTGTTGGTAGTTGAAGTAAACAGCCCCTGAGCCTGAATGGACGGGGGGCTGTTTTCGTTCCTCAACTTGCGCCCAGAACCTCGCGTGTCGTCGCTGGCAACTCTTCCGTGTCCGGTCACAAGCTACGGGCATGATCATCCGACACTTGACCGCCGAGCACATCGGTAAGACCGTCACCCTGCCGACCCTCGCAGCCCTCGGCCGGTGCCGTAGCGGCACACTCCACTCCATCACCCTCGAAACCGCCACCGACACGAGTACCCTCCGCATCGGCGACCACCTGCACTCGGTACCCAACGACGCGACCGTGTACGTCACCACCGAAGTGAGCGGACTCTGATGGTCGACAAGTCCGGTTGGGATCCGGAGAAATGCCAAGCCACCAGCAAGAAACGCGGCGACCAGTGCAAAAACGACCCCGTCCGCGGCCTCCGCGTATGCCTACGCCACGGCGGGGGATCGAAGAAAGCCCGTACCGCAGCTACCCGCAACCCCGAGCAGGAGAAACTCACCCGCGTCGCCCGTCGTCTCGGCACACCTCACGAGAACCTCGACCCCGCACAGGCACTGCTGGACCTCGTCGCATCCAAAGCCGGCGAAGTGGAGTGGTTGCGACACCAGGTGGAGCTCCTCGAAACCGACGGCGACCTCTGGTGGGGTGAAACCAAGGTCGTCGGCAAGGACAACCCGGAGTTCGGGGAACAGTTCGAACGCACCGAGGAAGCCCGCCAACACATCGTCTACACGCTGTTGCACAAAGCGCAGGACCAGCTCGCGAAGTACGCCGGCGAAACACTCAAGGCCGGCGTGGACGAACGCCAAGTGCGTATCGCCGAGCAGACGGGCGCCCAGTTCGAAACCGTCCTCACATCACTCCTCACCGCCATCAGTGCCACACCCGAACAGATGCAGACCGCGACCACCGAGATCCCACGGATCCTCAGCAACCTCGCAGGGGGTGGCAAATGAACGTCGAATACGTCAGATACCAAGAAGGCGAGAAGCAACGCCGCCGCATCCGCAACGCCTCCATCGAACTCGCCATGACTTACCACGCGATCGACCGCACACCGGACGGCATGACGATAGGTGATCACGTCAACAGCATTGAAACCAACGCCCTCGAGCAGACCGATAATGCGGCCGGCACGGGCATGTTGTGGGTGCAAACAGGGGCCTCTCCCGCTACCGATCAAGCCCCTCACCAGGGATAAGGTCCCGGCGTGGGGGTCTTCTCGTATGCTCAGGGCCGGTCCGAGCGCGACGGATGTCCGTTCGACCGCAATTCGGCGGCGGGTATGGTCATCGGACGGTTCGTCACCTACTCTCATAGAGACTGTTCGACCGAAGCGGGAGATCAACGATGATCAACGCACAACTGTCCGACTGGCTGCTCGATTCCGACCCGTCCTTGCGCTGGCAGGTCGAACGTGACCTCCTCGGTGCTGAGGACTCGACCTGGCAGTCAAGCAGAGCCGAAGTCGCGCACGTCGGATTCGGTGCCGAGCTGCTCGCCAGGCAGGACCCGGATGGTCAATGGGCCGGCGGAGCATATTTCCCCGCCGGCTTCGATTTCGACACTGAGCGTTCACAGCCGTGGACGGCGACGACTTGGGCGCTCAAGGACCTGCGCGAGTGGGGAGTGGCTGCGTCGGTGCTGGCAGGGACCGCAGAGAAACTGGCGCCCGTTCGGTGGGAATACGAGAACCTGCCCTACTGGGGCGGCGAAGTCGATGTGTGCATCAATGCGTGGACACTGTCGAACGGCCTCTGGCTGGGTGCCGATGTCGACGGGCTCGTCGACTGGTTCCTCGACCACCAGCTCGATGACGGCGGGTGGAACTGCGAATGGGTCGACGGTGCGAAGGTGTCCTCCTTCCATTCCACCCTCAACGCCCTCGTCGCGCTCCTCGATTACCAGAAGTCCACCGGCGACAGCGCACGCGTAGCTCAGGCCCGGGCCGGGGGAGAGGAATACCTGCTCGTCCGAGACCTGTTCCGCCGCCGAGGCACCGGCGAACCCTTCGACGAACGTGCCCTGGCGCTGTTCTGCCCCACACGATGGTTCTACGGGATCCTGCCGGCACTCGACTACTTCCGAGAAGCAGCACGAACCGATGGCACCGATCCGGATCCGCGCATGCGCGCAGCCGTTGAGATGATCCGGCCTCGCCGAGGAGCGGACGGACGCTGGCAACAGGAGCACCGCCTCGGCGGGGAAGTCTGGTTCCATGTCGACGCACCCGTCGGCGAACCCTCGAAATGGGTGACGCTGCAAGCCCAGCGGATCCTCGACTGGTGGGATGCCTCCGCCACCGCCCAACGCGGCGATTGAGCACACGAATGTCTTACCGGAGGTCGAATTCCCTTCCGCGATCCTCGGCCGGTCGGGGCCCACGGATCCAGCGGTCCGCCTCGGCGATGGCGACATCATTGATGCTTGCTTCACGGCGTGCCATCAGCCCCTGAGCATCGAACTCCCACAACTCGTTTCCATAGCTGCGCCACCACCGACCGCCGGCATCGTGCCATTCGTATTGGAAGCGGACGGCAATGCGGTTGTCATCGAATGCCCACAGATTCTTGCGCAGCGCGTAGTCGAGTTCGCGGTCCCATTTGCGGGTGAGGAACGCAAGGATCTCATCGCGGCCGGTGATGAACTCATCGCGATTGCGCCACACCGAATCCACGGTGTAGGCCGAGGCGACTGTCCGCGGATTGCGAGTATTCCACGCATCCTCGGCGCCCTGGACCTTCTGCGCGGCGGAGTCCCGATCGAACGGCGGCAATGGGGGACGGTGTTCAGTCATGAGGGATCCTTCCCGGCCGCGTCCGTGTCTGCCTGTCTGGAGGCGTGCCTGCGGCCTGGCACTTCATGCTACTCGGTGCCAACCGCGGCGGGAAGGTCGATGCGCAGCCGCGGCACAGAGACCCCATCCCCGCCGAGTGACGGGGACGGGGTTGCGTCGGGGTGGTGCCTGCTGGAATCTGACCGAGTCAGTCCTTGAAGTCGAAGTCTTCCTTGTCGATGCCGGGGAACATGAGTTCGTACTTGATCATCTGACCTTTGTGGTCGACGATCTTCACCGTCCCGAAGTACTTCCGCTCGCCCTTGTAAGCCTCTTTGTCCTTGACGGTGACCTGGCAGGACTTGAATCCGTACCACTCTCGGAGCTCCATATCGGAGTCGCACTTGGCTTCTTTGAGCTTCAGCTCGAGCTTGTTCTCGAACAGATCGACGAGGTCGGCTTCGATCGACGAAGCGGGAACGGTGCCGTTGCCGTCCTTGTCGATCTTCATACCGTCGTCACTGGCCCAGTTCGTCGTCTTCGCAGCGTCGGCGAACGGATCGGTCGATTCGGTGTCGGTCGGCTCCGCCTCGGCGGGTTCGGAACCCGGCGATTCCGCCGGTGTCGTCTCGACTGACCCTCCGCCGAATCCGCCTTCGGGGGACTCGGCGGCTTCGGACTGTGTGTCTTCGGCCGGCTTGTCGGCACCGGACCCGCCGCAGGCGGCCAGGGACAGGGCGAGGGCAGTTCCTGCGGCCGCGGTCAGCAGGCGGGGCATCAGATAAGTCCGACGAGTTGGTGTCATGGTCTCTCTCCTTCGCACGAACTGCGATCACAGAAGTTGTCAATACGTGAATGATTCTGCCATGGCCGTCAGCCTGCCGATGCGGCTGAGTGTGCGGATCCGGCGACAGCTGTGCCGATTCGGACACACGGAACCTGCGGAAGTGCCGGAACGCGGCCGACGAGACAGGCCGACCGGTTGTGCGGCAAGCATCAGTCACCGTCAGCGTCGCACTGCACCGTTGCACCGAGGTGGTGTGCCGCTGATGGTGACTGATGGTTCGGTACGTGGAGGAGAAGAGCCCACCGGCTCGGGGCGACTCGGTGTCGGTCGTTACCCGACTGCCGGGGCGGTCGTGTTGACGGCCTTCGCCATGGCCTCGAAGGCGCGGATCGTGGGGAACAGCTTCGTCGCATCCTGCGGCAGCCCCCAGCTGGAGAACTTGACGCCGACGATGTTCGCCCCTGGGTTCATGTAGATCATCTGGCCGTGGATGCCCAGGGCCAGGAACGCGTGGGAATCGGGGAACGGGAACCAGAACTGATTGTGATAGGCCCCGCCGGGCATCCGATTGTCGCCGGGTCCTTCGGCAAAGGCCCGCCGCACCTCCGCCGAGGTCGTCAGGGTGTCGCCGATCCACGTCGTCGGTGCGACCTGCTGGCCGGTCAGCGATTGGCCGCGATTGGCGTAGACGTGACCGAATCGAGCGAGGTCGCGCAGAGTGGTGTTGATGCCGCCGTCGAACATTCCGACGCCGTATTGGTCGGTGGCGATGAGCGCATCCTGCTCCGCGCCGATGTGCGACCACAGCACCCGCGACATCAGCGACTGCATGCTCTCTCCGGCAATCTTCTCGCACACCCAGCCGAGCACATCGGTCTCACACGAGCGGTATTCGAAAACGCCGCCGTGTTCGGACTTCGCCTCTAAGGTGGTGAGGAACTCGTACATTCCGATGCCCGGGTTCTCGCGCTTGGCCTCGGTCCAGCCGATCGACTCCTCGATCTGTCTGACCTCGGACTTCGGATCGAGGTAGTCCTCGGAGAACCGGATGCCCGAACGCATATCGAGGATGTGGCGCACCGTGGCTCCGGCATAGCCGGACTTCGCGAGTTCGGGAACGTAGTCGGTGACCAGGCGGTTCGGGTCGAGGTCGCCGGAGCCGACGAGCACGCCGGCGACCGTTCCGACCAGCGACTTCGATACCGACATGAGCAGATGTTCGGTGCCCGGCGTCATCCCGCCGAAGTACTCCTCGGCGAGCACTGTCCCGTTGTGCATGAGCAGCCACGCGTCCGTATCCGAAGCTTCGATGACGCTGCGGACGCTGCGCGCATCGGAGTGCTCGGTCGCCGGTATCTCGACCTCACCGAGGTCCTGCAGGTCGGCCGGGAGTTCGGCCACCGGCCCGGTCCCGCGCGAGATCGGCGTCGTGGGCAGAACCTCTTTCACGTTCTGGAATGACCACCGAACATTGCCGGGTTCCTGCCAGTTGTCCCGATCGACGCCCGCGGAAGGGTCCAGGCCCAGCGGCGGCGCGACCGCAGCGGGATCACCGCCGGCGGCGGCCGCGACATCGACGGACGGATCGGCGATGGGCGGAGTGCCGACCCCCGCCGAGGAGGGGGTGGGTGTGGCGTTGTCCGGTGACGGTTCGGTCACGGTGCACCTTTCGGTCGGTTCGGAATGTTGCGCATCCAGGGCAGGCAGGAACCCCGCCGCATCAACTGTGACGAGGCTACCACCGGGGATCCGCCGCTCAGTCGCCCTTCGCACCGGGCCCGCCGAGGGCCGGTGCCGGGTCCTCCGCGGCGACCGGGACGCCGGCATACATGGCGCGGATCGAATCGATGAAGTGCTTGGCCCTGATGCTCAGCGAATCGGGTCCGCCCACATTGGTCTGCAGCGGGTTCTTCGTCACCAGCACTCCGAGGTCGGCGCCTTTCCACCGGTAGTCGCCGGCGCCGAAGATGCGCAGGAAGAACACTTCGTTGCCGTTCTGCAGCGGATGCCAGTCCAAGGCCGCCCGCTTATAGGTCAGCGTCCCGTACTGGTCGAGGTAGTACTGACCGGTCAGCGGCGAATGCGTGATGTATTCGGTGATCGGAGCCGTCTCCTTGATGATCATCTGGCTCCACTCGTCCGCACCGGAGAGCTCCTCCCACCGTTCGTTGATCTCGTTGACGTCGAGGTCGAATTCGACATCGAGGTACTCGAGCAGGTGGAACAGGAACAGCGGCACATCGGCGTAGGCACCGGCGGTGACGTTCGTGATCGCCGAGGCGCCGGAGATACGCGGATTGAGCTCACCGAGGTAGCAGACGTCGCTGTCGAGATCGACGAGGACATCGACTTCGAAGAACCCGCGATAGCCGCGTTTGCGCAGACCCTCACCCATTCGCCGAACGAGGTCGCGGGTCTGGGCCCGCTGTTGGGCGGTGAGGACGTCGGGCTTCATCTCGTTGCCGCACCATCCTCCCTTGTAGGGAGTGAGTTCGGCGAAACCGGCGAGCTCAGTCAGATACGGACCGACGACGACACCGCTGGAGGTGATGACCGCCTCGACGGCGACCGGAGTGTTGTTGATCCGCTTCATCACCTTGAGCTGCTCGCCGATGATGTCGTCCTTATGCTTCTCCCAGTCAGCGGGTCCGGAGATGAAGAACGTCGTCTTCCCCGAATCGCCGTAGGGAGTCTGTACGACCAGGTCGGTGCCCAGCCCCTCCTCGGCGGCCCGCTTGTTGAGCTCTTCGTACGCCTCAGCTGTGGTCAGCACGTTGGGGACGGAGAAGGCGCCGGCCTCGTTGCCGAGCTTCGTCGTCTCGATCTTCGAATCGAGCTGATTGCGCAGAGCCGCCGACGGCAGGATGAGATCGTAGCCGAGCTCGCGGCAGATCCGTTCGGTCTCCTCATCGAAGAAGACCATCGCCACCTTCACCCGCTCCCCGTGGGGAACGCTGCGCGTCATATGCGCGCGCACTTCGGCATTGAGCAGCAGCCAGTTGTTGATCGCCTCACCCGAGTCGAACTCGACATAGGGCTTGTAGCGGGGGGAGAACACCCGCGGGTGCGCGCCGTCCCACCCGTCGTAGTACGTGATGTAGGAGAAGTTGCGCACCCACCGGTCGAGACCGAGGAGGTTGAACGGGGTGGCCCCGACAAAGTAGATCGGAGTCTGATTCGTCCGGAAGAAGTGACGCACTTCGGAGACGTTGCGCAGCGGGCGGCGGATCTGGACGCGGTCGGCTTCTTTGCCTGTGTAGGCGGCGTCGGTGGCGACTGCGACCTCGACCTGCGGCTCGGCGTCCTCGTGCACGGTCGGCTCAGAGCTCGCGACGGCAGCGACTGCAGGGGGTGCAGCAGGCGTCGCGGCGGCCGGTCCGGCGGCCGCTGGAGAGCCTGGTCCGGGAGCATGCGGAGAGGGAACGGCGACTGCGTCCTTGACTCGGGCACCGGAATTCGCTTTCTGCGACTCAGGGATCGCTGGGCCTGCGCTGGGGGATTCGTCGGTCATCGCACTACTCCTTAGCAAACGTGATGTGGATAACATATACCAGTTTCGTAGTCCTGGGCCCGATGGTGCGGCAATTGTGTGAATCGGACGCGAACGAGCGGCCGAATGTTCGCCGATGAGCGTCGCGGCAGGCCTGTGCCTTAGGCTGGTGTCGATACTGACCACAGTGGAAGAGAGAGCGCATATGCCGGTGAATACCGAGAAGCAGGGGGCCTCGTTCTCCCTGCCGCAGCCCTATGAAGTCTCGCGGGAGGCGGTCGCGGAATTCGCGCTCGCCACCGGGGCCAAGGCCGAATACCATTTCGACACCGAGGCGGCCACCTCACTGGGCTACCGCGACGTCGTCGCTCCGACGACCTTCGCCGTGATCATCGCGCAGAAGTCCGAGGCGGCCTACATCTCCGATCCCGATTCGGGCATCGACTTTTCGAAGGTCGTCCACGGCTCCGAGCAATTCTCCTTCACCCGCCCCATCGTCGCCGGCGACGTGCTCTCCGCCGTCACCCATGTCGACGGTGTCCGTTCCGCGGGCGACAACGCCATGATCACCACCCGCACCGAGATCACCGACGCCGCCGAACAGCCCGTCGTCACCGTGACCTCGACCATTGTCGTGAGAGGAGACGGAGAATGAATCCCATCGACTTCTCCGCGCTGACCATCGGAGACACTGTCGTGGAGTCCGAGATCCCACTGTCTCGGGCCACGCTCATCGACTACGCCGCGGCCTCGGGCGACCACAACCCGATCCACTGGAACGAACGCTTCGCCCGCGAGGTCGGACTTGACGGAGTCATCGCCCACGGCATGCTCTCCATGGCCGTCGTCATCGCCCCTCTCGTCGAATGGCTCGGCGACCCCGGTGCGATCGTGGACTACCGGACGCGCTTCTCCGCTCCGGTGCCCGTCCCCGACGCCGAGACCGGATCGCCGGCGACCCCGACGACCGCGCTGAAGATGACCGCCACCGTCGGAGCGGTCGACGCCGCCGTCGGCACCGCCCGCATCGACATCGCCGTGAAGTCCGGCGAAGCCGATGTCCTCAGCCGCACCCAGGTTCGGATCTCCCGGTGACCGAAGCCGTGAATGAGGATCTCTCGACATTCACCACCTTCCGCCTCGGCGGTCCGGCCGAGCATGTGACCATCGCGGAGACCCGCGAGGAGCTGCTCGACTTCTGTCACGCCCACCCGCTGGAGCTGACCGGCGACGACCGTTCCGACGTCCTCTTCATCGGGGGCGGGTCGAACCTGCTCATCTCCGATGACGGGTTCGACGGTGCCGTGTGCGTCGTGCGCACCACCGGGGTGACGACGACCGAGACCACGAGCACCGATACACAGGTCACTGCCGAGGCGGGGGAGGACTGGGATGCATTCGTCGCCCACGCCCTCGACCTCGGTCTGTCCGGGCTCGAAGCGCTCTCCGGCATCCCCGGCTCGGTCGGGGCGACCCCGATCCAGAACGTCGGGGCCTACGGCACCGAGGTCGGTGAGCTCATCACCTCCGTCGAGGTCTTCGACCGTGTGGCCGGGCAGATCCGTCGTCTCAGCGCCGTCGAACTCGAATTCGGCTATCGCACCTCGGCGCTCAAACGCGCGCAGGCCGCGGTCGGAACCCCCCAGTTCGTCGTGCTGTCGGTGACCTTCGATCTCCAGCACAGCGAACTCTCCCTGCCCGTGCGCTACGCCCAACTCGCGTCCGCACTCGACGTCGAGATCGGCACCCGCGTTGCGGCGGCCCTCGTGCGCGACAGCGTCATCGCGCTGCGTCGGTCGAAAGGCATGGTCCTCGACGGGGACGATCACGATTCCTGGTCGGCCGGCTCCTTCTTCACCAACCCGATCGTCGACGACCCCGAGATCCTGCCGGCGGAAGCCCCGCGCTACCCGGTGACCGATCCGCTCAGCGGGGCGAAGATCGAAGGGAAGACGAAGACCTCGGCGGCCTGGCTGATCGAACACGCCGGGTTCGCCAAGGGCTTCAGCATCGGTGACGGACACGCCGCCTTGTCGAACAAGCACACCCTGGCGCTGACGAATCGAGGACACGCGAGGACGGCCGATGTGATCGATCTCGCCCGCACCGTCGTCGACGGAGTCGCGGACGCCTTCGGCATCACGCTCGAACCGGAGCCGACATTCATCGGCTGTTCGCTGGACCGCTGAGACCAGCCGTGGGCAGCCAGCACCTTCTTTAGACTGGTGGACGTGTCTTCACGTCGCAGAACCATCACTCTCATCATCACCCTGGCCGCGGTCGGTCTCCTGACCCTGCCGTGGGCGCTGTTCACCTCGCGGGCCGATCTCACCTTCGGTCCCCACGAAGCGCAGTACCAGGTCACCGCGGACTCCCGGCTGACCGTCGACTTCGGTCCTCTGGGGAAGCTGCTCGTCCCGGCCGAGGACTACATCCCGCTCGGCCTCGGGCTGCGGGTCTCCATCGGCGAGATCCCGGTCTCCGGTGATGCCAGTGATGAGCAGCGACCCGCCGCAGACCCCGACGCGGTCGACGATCCCGGTGGAGGAACGGTCGACGCCCTCGGCGGTGACGTGGCCTCCTACGCCTCGCTCTTCTCCGCCCCGCAGGCCCAGGTCGACCAGATCGTCCACGGACTCAGCCAAGCGATCCTCATCCGCTGGGCTCTGGCGGTCTGTGTGATCACCGGCGGGCTCGTCGGTCTCGCCGCCTTCCTCGGCCCGCGGCGCGTAGAGGCCATCTCGCGCGCCTTCGTCGGCAAGGAGCTCCTCGGCATCGGCCTGGTCGTCGTCCTCGTCCTCGCCGGTCTCGGCACCGTCGTGTTCAATCGGCCGAAGCCGATCTCGGCGGACCCGGCTTTCGACGGCACGCCCTTGGCCGGATCTCAGGTCACGGGCCGCCTCGGCGGGATCATCGACACCGCGGTCACCGCGGTGCAGGACTTCGCCGACGACAACGATGCGTTCTACGACAAGGTGCTCACGACCCTGCGCGCCGAATGGGATCAGCGGCCGATCTCGGGCAACTGGACGGACAGGGGCATGGTCCCGCCCGCCGGAATCGGAGGTCCGGGGGGAGAGGACGGGGACTCCGCCTCAGGGGCGGACGAGGATGCGGGCGTGACGACCTTCGTCTTCGCCTCCGACATCCACTGCAATATCGGTATGGCGCGCGTCGTCGGAGCCGTCGCCGGAATGAGCGGCGCCGATGCCTATATCGACGGCGGGGACGTCTCCATGACCGGCACGTCGGCTGAGAACTACTGCCTCGACGTGCTCGACGATGAGCTGCCTGAGAAGCTTCCGCGCATGATCGTCAAGGGCAACCACGACTCCGTGGAGACGACCAGGCATGCGAAGTCGACCGGGTGGAAGGTGCTCGAGGACTCGACGGCCGAGATGGGCGGGGTCACCTTCTTCGGAGCCGCGGATCCGCGTCGGACCGTCTTCGGCTCCGGACCGCAGCTCGAAACGGAGCTCACCGTCGACCAATACGCTCAGCGACTGCGTGATGAAGCGTGCGCGACCGACTTCGACATCATGCTCGTCCACGACCCGGCAGTCGGTGCCCCGGCGCTGCGTTCGGGGTGTGCCGACTACGCTCTGAGCGGACATTGGCACCGGCGAGTGGGCCCGGAGACCTCCGGTTCGGGGGTCCGCTACGTGAGCTCGACAACGGGCGGAGCGCTGGCGAATGCGCTCACCCCGGGCCCGCTGCGCATGGACGCGGAACTGAGCATCATCCGCGTGGACAACCGGACCAAACGACCCATTGACATGCAGCTGATCACGGTCAACCCCAAACAGGAAGTCCGCATCGATCCGTGGGTGCGCTTCCCCGAACCCCTGCCGCTCGTGGCTCAGCCACCGGCCGAGGAACCGGGTGAATGAGCGGGTGCCGGCACGCCTGAGGAACCATCCGGATGCTCGGTTCGACGAACGGCGGTCGGGCACGGTATGCTCGTTTCTCGTGGTCGGACACCACAGAGATCCGCACGGAACTCATCGTCCGGCCGAAGGGGTGTGGCGCAATTGGTAGCGCAACGGTCTCCAAAACCGTAGGTTGCAGGTTCGAGTCCTGTCACCCCTGCGCAGTTGACTCTGCCGAAGTCTCATCGGCCAGGCGCCGTCCTCGACCGGCATGAACAATTGTGAAGCCCCAACGAAACCGACCGAGTGAGGATGTGTGAGCGACACACCGGCAAAGAAGACTGGCAGCGCACCCAGCAGTGCCTCCGGTCCTAAGAAGCTCGGGTTCTTCGGACGAATCCTGCAGTTCTTCCGCGAGGTCGTGGCCGAACTCAAGAAGGTCGTCACCCCGACACGGAAACAGCTGGTCAACTACACGTTGGTCGTCCTGGGGTTCATTCTGTTCATGATGCTCCTCGTCACGGTCCTCGACCTGGTGTTCGGCAAGCTCGTCGGATTCGTCTTCGGCGGAACACCGCTGTGGCCTTTGTGGTGACTCGCTGTTCGCAGCGACGCACCTTATGCTGAACCTTCACTCCCATCCGGGAATCACAACACGCGAAGCGAGGAATTGATCGGTGTCGGATACCAACTCACCTGAGCAGGAGACCCCTGAGACCCAGGACGTCACTCCCGAAGAGTCGGGTGCCGCTGTGGTGCCCGAAACCGAAGCTTCGGACGTCGAGGCTGTCGCCGCCGATGACGCGGACGTCGAAACTGCTGACGACGAGCAGACCGCCGAGGCCGACCAGGCCGAATCCTCCGAAGACAGCGATGCTGCCGAAGCCGCTGCCGACGAAGTCGATCCTGCCGAGGAGTTCAAGGCCGAGCTGCGCATGCAGGAAGGTGACTGGTACGTCATCCACTCCTACGCCGGCTACGAGAACCGCGTGAAGCAGAACCTCGAGAACCGCACCATCAGCCTCAACCTCGAAGAGTACATCTTCGAATCGCAGGTGCCGATGGAAGACGTCGTCGAGATCAAGAACGGACAGCGCAAGCAGGTTCGCCGCGTGCGCATTCCCGGCTATGTGCTCGTCCGTATGGAGCTGACCGACGAGTCGTGGGGCGCCGTGCGCCATACCCCGGGTGTGACCGGATTCGTCGGCAACGCCTACGACCCGACCCCGCTGTCGATCGACGAGGTCTTCTCGATGCTCGCCCCGGTCTTCGAAGAGCGCCAGGCCGAAGCCGCCGCCGCTGAAGGTCCGGCCGCCGAAGCCGCTGCGAAGTCCGCCCCGATCACCGAGGTGGAGTTCGAGGTCGGCGAGTCCGTGCTCGTCAAGGAAGGCTCCTTCGAGGGCCACCCCGCCACGATCCAGGAGATCCGTCCCGAATCGCAGAAGCTCACCGTGCTGCTGTCGATCTTCGAACGCGACGTCCCCGTCGAGCTCGGCTTCGACCAGGTCGCGAAGCTGTGACATTGCACTTCTGAGCCGATCGTGCAGCCGCGCAGCGGCGGCGATCGCCGACGCAGGGGCCCGGATGATTCCGGGCCCCTGCGTCGTCTCCGGGGGCGCTGATGCAGCGGTCGTGTCCGCGGGGGAGGGGGCGGCCGCCTCGGCGATGGTGGCGTGCGGTGATCCGCCTCACGGGCATTTGCTCCCGGGACTGCCCGCATGGAATACTGGTGTGGTTTGATTGCGGCCCTTATCGGATGGTCGCCGTCGAACGATGTGCTGTATATGTCTGGCACATCGAAACTTCAAGATTAAGGACCGTACATGCCTCCCAAGAAAAAGGTAGCCGGCCTCGTCAAGCTCCAGATTCAGGCAGGTGCCGCTAACCCGGCTCCTCCGATCGGTCCGGCGCTTGCCCAGCACGGCGTCAACATCATGGAATTCTGCAAGGCCTACAACGCCGCCACAGAATCCCAGCGTGGAAACATCGTTCCCGTCGAGATCACCGTGTTCGAAGACCGTTCGTTCACCTTCGTTCTCAAGACCCCGCCGGCCGCTGAACTCATCAAGAAGGCCGCTGGAGTCAAGTCGGGTTCGGCCACTCCGCACACCGTCAAGGTTGCTCACCTGAGCGCCGACCAGGTGCGTGAGATCGCCACCACGAAGATGCCCGACCTGAACGCCAACACCCTGGAACAGGCCGACCGCATCGTTGCCGGAACCGCGCGTTCCATGGGCGTCACCACCGACATCGAGGTCTGAAGACCTCACCTCACACAGTGGCAGGGCCTGCGCAGCCCACACCACGACTGCAAGGAGCAAAGCAGATGGCAAAGCGTTCAAAGGCCTATCAGGCCGCGGCTGAGAAGATCGCCGCAGATGTGAACTACGAACCGGCTCAGGCAATCGCCCTGGCTAAAGAGACCACCGTGGCGAAGTACGACGCTACGGTCGAGGTCGCCCTCCGCCTCGGGGTTGACCCCCGCAAGGCGGATCAGATGGTGCGCGGCACCGTCAACCTTCCGCATGGTACCGGTAAGACCGCCCGGGTCCTGGTGTTCGCTGCCGGCGACCGTGCAGAAGCTGCCCGTGAAGCAGGTGCTGACTTCGTCGGCTCCGATGACCTGCTGGAGAAGGTGGCCGGAGGGTTCACCGACTTCGATGCCGCTGTTGCGACCCCTGACATGATGGGCAAGGTCGGTCGTCTCGGTAAGGTGCTGGGTCCCCGTGGCCTGATGCCGAACCCGAAGACCGGAACCGTGACCATGGATGTCGCGAAGGCCGTGACCGACATCAAGGGCGGAAAGATCGAATTCCGCGTCGACAAGCACTCGAACCTGCACTTCATCATCGGAAAGGTCTCCTTCTCCGAGGAAGCACTGCAGGCGAACTTCGATGCCGCGGTCGACGAGATCCTGCGACTGAAGCCGTCCTCCTCGAAGGGCCGCTACATCAGCAAGGCTACGATCACGACCTCGAACGGCCCCGCCGTTCCGGTCGATCACTCGGGCCTGCGCCTCTGATCGTCTGATCAGCGCGCTTGAGGGGCGGGAAGCGAGTTTTCGTTTCCCGCACATTCCCTTTCCCTCCCCCCTTGCTACCTGCCGCCGGCCCAGCAACCTCGCGCGAGGTTGCTGGGCCGCCGTCAGGTAGCAAGGGGGGAGTCTCGGTGGGTGGGTGCGGTCTTGCCCGAATACAGGTTCGCGGTTAGATTATGAGCATTCGAGGCTCTCTTCCGATAACCGCCGATGGAGGTGGATCGTCCGCATGGATTCGACGCTTCTGCTCGAAGACGCGTATCAGCGCACCGTGCGTCGGGCCCATGAGCGCCTGGAGCCGCTGATACCCGGCCGACCGAGCGATGAGTCCCGGCTGCATGGTCATCTTCGCGGTGTGCGCACCTCAGTGCTCGAATCGTGGCATCGATCGCTCGACCGGCTGCGTGATCCCGCGGGTGCAAGGGTGCACGTGGCGTATGAAGCAGATCAGCTGACCGAGGTGAGACGTCGCCATCCTTTTCACGCGATCATGCCTCTGCTGCGATCGCATCTGCTCGAACCTGCGAAAGACTCGGGCCTGCTGGCCGCGCTCGGTGATGAGCAGGGCCGTCTGCTGTGGATCGAAGGCGAGCGGAGCGTGCGCAATCGGGCTGAGACCATGGGCTTCGTCCCCGGAGCCGACTGGTCGGAGGAAGTCATGGGCACCTCGGCGCCGGGCCTGGCCCTGCAATCGGGAACTGCGGTGCAGATCAGCCGTGCCGAGCACTTCGCTCCCGACGTCCATTCCTGGAGCTGCAGCGCCGTCCCGGTGACGCATCCGCTGACCGGGCAGGTCATCGGCATCATCGACGTCACCGGCGGAGACGACGCCGTGTCCTCGATCGTGCTGCCGCTGCTCTCGTCGACGGCCAAGGCAGCCGCAGCCCGCCTGTCCGAGCTCTACACGCCGCAACAGGGACGAGACACCGGCACCGAGGCGGCTGGAACAGAGCTCACCGTCCTCGGTGCGGGGCCCGCCCTGCACTCACCCGGCCGGGCGGAAGTCGCCCTGACCCGGCGTCATGCCGAGATCCTGCTTCTGCTCCACCGATTCCCCGACGGGATCAGCGGATCAGGACTCGTCGAAAGGCTGTGGCCGGTCGGCGGCAGCGAAGTCACCGTGCGGGCGGAGATCACCCGGCTGCGCAGGGCCATCGACGGAGTCGAGCATCTGAGCATCGAGGCGCGTCCCTACCGGTTGCGCGGGCAACTGGGCTCCGACCTCGAGCGCACTCTCCAGGCGCTGTCCCGGGGCGACATCGATACAGCGCTGGAGTTCTATCGGGGGAGTGTGCTGCCGGATTCGGACGCTCCGGGCGTACGCGAGATCGGCGCGGAGGTCGATGCGCTCATGCGCGAGACCCTTCTTCAGGACGGGACTTGGCAGCAGCTTTGGCGCTATTCCGAACTTCCGGACTTCCGCGAGGACAACGAGATCCTCATGGCTGTCCTGAGGCTGGCGCCTCCGGATGCGGCCGAGCGCAACTCGGCCGTTGTGCGGTTGGAATCCCTCGGGCACTGACGCCCTCCGGCGCTGACTTCGGGGAGAGTCGCGGGTCGATGAGCTTCTTGCCGCAAGGGTGCGGGAGGGGGCGGGAACCGATGATCCGACCGCTCACGGGCTGTGATGCAACCCCTATGCAACGTTGCCTTCAGTAGCGTCATTCTCACACGGAGAACATCCGGTGAAAGCAGACGCATCAAAGGAGTTGCAATGACTGTCTACGCACAGCCTGGTCAGGACGGATCGCTCGTCACATTCAAGTCCCGCTACGAGAACTTCATCGGGGGCCAGTGGGTGCCGCCGGTCAACGGGAACTACTTCGACAATCCCAGCCCGGTGACCGGCCAGGTATTCACCGAGATCCCGGCCAGCACCGCCGAGGACATCGAGCTTGCTCTCGACGCTGCGCACAAAGCCGCGCCGGCCTGGGGTAAGACCTCGGTCGCCGAGCGGGCGAACATCCTCAACAAGATCGCAGACCGCATCGAGGAGAACCTCGAGACGCTCGCCGTCGCTGAGACCTGGGACAACGGCAAGGCGATCCGCGAACCCCTCAACGCGGACCTGCCCCTGGCCGTCGATCACTTCCGCTATTTCGCCGGGGCCATTCGCGCTCAAGAAGGTGGGCTGTCGCAGATCGACGAGGACACCGTGGCCTACCACTTCCACGAACCGCTCGGCGTCGTCGGACAGATCATTCCCTGGAACTTCCCGATCCTCATGGGAGTGTGGAAGCTGGCACCTGCCCTGGCGGCAGGCAACGCCGTCGTCCTCAAACCCGCGGAGCAGACGCCGGCCTCGATTCTCGTGCTCGTCGAACTCATCGCAGACCTGCTGCCCGAGGGTGTGCTCAACGTCGTCAACGGCTTCGGCCTCGAGGCCGGAAAGCCCTTGGCCTCGAACAAGCGGATCTCGAAGATCGCGTTCACCGGTGAGACGACGACGGGCCGTCTGATCATGCAGTACGCCTCGCAGAACATCATTCCGGTGACTCTGGAGCTCGGCGGCAAGTCGCCGAACATCTTCTTCGAAGACGTGTTGGCCAAGAACGATGCGTTCGCGGACAAGGCCCAGGAGGGCTTCACCATGTTCGCGCTCAATCAGGGCGAGGTGTGCACCTGCCCGTCGCGTGCACTGATCCAGGATTCGATCGCCGACCCGTTCCTCGAGGCGGCCGTCGCCAGGACGCAGAAGATCGTTCAGGGCAACCCGCTCGACACGGAGACGATGATGGGTGCGCAGGCCTCAAACGATCAGTTCGAGAAGATCATGTCGTACCTGGACATCGGGCGGCAGGAAGGCGCCGAAGTACTCACCGGCGGCGGCAAGGCCGAGCTCGACGGAGATCTGGCCGGCGGCTTCTATGTCCAGCCGACGATCTTCAAGGGCACGAACAGGATGCGCATCTTCCAAGAGGAGATCTTCGGTCCCGTCGTCTCGGTGGCGACTTTCTCCGACTACGACGATGCTCTGACCACCGCCAATGACACTCTGTACGGCCTCGGTGCCGGAGTCTGGTCTCGGGACGGCAACACCGCCTACCGGGCCGGTCGCGACATTCAGGCCGGACGTGTGTGGGTGAATAACTATCACGCCTACCCGGCCCACGCGGCCTTCGGCGGGTACAAGGCTTCGGGCATCGGGCGTGAGAACCACAAGATGATGCTCGACCACTACCAGCAGACGAAGAACCTGCTCGTCAGCTACTCGGAGAACGCGCAAGGCTTCTTCTGATCCAATTGCTACCCGACGGCGGTCCAGATACCTCGCGCTAGGTTGCTGCGCCGCCGTCGGATGCTTCCACCACAGATCCAAACCCCGTTGTCACATGTATTCACGTCATCACAAAGGAGCGAATGATGTCCGAAATGAAAGCTGCAATGGTCAAAAGCCTGGGACAGGAACTTGTCGTAGGTGACAGCCCGATTCCCGCGCCCGGTCCCGGTCAGGCACTGGTCAAACTCATCGCCTCCGGCGTCTGCCACACCGATCTCCATGCCGCTCATGGAGATTGGCCGGTCAAACCGAAGGTCCCGCTCATCCCCGGCCACGAAGGAGTCGGCATCGTCGAGCAGGTCGGTGAAGGCGTCACCGAGGTCGAAGTCGGCCAGATGATCGGCAACGCCTGGCTGTGGAGCGCCTGCGGAACCTGCGAGCATTGCCGTCAGGGGTGGGAGACGCTCTGCGAGCAGCAGGTCAACGGCGGCTACGGAGTCGACGGATCCTTCGGCGAGTACATGCTCGTCGATACGAAGTTCGCCGCGGTCATTCCGGACGGTGCCGACCCCTACGAGATCGCGCCGGTTCTGTGTGCGGGAGTCACCGTGTACAAGGGACTCAAACGCACCGAAGTCAATCCCGGCCAGTGGGTCGTCATCTCCGGCATCGGTGGACTCGGCCACATCGCTGTCCAGTACGCGGTGGCCATGGGCATGCGTGTCGTCGCGGTCGACGTCGCCGAGGACAAGTTGGCTCTGGCGAAGAAGCACGGAGCGGAGATCACCGTCAATGCCTTCGCCGAAGACCCTGCCGAGATCATTCAGGAGAAGATCGGAGGATCCCATGGAGTCCTCGTCACCGCGGTCCACCCTGCGGCGTTCGGTCAGGCGATCGGTATGACCCGCCGAGGCGGCACCATCGTCTTCAACGGTCTGCCGCCAGGTGATTTCCCGGCCCCGATCTTCGACATCGTGCTCAAGGGCCTGACGATCCGCGGTTCGATCGTCGGCACTCGTCAGGACATGGTCGAAGCGCTCGAGTTCTACGCTGCCGGCAAGATCCACCCGACCTTCTCGAAGAGGCCGCTGGATGACATCAATGCGATCTTCGACGAGATGATCCACGGGAAGATCGACGGCCGCGTCGTCATCGAGTACTGACGGGCCAGGTTACCCAGAGAACTCCCTGACGGCGGCGCAGCAACCTCGCGCGAGGTTGCTGCGCCGCCGTCAGGTGGTGTGAGGGGGATCTCTGGGGGCGATTGGACTTGCTGCGAAAGACTTCGTTACACTGAAAACACCCAAGACCGTCGGTCTCTGTGGAACCACCAGGATTCGCCATCGAATCTCGGTGTCTGCAGGCGAAGACTCCCAGAGAGTGACCCACGCAGGTGAGCTCGAGATTCTTCCGTTCGATTCCTTCCGGAATCCTACGGCCAAGCGTTTCACGCCTTCCTGCGTGAAGCGCTTTTTCTGTTGTCGGGACAGACCGGACGACTTATGAAAGGAACACCATGGCGAGGCCAGACAAGGCAGCCGCAGTCGAGGAGATCAAACAGCAGTTTGAGAACTCCGACGCTGTGTTGCTGACCGAGTACCGCGGTCTCACCGTCGCGCAGCTGAAAGAACTGCGCGTTTCTCTCGGTGAGAACGTCAGCTACGCCGTGGTAAAGAACACGCTGACCAAGATTGCAGCCAAGGAAGCCGGGATCACCGGTCTCGATGAGCACCTCAATGGGCCCACCGCGATCGCGTTCGTCAACGGCGAACCCCCTGAGGCTGCCAAGGCTCTGCGTAACTTTGCCAAGGCGAACGACAAGCTCGTGGTGAAGGGCGGCTACTACGATGGAGCCGCACTCAGCCCCGAACAGGTCAACCAGCTCGCCGACCTCGAATCCCGCGAAGTGCTGCTTGCAAAGGCAGCTGGTGCTATGAAAGCAAGCCTCCACCAGGCGGCTTACCTCTTCACCGCTCCGCTGGTCAAGGCCGTGCGCACTGTCGATGCACTCCGCGAGAAGCAGGACGACGCTCCTGCTTCCGACGCCTGAGCATCACCCCCAACCAACCCGGTCACACACTGTGACCATCACAGGAAGGACTAGCCACCATGGCTAAGCTCACCACCGACGAGCTCCTCGAAGCTTTCAAGGAGCTCACGCTCATCGAACTGTCCGAGTTCGTCAAGAAGTTCGAAGAAGAGTTCGACGTTGAGGCTGCCGCTCCGGCCGCCGCTGTCGCCGTCGCCCCTGCCGCCGGAGGCGGAGAGGAGGCTGCTGAAGAGCAGACCGAATTCGACGTCGTCCTCGAAGCAGCCGGCGAGAAGAAGGTTCCCGTCATCAAGGAAGTCCGTGGGCTCACCTCCCTCGGACTCAAGGAAGCCAAGGACCTCGTCGACGGAGCTCCCAAGGCCGTCCTCGAAGGCGCTTCGAAGGAAGACGCAGAGAAGGCCAAGGAGGTCCTCGAGGCCGCCGGTGCCACCGTCACCCTCAAGTGACTCTGTGCTGATTGCGGCCAGTGCCGCATTCTGAAGAACCCCACAGCATCAGCTGTGGGGTTCTTTGCGTCTTCACCCGTTCGGTCCCAGCCAGCCCCGGGCTGAGCATGCGGCGTTCGAGGCTGCGGAAGAGGTGGGGCACGAGACCTCAGGAGAGGCTGAACTCCAACGGAACTCGGCGGTCATGATCCCCGGGCATCGTGCGGGCGGGCAGGGCCACCTCGGTGTCGTCCTGGTGAAGACGCATTCCATCGATGTCGCCGAGCTGACGCTGTACGAACCCGCGATCGACGGGCACGCCATGTCCGGGAATGAAGGTCGTCGCCTCCGGGAAGTCGAGGATCCGACGAAGGCTGTTCGCCCACTGACTGAGAGAGGAATCGGCGGCTGCCTGGGGAGGATCGCCCTCTTCGACGAGGTCGCCGACGAAGACGACACCCGACTCGGGCAGGCGGACGATGAGATCGGCTGTCGAATGGCCTCCGAGGACATGGAATTCCGCCCAACAGTCACCGAGATCGACGCCGCTGACATGCTGAGTGGACGAGTCGACCGCGGTGACGTCGACGAAGAGCTCGCTGGGATCGAGAGGCAGCTGTGAGGCGAAATCGGCGGTGGCGGGGTCGTGGCGCAGCGCATCGAGGGCAAGCCATGTGCTGGCCGCCTGATCCGTGGCGAAGGAGGACGAGGCGAAGGCTCGGTCGCCTCCCGCTTCGAGCAGCGCGGCGGCCCCGAAACAGTGGTCCCAATGATCGTGTGTGATGACCAGATCGGTTCGTGCCGGACCGCTGGTCTGCGCTTGCAGCTCTGCCGCCCGTGCGGCGAGGTGCCGGCCGGTGTCCGGGCAGGGGCCGGCATCGACGATGAGGCTGCCGCTGCTGCCGGTGATGATCGCGCTGTTGACGGTCGCGGGATCGGTGCGAAGCACGCTGATAGTCGTCATACTATGAGTCTAGAGGGGACGAGCCTTGCTGCTGCGGGTGAGCTGAGGCACGTCGAGCACGACATCCGTCCTCCTCGGTGGCTAAGATCGCAGTCGGCGGCGACAACGCAGTCATCAGCTTCTGGGAACGAGGAGATCGATGGAGATCACGCATATTCGCTCCGGCACGCTGACCGACTCCGACGTCGACGGGCTCCTTGGTGAGATCGTCGACTTCGATCGCAGGATCAATCGTGCCCTCGGGTTCGGTGAGGACTTCGACCCATTGCCCGGTTCGGTGCGCGGGAAACTCGTGCGCTGTGACGAATTCACCTCTCATGAGATCTGGCTGGGCCGCGTCGACGGCAGACTCGTGGCGAAAGCGGGAGCCTATCTGAGCCTGTTCGACAACACCGACGTCGCCGATGTCTACATCGGCATCCTGCCCGAACTGCGGCGGTCGGGCTTGGGCACCGAGCTGCTGACGGTCATGGAGCGGCAGCTGGCTGAAACCGGGAGGACACGACTGACTGCCTGGGCCGAAATCCCGGCAGCAGACTTCGACGCCGATCCGCGCAGACCTCGGATCGCCGCGGCCGCCGGCACCGGCAGCCTTCCGGCCGAACGGGCCGAGGTCGTTTTCGCCCAAGGTCATGACTACCGGCTCCAGCAGGTCGAGCGATGCTCTGCTGCGGTCGTTCAGTGCAGTTCCGGCGGGGGAGTAGACTCGTTCAGGACCGAAGACGGATATGTCATCCGCACCTGGGCGGGACCGGTACCGGAGGAGCACATCGAGGCGATCGCGCTGCTTCACCAGAGGATGTCCACGGATGCTCCCGGAGCTGCCGACCTCCATGACGAGGAGACCTGGGATACCGCTCGAGTCCGGGCTCTCGAAGCGGACCGTGAATACACAGGAGGGCGCACGTACACGGCGTTGGCGCTCTTCGATGGCGAAGGGGTCGGCTTCACCGAGGTCGTGAGTTACACACAGCGTCCGCACGTGGCTTATCAGGGCGCCACTCTCGTGCTCAGCGAGCACCGTGGCCACGGGTTGGGAGCGCGACTGAAGATCGCCAATCATGAGGCGCTGTGTCAGTCCTCGCCGGTCGAGCGCGTCTACACGTGGAATGCGGCGGAGAACTCGTGGATGCTGGCCATCAACGATCAGGCCGGGTTCGAAACCGTGGGGTGGGTCGGTCTGTGGAAGAAGATTCTTGCATGACTTGACCAGATGCTATAAGGTTGATATTTGCATCGTTCTGCCTGTGGTGTGCCTTCATATAGCGGTGGGCACGTCATTTCCACTCAAGTGAACCACGTCGGTGCCGGGAGTCGAAATCTGACACACCCGGAAATTGCCGAAGGGAAGTCGAGTGGGCAGACGAGGTATCAGATGGTGAAGCACTCGGAAGGAACCAATTGGCCGCCGCCAACGACAACACCAGGACCGCTAATCCCCCCCAGAGAATTTCCTTCGCGAAGATTCGCGAACCTCTCGAGGTTCCCGATCTGCTCGGTCTGCAGACGGACAGCTTCGACTGGCTGATCGGATCGGAGGCGTGGCAGGACCGCGTCGCCGAAGCCATCGAGATCGGAGACGACTCCGTCGCAACCACCTCGGGACTCGAGGACATCTTCGAAGAGATCTCGCCGATCGAAGACTTCGGCGGATCCATGTCGCTGTCGTTCCGCGAGCACCGGTTCGAGGCTCCCAAGTACTCGATCGATGAGTGCAAGGAACGCGACATGACCTACTCGGCGCCGCTGTACGTCACCGCCGAGTTCATGAACAACAACACGGGCGAGATCAAGAGCCAGACCGTGTTCATGGGCGACTTCCCCCTCATGACCGACAAGGGCACGTTCATCGTCAACGGCACCGAACGCGTCGTCGTCTCCCAGCTCGTCCGGTCGCCCGGCGCCTACTTCGAATCCAGCGTCGACAAGACCACGGACAAGGACATCTTCACCGCGAAGATCATCCCCTCCCGTGGCGCATGGCTGGAGTTCGAGGTCGACAAGCGCGACCAGGTCGGTGTGCGTCTCGACCGCAAGCGCAAGCAGTCCGTGACCGTTCTGCTCAAGGCTCTCGGCTGGACCGAGGCGAAGATCCTCGAAGAGTTCGGCGAGTTCGAGTCCATCCGCGAGACGATGGCCAAGGACACCGTCAACACGCAGGACGAAGCGCTGCTCGACATCTACAAAAAGCTGCGCCCGGCCGAGCCCGCGACGGCTGAGGCCGCCCGCAACCTGCTCAACAACCTCTACTTCAACCCGAAGCGCTACGACCTGGCCAAGGTCGGCCGCTACAAGGTCAACCGCAAGCTCGGCGTCGAGGCCCCGCTGTCGGACTCGGTCCTCTCGACCGACGACATCGTGGCCACCATCCGCTACCTCGTGTCGCTGCACGCCGGAGTGGAGACCTCCAAGGGCACCCGCGACGGCGAAGAGGTCGAGCTGAGCGTCAAGCTCGACGACATCGACCACTTCGGCAACCGCCGCATCCGCGCCGTCGGTGAGCTCATCGAGAACCAGATCCGCACCGGTCTGTCGCGTATGGAGCGTGTCGTGCGTGAGCGCATGACCACCCAGGACGTCGAGGCGATCACCCCGCAGACCCTGATCAACATCCGCCCCGTGGTGGCTGCGATCAAGGAGTTCTTCGGCACCTCGCAGCTGAGCCAGTTCATGGATCAGAACAACCCGCTGGCGGGTCTGACCCATAAGCGTCGTCTCTCCGCGCTGGGACCTGGTGGCCTCTCTCGTGACCGCGCCGCGATGGAAGTCCGTGACGTGCACCCCTCGCACTACGGCCGCATGTGCCCGATCGAGACCCCGGAAGGCCCGAACATCGGCCTGATCGGTTCTCTGGCCTCCTATGCCCGCATCAACCCGTTCGGCTTCATCGAGACCCCGTACCGCAAGGTCGTCGACGGTGTCGTGACCGATGAGACGCAGTACCTGACCGCCGATGACGAACTCGACTTCAACATCGCTCAGGCCAACGCGCCGCTGACCGAAGACCAGCGTTTCGCCGAGGTCGAGGTCCTGGCCCGTCCGAAGGGCGGCGGCGGTGAGGCCGAGCTTGTCCAGGACGACCAGATCGACTTCATGGACGTCTCCGCACGCCAGATGGTGTCCGTGGCTTCGGCCCTGATCCCGTTCCTCGAGCACGACGATGCCAACCGTGCCCTCATGGGTGCGAACATGCAGCGTCAGGCCGTGCCGCTGGTGATGGCCGAATCGCCCGTCGTGGGCACCGGCATGGAATACCGTGCCGCCGTCGACGCCGGTGACGTCATCACCGCCGAGAAGCCCGGTGTCATCACCGAGGTCTCGGCCGACTTCGTCACGGTCCTCGCCGACGACGGAACCCAGCTGACCTACAAAGCGTCGAAGTTCAAGCGTTCGAACCACGGCACCTCGTACAACCAGCGCATCCTCGTCGACGAAGGCGATCGTGTCGAAGCCGGCACCGTCCTCGCCGACGGCCCGTCCACCGAGAACGGTGAGATGGCTCTGGGCAAGAACCTCCTCGTCGCGTTCATGTCCTGGGAAGGCTACAACTACGAGGATGCGATCATCCTCTCCCAGCGCCTCGTCCAGGACGATGTGCTGTCCTCGATCCATATCGAGGAGCACGAGGTCGACGCCCGCGACACCAAGCTCGGCGCCGAAGAGATCACCCGGGACATCCCGAACATCTCGCCCGATGCGCTGGCCGACCTCGACGATCGCGGCATCATCCGCATCGGCGCCGAGGTCACCGACGGTGACATCCTCGTCGGCAAGGTCACCCCGAAGGGTGAGACCGAGCTGACTCCCGAAGAGCGCCTGCTGCGCGCGATCTTCGGTGAGAAGTCCCGTGAGGTCCGCGACACCTCGCTGCGCGTTCCGCACGGTGAGATCGGCACCGTCATCGGAGTCCGCGTCTTCGACCGTGAGGATGACGACGAGCTCTCGCCCGGTGTCAACCAGATGGTCCGCGTCTACGTGGCTCAGCGCCGCAAGATCACCATCGGTGACAAGATGGCCGGCCGTCACGGCAACAAGGGCGTCATCTCGACGATCCTGCCGGTCGAGGACATGCCGTTCCTCGCCGACGGCACTCCCGTCGACGTCATCCTCAACCCGCACGGTGTTCCCCGTCGTATGAACATCGGACAGGTCTTCGAAGTCCACCTCGGATGGATCTCGAAGCAGGGTTGGAAGATCGAAGGCAACCCCGAGTGGGCAGCCGAACTGCCGGAAGCGGCCCGCGAGGCTGAGGCCGGCACGAACCTGGCCACCCCCGTCTTCGACGGTGCACACGAGCAGGAGCTGCGCGGACTGCTGGATTCGACCACCCCGAACCGCGATGGGGACCGCCTCATCGATTCCTCGGGCAAGGCACAGCTGTTCGACGGACGCTCCGGCGAGCCGTTCCCGTACCCGATCTCGGTCGGCTACATGTACATGCTCAAGCTCCACCACCTCGTCGACGACAAGATCCACGCGCGTTCGACCGGACCGTACTCGATGATCACGCAGCAGCCGCTCGGTGGTAAGGCGCAGTTCGGTGGTCAGCGCTTCGGTGAGATGGAAGTCTGGGCCCTCGAGGCCTATGGCGCCGCCTACACGCTGCAGGAGCTTCTGACGATCAAGTCCGATGACATCCCGGGCCGTGTGAAGGTCTACGAAGCCATCGTCAAGGGTGAGAACCTGCCCGACCCGGGAATTCCCGAGTCGTTCAAGGTCCTCATCAAGGAGATGCAGTCCCTGTGCCTCAACGTCGAAGTTCTCTCTTCCGACGGCGGCCACGTCGAGATGGGCGAATCGGAGGACGAGGTCTACCGTGCCGCCGAGGAACTCGGCATCGATCTCTCGCGCCGCGAAGCACAGACCGTAGAAGAAGTCTGAGGACTTCCACTTCAACCGACACAACTTTTTGGTGAACGATTCGTTCATCGCCAGGAAAGAGGATTTACGTGCCTGACGTCAATTTCTTTGATGAACTGCGCATCGGTCTTGCCACCGCAGAGAATATCCGCGGCTGGTCACACGGTGAGGTGAAAAAGCCCGAGACCATCAACTACCGCACCCTGAAGCCGGAGAAGGACGGACTCTTCTGCGAGAAGATCTTCGGGCCGACCCGCGACTGGGAGTGCGCCTGCGGAAAGTACAAGCGCGTCCGCTTCAAGGGCATCATCTGCGAACGCTGCGGCGTCGAGGTGACCCGTGCCAAGGTGCGTCGTGAGCGCATGGGCCACATCGAGCTCGCCGCTGCCGTGACCCATATCTGGTACTTCAAGGGTGTGCCCTCCCGTCTGGGATACCTGCTGGATCTGGCCCCGAAGGACCTGGAGAAGGTCATCTACTTCGCGGCCTACATGATCACCTCCGTCGACGAGGACTCCCGTCACCGTGATCTGCCCAGCCTGCAGAACAAGATCGACGTCGAGAAGCAGCAGATCGGCACCCGCCGTGACGCCGACATCGATCGTCGTGCCAAGAAGCTCGAAGAGGATCTCGCCGCACTCGAGGCCGACGGCGGCACAGCCCAGGCCAAGAAGAAGCTGCGCGACACCGCCGAGAAGGAAATGGACAAGCTGCGCAAGAACGCCGACCGCGAGGTCGACCGTATCGAGCAGGTGTGGGACCGTTTCAAGAACCTCAAGGTCAACGACCTCGAAGGCGACGAGAGCCTGTACCGCGAGATGTTCCACCGTTTCGGGCTCTACTTCACCGGAGCCATGGGCGCCGAGGCGATCCAGAAGCGCCTCATCGACTTCGACCTCGAGTCCGAAGCCGAGAAGCTGCGTGAGCTCATCGCCACCGGCAAGGGGCAGCGCAAGACCCGTGCGCTCAAGCGCCTCAAGGTCGTCAACGCGTTCCTGACCACCGACAACAACCCCGAGGGCATGGTCCTCGACGTCGTTCCGGTGATCCCCCCGGAGCTGCGCCCGATGGTGCAGCTCGACGGCGGCCGGTTCGCCACCTCGGACCTCAACGACCTCTACCGTCGTGTCATCAACCGCAACAACCGTCTCAAGCGTCTGCTCGACCTCGGTGCTCCCGAGATCATCGTCAACAACGAGAAGCGGATGCTGCAGGAAGCTGTGGACTCGCTGTTCGACAACGGGCGTCGCGGACGTCCGGTGACCGGTCCGGGCAACCGCCCGCTGAAGTCGCTGTCGGACATGCTCAAGGGCAAGCAGGGACGTTTCCGTCAGAACCTGCTCGGTAAGCGTGTGGACTACTCGGGCCGTTCGGTCATCGTCGTCGGCCCGCAGCTGCACCTGCACCAGTGCGGTCTGCCCAAGACCATGGCTCTCGAACTGTTCAAACCGTTCGTGATGAAGCGCCTGGTCGATCTCAACCATGCACAGAACATCAAGTCGGCCAAGCGCATGGTCGAGCGCCAGCACCCGCAGGTGTGGGACGTCCTCGAAGAGGTCATCACCGAACATCCTGTGCTGCTCAACCGCGCACCGACTCTGCACCGTCTGGGCATCCAGGCGTTCGAACCCCAGCTCATCGAGGGTAAGGCGATCCAGCTGCACCCGCTCGTGTGCTCGGCGTTCAACGCTGACTTCGATGGTGACCAGATGGCTGTGCACCTGCCGCTGAGCCCCGAGGCGCAGGCCGAGGCCCGCGTCCTCATGCTCTCGGCCAACAACATCCTCAAGCCTTCGGACGGCAAGCCCGTGACGATGCCTTCGCAGGATATGATCATCGGTCTGTTCCACCTCACCTCCGAGCGCAAGGGACTGGCCGGCGAGGGACGTTCGTTCTCCGGTATGGGCGAAGCCATCATGGCATTCGACCGTGGGGAGCTCGACCTCGGTTCGCCGATCACCATCCGCCTGGAGGACGTGGTTCCCGGTGCGGACATCGAGGTGCCCGAAGGCTGGGAGGCCGGGGATCCGCTGGACGTGCAGACGACTCTGGGTCGGGCACAGTTCAATGAGTACCTGCCCGCCGACTACTCGTTCGTCAACTCGACGATCGACAAGAAAGCGCTGAGCCGGATCGTCAACCACCTCGCCGAGGAGTACCCGAAGGTCGAGGTCGCCCACACGCTGGACAACTTCAAGGCCGGCGGCTTCTACTGGGCCACCCGTTCGGGCATCACCATCGCGATGTCCGACGTCGTCTCGCCCGAGGCGAAGACGGAGATCCTCAACGAGGCCGAGGCCATCGACACGAAGGTTCAGCAGCAGTACGAACTCGGTGCGCTCACCGACGACGAGCGCCGCAACGAGCTCGTCAAGCTGTGGACCGAGACGACCGAGAAGGTCGACCAGGTCATGCGCACGAACTTCCCTGAGGAGAACTCGGTGCTGCGTCTGGTCGAGTCCGGAGCATCCGGTAACTGGATGCAGGTGCGTCAGCTGGCCGGTATGCGTGGTCTGGTGACGAACCCGAAGGGTGAGATCATCCCGCGTCCGATCGTGTCGAACTATCGCGAGGGCCTGGCAGTGCTCGAGTACTTCATCGCCTCGCACGGTGCTCGTAAGGGTCTGGCCGACACGGCTCTGCGTACTGCTGACTCCGGTTACCTGACCCGTCGTCTCGTCGACGTGTCGCAGGACGTCATCGTGCGCACCGCGGAAGCCGACTCGAACAAGGGCATCACCCTGCCGGTTGCCGAACGCGATCACGAGGGCAACCTCGTCCCGCACGAATTCGCGGAGACCAGCGTCTACGGTCGACTCACCGTCAACGACGTCACCGACGCCGATGGCAATGTCATCGTCCCGGCGAAGTCCGATGTCACCGCCGCCACTGTCGACGCCCTCGTGGCGGCCGGCATCGAGGAGCTCAAGGTCCATTCGGTGCTGACCGCGGACTCCGATACACAGATCTCCGCCGAGCACTACGGTCGCTCGATGGCGACCGGCAAGCTCGTCGACATCGGCGAGGCCATCGGCACCGTCGCTGCCCAGTCGATCGGTGAGCCGGGAACCCAGCTGACGATGCGTACGTTCCACACCGGTGGTGCGGCGGCCTCCTCGGGTGATATCACCCAGGGTCTGCCGCGTGTGACCGAGCTCTTCGAAGCTCGCACACCGAAGGGCTTCGCCCCCATCGCCGAGGCGACCGGTCGGGCGAAGGTCGACGACAGCCGCAAGACCCGCTTCGTCATCATCACCCCCGATGACGGCAGCGAGGAGATCGAGCATGCCGTGTCCAAGCGCGCCCGCCTCCTCGTCGAGGATGGTCAGCACGTCAAGGCCGGTGAGCAGCTCATCGTCGGTGCGGTCGATCCGAAGCAGGTGCTGCGCATCCGCGGTCGTCGTGAGGCCGAGCGTTTCCTCGTCGAGGAAGTCCAGAAGGTCTACCGTTCGCAGGGCGTGGGCATCCACGACAAGCACATCGAGGTCATCGTGCGGCAGATGCTGCGTCGCGTGACCGTCATCGAGTCGGGCGACACGAACCTGCTGCCCGGCGAGCTCGTCGACCGCGGCCGCTACCAGGCGGAGAACCGTCGTGTCGTCGCCGAAGGCGGACAGCCCGCATCGGCTCGTGACGAGCTGATGGGCATCACGAAGGCGTCGCTGGCCACCGAATCGTGGCTGTCGGCCGCATCCTTCCAGGAGACGACCCGCGTCCTCACCGAGGCGGCCATGGAAGGCAAGTCCGATACGCTCATGGGTCTCAAGGAGAACGTCATCCTCGGTAAGCTCATCCCTGCGGGCACCGGCCTGCAGAAGCACCGCAACCTTGTGGTGGAGCCGACCGAAGAGGCCAAGGCCGAGATGTTCACCAACAGCTACGGGGACTTCTACGCGGGCATCGGATCCGAATCCGGTTCCGCCATCCCGCTGGAGGACTACGACTACGGCGCGTTCAGCTGAGTCTCAACGGCTGAGCCGGGCCGGGCCGGGCGCGCACCGCACACAGCGGGCGCGGCCCGGGCCTCGTGCCCGACAGAGCTGACACAGAGGAGGGGCACTCACCATGCGGTGAGTGCCCCTCTTCTGTGTCTGCCTGGTCCTGAGCCCGTTGGGTGCTCAGCCGAAGAGCACCTGCGCTTCCTCCCACCGGTGCAGAGGCACGGACTTGAGACTGTGCACCGCCGATGACATCTCCACGGAGACGATATCGGTGCCCTTGAGGCTGGCCATCTTGCCCCAATGACCGTGCTGAGCGAGGTCGGCAGCCGCCATTCCCAGCCGGGTGGAGAGCACACGATCGTAGGCAGTGGGGGAGCCGCCTCGTTGCAGGTGCCCGAGGATCGTGGCCCGGGATTCGATTCCGGTGATCTCTTCGATCTTCGGTGCCAGATAGTTCGCAATCCCGCCGAGGCGGACTCGACCCTTGTTGTCCAGCCCCTGATCGGCGACCTGGGTGTCGAAACCCTCGGGGATGAAGCCTTCGGCGACGACGACGATGGGAGCGCGCCCGCGCTCCTTCGCCGAAGTCACCCAGTCGGCGATCTGATCGAAGGAGACGGGGAACTCGGGCATGAGGATCGCGTGCGCTCCGGCGGCCATGCCCGCGTGCAGTGCGATCCAGCCGACGTTTCGGCCCATGACCTCGATGACCATGCAGCGGTGGTGCGATTCGGCGGTGGTGCGCAGCCGGTCGATCGCCTCGGTGGCGATGGATTGGGCGGTGTCGAAGCCGAAGGTGTAGTCCGTGCTGCCAAGGTCGTTGTCGATGGTCTTCGGGACCCCGACGATGTGAAGACCTTCCTCGTTGACCAGGCGCGACGCCCCGGCCAATGTGCCTTCGCCGCCGATGGCGATGAGCGAATCGATGCCGTGGGCGGCCATGACTTCGCGCATCCGCTCCGGCCCGCCGTCCTCATAGGGATGGGTGCGGGAGGTGCCGAGGATGGTTCCGCCCCGACCGGACAGGCCGCGCACATCGAGCATGGTCATATCGAACATGTCGTCCTCGAGCAGTCCGCGCCATCCGTCGCGGATGCCGACGAAAGACGCCCCATGGGTGCGCATGCCCTTGCGGACGATGCCGCGGACGACAGCGTTGAGTCCCGGGCAGTCGCCGCCCGAGGTGAGTACACCGATCTTCATTCCAGCTGACCCTGATCCTTTGTTCGATAGCCTTTGGCGAGCCGGACATCGTGTCCGGCCATGAGAGAGAAGCCTTTGAGGATGACGGTGCCGTTCGACCCGTCGCCCCGCGCGGACTGGCGGACCTCGTTGCCCGCCATGATGTTGATCGTCTCGTCTCGGACGCGTACGCCCGGCGGGACATAGATGTCGTTGCCGGCCCACATCGCATAGGAGACCACTTCGACCGTCACTCCGGGCCCCATGACAGCGCACAGGTCGATGTTGTCCCCGCCCATGAGGGCGTAGGTGGTGACCTCCGCGGTGCCGGGTGGGACGTCGATCTCACGACCGGACATGATGGCCACAGAGCTCATCGGTCGGGCCGAGCCCGGTTCGGCGGTGGGCGAGAGTTCGGAGGGCCCGCGCCGTTGGAGGGCCGAACCCGGGACCGAGGAACCGGTGGCCGAGCCGTGGCCGGTCTGGCGGGCGAAACGGCGGTGGAGCTGTTCGCCCTCGGGCAGGTCGTCGAGGAGCGGCATGAGTTCGTCGACGAACTTCGCGGCGATCGCATCGTCTTGGCGCTCCGCAGTCTCCTCCGGGTCCAGCCGCCCGTTCGTGACCGCCTCGGTGATCACCGAGAGCGTATCATCACGGTCCTTGTCGGAGGCGCGAACGCGGCGTTGAGGAGGAGGGGAGTCATCATCGGCCATGCTCTCCAGTGTAGCGGGACTCGAAGCAGGGGACAGGTCGGTCTGCTGAGCGGATGAGTCCACAGCGGGACCACAGCAGCGACCAATCCGGGGCCCATGTGGTGCCGCGAAGGTGGAGGCTATGAGATACGAGACCGGCGCCCGGCGGCGAAACGGGGAATCAGACGTGAAATCATCTCCTGTTCTTGCAGCCGGCTGCTCAGGACCAGTCTTCGTGCCGGCTTCTCCGACGCACAGGGCCCCGGCTCCGTCTCCTCTGCGATCTCAGCGCGGAATGAGGGGGATAATCGACCTATGACATCGACAGCGGCGGCTCCGGCACGCATTCTCCTCGTCGACGACGAAGCGAACCTCACCGAACTGCTCGTCATGGCCTGCCATGTTCGGGGTTGGCAGGCCACAGGCGTCGGCACCGGACGGGAAGCGGTGGCGCTGGCGCGCAGTGAGCATTTCGATGCGATCGTCCTCGACGTGATGCTGCCCGACCTCGACGGGTTCGCTGTGATCGAGAAGCTCCGCGGGGAGGGGATCGAAACCCCGGTGGTGTTCCTCTCCGCCCGCGATGAGGTCGATGACCGACTCACGGGGCTCCGCCTCGGCGGGGATGACTATGTGACGAAGCCGTTCAACCTCGACGAGGTCATCGCCCGGATCGAGGCCCGTCTCCGCCGCAGCGTGACGAACGGTCCGGGCGACGAGGACGACGTGCTGCGGGTGGGGGACCTCGAACTCGACGAACGCTCGCACGAGGTCACCCGCGCCGGTCACCCGATCGAGCTGACGGCCCGCGAATACGAGGTGCTGCTGCTGTTCATGCGCAATCCGCGAGTCGTGCTGTCCAAAGCGCAGATCCTCGACCGCGTATGGGACTACGACTTCGGCGGCAACGGCAATATCGTCGAACTCTACGTCTCCTACCTGAGGAAGAAGATCGACGCTCCGTTCCCGGATCTGGAGAACCTCTTCCACACCAAACGCGGAGCCGGCTACATCATGCGAGCCGAATCATGAGACTGCGCCGGTGGCGGCTGCAGACGCGGCTGATCGTCCTCGCCGGACTCGTCCTCATGCTCGTCGGAGCCGGGATCGGCGCCGCCTCCTGGCTGAGTGTGCGCAGCTCCCTCATGGCGGACCTCGACGCACAGCTGACGTCGATGACCTCGCATGCGCGCTCGGCGGACGGTCCTGGTTCGGGCCGAGATGCGGCCGCAGGACCGGGCTCTGGCACCGGCACGGACGGCGGATCGTCCGCGGCCGTCGATTCGGCGCTGCGCTATCTCTTCCAGCCGGGCGTGGGAGACGGTGCGCTCGTCGTCGTTGATTCCGGCAGCGGGGGGAGAAGGTCTGATCGCCGAGGCGGGGCTGACCCGACCGCGACCGCTGTCTGCTGAGGCGATCACTGCCCTTCTCGAGATCGAACCCGGCGACGAGGCCGCCCATGAGTCCGTGCGCGTGCCGGGGTTCGGCTCCTACCGGGTGGTCGCCTTCGCCGACGGCGACACCACCACCGTCTACGGTGTGCCGCAGGGCAGTGTCGACGAGGCACTCGACCGCACAGCCTGGACAACCGCGTTCGTCGTCCTCATCGGCGTACTCACCACTGCCGCGCTCATGGCAGTGATCATTCATCGTCAGCTGCGTGACCTCCGCGACGTCGCCCGCACCGCACGGGAGGTCACCGACCTCGAACTGGGGGCCGGCAAACCCGAGCTCGCGCTGAGAGTGCCGAGCGAACTCGCCGTCCCCGGCACCGAAGTCGGTGATGTCGGGGCCTCGGTCAACCGGATGCTCGACCATGTCGGCTCCGCCCTGGAAGAACGGTATCGGGGCACGGAGCAGATGCGCCGGTTCGTCGCTGACGCCTCCCATGAGCTGCGTACCCCGATCGCGACGATCCGCGGGTGGGCCGACCTCACCCGCCCATACCGTGAGGAGCTTCCCGCCGAGGTAGCCACCTCCTTGGGCCGGATCGATTCCGGGGCGATGCGGATGTCGGTCCTGGTCGACGACCTTCTTCTGCTCGCCCGACTCGAGGCCGGTCGGCAGCCGACGCGCAAGGACCCCGTCGATGTGTCCGCCCTGCTCATCGAACTCGTCGAGGACGCGCATGTGGTCAACCCCGACCATGCCATCGTCCTCGATGTGCCGCCCGAGGCCCTCGAAGTCCGTGGCGCTGTCGATCAGGTCCGACGCGTCGTGTCGATCGTGCTCACCAATGCGTGTGTGCACACGCCTCCGGGGACTCGAGTGCGTGTCGAAGCCTCAGCGCAGCGCAAACCGGTTGCCGGTCAGCTGCCCCGCGATGTCGTGGTGGTCCGCATCAGCGACGACGGTCCGGGCATACCCCCGGAGATCCGGGACCGGGTCTTCGACCGGTTCGTCCGCGGCGACCCGTCGAGGACTCGTCAGGACGGGGCGAAGGGCGGCTCCTCGGGCCTGGGCCTGGCCATCGCGTCTGGGCTCGTCGAGCTCATGCACGGCAGCATTTCGATGACGAGCACGGGAGAGGGCACGGCCTTCGAACTGCGGCTGCCGACCCCATGAACGGGGCTGTTGAGACGGATGCCTGACCCGGGTGGATCGCACAGCCCGAACACAGGGCCGGCCTGGGCGGACTGCAGTCCCGAGGCCGAGAGTGCCATCGGCCTCGCCGACCTCAACAGGAACGAATGATGACACGACGATGCCCCCACCGACTCCGGTGGGGGCATCGTCGTTGCGGGGCCGACTCAGTCGCAGACTCGAAGAGCCGTGGACCGACTCAGCAGCAGACCGGTCGAGTCACAGCTTCACTGCGGAGTCGCCTCGGCGGAGTCGATGCTCATCTCAGCGGTGCAGATCGTAGCGATCGGCTTCGACGACCTTGGTCCAGGCCTTGACGAAGTCGGCGACGAACTTCGCGCCGGCATCGTCGGATCCGTAGACCTCCGCGATGGCGCGCAGCTCGGAGTTCGCACCGAAGAGCAGATCGACGCGGCTGCCGGTCCACAGCTTCTCACCGGCAGGGGAGAAGCACTCGTAGAACTCGGCGGTTTCGGAGTCGCCGACCGGCTTCCACACGTTGCCGAGCTCGAGGAGGTTGACGAAGAAATCGTTCGTCAACTCGCCCGGTCGGTCGGTGAACACTCCGAGATCGGAGTCCTCGAAGTTCGCTCCGAGGACGCGCAGACCGCCGATGAGCACGGTCAGCTCCGGCGGGGTGAGCCCGAGCAGGCTGGCCTTGTCGAGCAGCAGGTACTCCGCCCGGAGCGGAAGATCCGCGGTCAGATGATTGCGGAACCCGTCATGGGTGGGCTCGAGGAAGCCGAAGGAATCCACATCCGTCTGCTCCTGTGTGGCATCCCCGCGACCGGTCGAGACCGGCACGGTGACCTCATGGCCGGCCGCCTTCGCAGCTGTCTCGACTCCGACGGCACCGGCGATGGCCAGCACATCGGCGAACGACGCACCGGTCGACTCGGCGATCTCCTCGAGGACTGGCAGAACCTGCGCGAGCTTGGTCGGCTCGTTGGCCTCCCAGCTGCGCTGCGGTTCGAGGCGGAGACGTCCGCCGTTGATTCCGCCGCGCATATCCGAGACCCGGTGGGAGGACGCCGCCGCCCACGTGGTCGACACCAGCTGGGACACCGTGAGACCCGAGTCGCGGACGGCGGCCTTCACGGCCTCCAGGCCGGCGGCGTCGAGCGAGGTGCCGGCGGGAATCGGATCCTGCCAGATGAGCTCCTCGGTGGGAACCTCGGGGCCGAGGTAGCGGGTGGCCGGTCCCATGTCACGGTGAGTGAGCTTGAACCAGGCGCGGGCGAAGGCATCTTGGAAGGCCTTCTGATCGTCCTTGAACCGGCGGGAGATCTCCCCGTAGATGGGATCGTAGCGCAGGGCCAGGTCGGTCGTGAGCATGCGGGGCTCACGGCGGCCGGTGCCCTGTGCCATCGGCACCATATCGTCGCCGCCGCCGTCGATGGGACGCCACTGGAGATGTCCGCCTTCGTTCTCGAAGACTTCCCACTCGTAGGCGAAGAGGATGTGGAAGAACTCGTTGTCCCAACGGGTCGGGTGGTAGGTCCAGGTGACCTCGATGCCGCTGCCGACGGTGTCGTTGCCCTGACCGGTTCCGTAGTCGCTGCGCCAGCCCAGGCCCTGCTCCTCGAGCGGAGCTGCCTCGGGGTCGGTGCCCTTGTGGGATTCGGGCGCCGCACCGTGGGTCTTGCCGAAGGTGTGGCCGCCGGCGATGAGGGCGACGGTCTCTTCGTCGTTCATCGCCATCCGTGCGAAGGTCTCACGGATCTCGAGCGCCGACTTCAGCGGATCCGGCTCGCCCTCGGGGCCCTCGGGGTTGACGTAGATGAGGCCCATGGTGGTCGCGGCCAGAGGCTTCTGCAGCTCTCCGTTGCCCACATAGCGCTTGTCGGTGCCCAGCCATTCGGACTCCGAGCCCCAGTACACGTCATTGTCCGGCTCCCACACATCGGCGCGGCCGCCGGCGAATCCGAAGGGCTCGAAGCCCATCTGCTCGAGGGCGACGTTCCCGGCGAGGATGAACAGGTCGGCCCAGGAGATCTTCTTGCCGTACTTCTTCTTGACCGGCCACAGCAGACGGCGCGCCTTGTCGAGCAGGACATTGTCGGGCCAGGAGTTCAGGGGAGCGAAACGCTGCTGGCCTTCGCCTCCGCCGCCGCGACCGTCCTGGACGCGATAGGTTCCGGCCGAGTGCCAGGCCATACGGACCATGAACGGACCGTAGTTGCCGAAGTCCGCGGACCACCAGTCCTGGTTGTTCTTCTGCAGTGCTTCGATATCGGCTTTGAGCGCGAAGTAGTCGAGGCTGTTGAACTCGGCCGCGTAGTCGAAGTCGGGGTCCATGGGGTCGCGTGCCGGCTGGCCCTTGGCGAGGATCTTGAGGTTGAGGCGATTGGGCCACCACTGCGCATTGGCGTCGCCCTGGACGGGGTTGACCAGCTGTCGGGAATCCGGCGCCGTTGCCGGCTCCGTGGAGGTGTGGGCGACCGGGCAGCCGCCTGTGGTCGTCTGGGTCATCGTATTCCTTTCACAGTCGAGTCGACTTCGGCGACTCCGTTGAAGATAAGGGCTGACCTCGGAAAGAGGGCATAGGGGTGTCCTCGGAAGAAGACGGATGGAAATGAACGGAGCGTGGACTCACACGGCGGAACGACGGCCGACCTCGGGCCTCTCGGCACCGGAGTCCGCGCAGTCGGGACACAGGCCCCAGAAGGTGACTTCGGCCTGTTCGATGAGGAAGCCGGCATCGTGGGAGGGCGTCAGGCACGGTGCCTGACCGATCGTGCAGTCGACATCGACGATGAGATTGCATGACCGGCACACCAAGTGGTGGTGATTGTCTCCGATCCGCCGTTCGTACCGAGCAACCGAGCCGGATGGCTGGATGCAGCGGACGAGACCGACCTCGGTGAGGGTGTGGAGCGAGTCGTACACGGCCTGGTGGGAGACCGCAGGCAGCGACTCGCGCACTGAGCGGATGACGGTGTCGGTGTCAGCATGCGGATGATCCCGCACGGCTTCGAGCACCGCGACCCGCTGTTTCGTCACGCGCAGAGACGTCTGCCGCAGAGCGGCGCCAGCCTCGTCGACGTGTTCTTGATTCGTCCCGTTCACACCACCAGAATGCACGCTTCTTTTGAATGAGTCAAGGAAACGATGAAAACCCCTCGCCGAGGCGGTCCGGCCCATCCGTGCCCCATTCACGGCGCGGATGTCGGTGGACGCCGTCGCGTCGAACCCGGGTGTCCGCAGGGCCGGGAGTCGAGGTCACAGGCGTGCCTCGCTGATTTCCGCGAGTTTGCAGGGTACCGTGGACGACCGTGATTTTGACCAGATACCGAAGTGCGGGATATTCTGGTAAGCGACTGATTGTGTTATCTGCGTTGTCGAACGCTCCTGCCGAGTCTTCTGTGAGTTTCGGATCCCTTGTGAGAATTCGTCGATGCAGGCCGCCGAGACGTCGAACCTGCGCCGCAGCGTCCTTGCGACACACCCGAGCGCAGGGGTCGGTGACTCGCGTGGTTACTGGCATCGGGAGCCAAGCTTCACCCGGTGTGCAGTCGGATATGTCCCACGGTTCACAGACATGACTGCGGTCATGGCCGGTGTTGGGAATTAGGTCTATCGAGAAGCAAATGGAGAACGCTTAGTGCCGACAATCCAGCAGCTCGTCCGCAAGGGACGGCATGTCAATTCAGCAGGATCTGACGCTCCTGCCCTCAAGGGCAGCCCGCAGCGTCGTGGAGTGTGCACCCGTGTGTACACCACTACCCCCAAGAAGCCGAACTCGGCTCTTCGCAAGGTCGCTCGTGTCAAGCTTTCGAGCCAGATCGAAGTGACCGCCTACATCCCCGGCGAGGGACACAACCTGCAGGAGCACTCGATCGTGCTCGTGCGCGGTGGCCGCGTCAAGGATCTGCCCGGTGTGCGCTACCGGATCGTTCGCGGTTCGCTCGACACCCAGGGCGTCAAGGGTCGTCAGCAGGCTCGCAGCAAGTACGGTGCGAAGAGGGAGAAGAAGTAATGCCACGTAAAGGTCCTGCACCCAAGCGACCGATCGTCGTTGACCCGGTCTTCAGCTCACCGCTCGTCACGCAGCTGATCAACAAGATCCTGCTCGACGGCAAGCGTTCGACCGCAGAGCGCATCGTCTACGGTGCCCTCGAGGGCACCCGCGAGAAGAACGGCAACGATCCCGTTGTCAATCTGAAGAAGGCTCTCGACAATATCCGTCCGTCCCTCGAGGTCCGTTCCCGCCGCGTCGGCGGAGCGACCTACCAGGTGCCGGTCGATGTTCGCCCGAGTCGTTCGACCACCCTGGCTCTGCGTTGGCTGGTGGGCTACGCCCGTCAGCGCCGTGAGAAGACTATGACCGAACGACTCATGAACGAGATCCTCGATGCCGCCAACGGCCTCGGTGCAGCAGTCAAGCGCCGCGAGGACGTTCACAAGATGGCCGAGTCCAACAAGGCCTTCGCCCACTACCGCTGGTAATCGTTTTCCCAGCTGCCCGGCCGGCGGACAGCGTCCGCGCGAGCTGCCGACCGGGCCGCAGGGGAGTCGAGCAAATCATCGATTGAGAGAGAGATACCGTGGCACTTGACGTGCTCACCGACCTGAACAAGGTCCGCAATATCGGCATCATGGCCCACATCGATGCCGGTAAGACAACCACGACCGAACGCATCCTCTTCTACACCGGCGTGAACTACAAGATGGGCGAGACCCACGACGGCGCCGGCACGATGGACTGGATGGCGCAGGAGAAGGAACGCGGCATCACGATCACGTCGGCCGCGACGACCTGCTACTGGCACGACAACCAGATCAACATCATCGACACCCCGGGTCACGTCGACTTCACGGTCGAGGTTGAGCGCTCGCTGCGCGTCCTCGACGGTGCTGTCGCCGTGTTCGACGGCAAGGAAGGTGTCGAACCGCAGTCCGAGACCGTGTGGCGTCAGGCTGACAAGTACGACGTTCCGCGTGTCTGCTTCGTCAACAAGATGGACAAGCTCGGCGCAGACTTCTACTTCACCGTCCAGACGATCAAGGAGCGCCTCGGAGCCAAGCCGCTGGTCATTCAGCTGCCCATCGGTGCCGAGAGCGAATTCGCCGGTGTCGTCGACCTGCTTGACATGAAGGCCTACGTCTGGCCGGACGAGTCCAAGATGGGTCAGGACATGACCGAGATCGAGATCCCCGAGGATCTCAAGGAGAAGGCTGTCGAGTACCGTGCGCAGCTCGTCGAGGACGTCGCCGAGAGTTCGGAAGAGCTCATGGAGAAGTACCTCGAGGGCGAAGAGCTCACGACTGCCGACGTCAAGGCCGGAATCCGCGAGCTCGTCATCAAGTCGGAAGCCTTCCCGGTCATGTGCGGTTCCGCATACAAGAACAAGGGCGTCCAGCCCATGCTCAATGCGGTCATCGACTACCTGCCCTCGCCGCTCGATGTGCCTCCGATGATCGGACACAACCCGAGCAACGAGGACGAGGACCTCACCCGCAAGCCCGCCAAGGACGAACCGTTCTCGGCACTGGCGTTCAAGGTCTCCACACACCCGTTCTTCGGATCGCTGACGTATGTCCGCGTGTATTCCGGTCATGTGAAGTCCGGTGAACAGGTGCTCAACACCACTTCGGGCAAGAAGGAACGCGTCGGCAAGCTCTTCCAGATGCACTCCAACAAGGAGAATCCCGTGGAAGAGGCCTTCGCCGGCCACATCTACGCCTTCATCGGTCTCAAGGAGACCACAACGGGTGACACGCTCAGCGATCCGGCCAACCCGATCGCGCTTGAGTCGATGACCTTCCCGGAGCCGGTGATCTCCGTGGCCATTGAGCCGAAGACGAAGAGCGACCAGGAGAAGCTGTCCTCGGCGATCCAGAAGTTCGTCAAGGAAGACCCGACCTACCAGGTCGAGCTCGACGAGGAGACCGGTCAGACGGTCATCCGCGGAATGGGCGAACTCCACCTCGACATCCTCGTCGACCGCATGCGTCGCGAGTTCAAGGTGGAGGCGAATGTGGGCAAGCCTCAGGTCGCCTACCGTGAGACCATCCGTCGCACTGTCGAGAAATACGATTACACCCACAAGAAGCAGACGGGTGGATCGGGACAGTTCGCGAAGGTCCAGGTCACCTTCGAACCTCTCGAGGTCGATGGCGATACGATCTACGAATTCGAGAATGCCATCACGGGCGGACGCGTTCCGCGCGAGTACATTCCGAGTGTCGATGCCGGAATCCAGGATGCCATGCAGCTTGGCACACTGGCCGGCTACCCGATGGTCGGTGTCAAGGCCACCCTGGTCGATGGCGCCTACCACGATGTCGACTCTTCGGAGATGGCATTCAAGATCGCCGGATCGATGGTCTTCAAGGAGGCCGTCAAGAAGGCGAGCCCGGTTCTTCTCGAACCGGTCATGGACGTCGAGGTGCGCACCCCTGAGGAATACATGGGTGACGTCATCGGCGACCTGAATTCCCGGCGTGGACAGATTCAGTCGATGGACGATGCTTCCGGTGTGAAGGTCGTCAAGGCTGTAGTCCCGCTCTCGGAGATGTTCGGTTACATCGGTGATCTGCGGTCGAAGACCCAGGGCCGTGCGGTGTACTCGATGACTTTCTCCAGCTATGCGGAGGTCCCGAAGGCTGTTGCCGAGGAGATCATCCAGAAGGTGCGCGGCGGAGAGTAATCTCCGGAATCCGGTCGCCCCGGTGACCAAGAACATGGTCATCGGAATGAAAGATAACCAACAAAAGGTCTAAGATATGTACCGCATATCTTTTGACAACCACGAGGAGGAACCCAGTGGCAAAGGCTAGTTTCGAACGGACTAAGCCGCACGTCAACATCGGCACCATCGGCCACGTTGACCACGGAAAGACCACCCTGACCGCCGCGATCACCAAGGTCCTGGCGGATCAGTACCCGGAGCTCAACGAAGCTCGCGCCTTCGATCAGGTCGACAACGCACCTGAGGAGAAGGAGCGCGGCATCACCATCAACGTCTCGCACGTTGAGTACCAGACGGAGAAGCGTCACTACGCTCACGTCGATGCCCCGGGCCACGCTGACTACGTGAAGAACATGATCACCGGTGCAGCTCAGATGGACGGTGCGATCCTCGTCGTGGCCGCTACCGACGGTCCGATGCCTCAGACCCGTGAGCACGTGCTGCTCGCGCGTCAGGTCGGTGTGCCCTACATCGTCTGCGCTCTGAACAAGTCCGACATGGTCGATGACGAAGAGCTCCTCGAGCTCGTCGAGTTCGAGGTTCGCGACCTGCTCTCGAGCCAGGACTTCGATGGCGACAACGCACCGGTCATCCCGGTCTCCGCTCTCAAGGCGCTGGAAGGCGACGAGAAGTGGGTCAAGAGCGTGCAGGATCTCATGGCTGCCGTCGACGACAACGTTCCCGAGCCGGAGCGCGATGTCGACAAGCCGTTCCTCATGCCCGTCGAGGACGTCTTCACGATCACCGGTCGTGGAACCGTCGTCACCGGTCGTGTCGAGCGCGGTGTGCTCCTGCCGAACGACGAAATCGAAATCGTCGGCATCAAGGAGAAGTCGTCCAAGACGACCGTCACCGCTATCGAGATGTTCCGCAAGGTTCTGCCGGATGCTCGTGCAGGCGAGAACGTCGGTCTGCTCCTCCGCGGCACCAAGCGTGAGGACGTGGAGCGCGGTCAGGTCATCGTGAAGCCGGGTTCGATCACCCCGCACACCAAGTTCGAAGCTCAGGTCTACATCCTGAGCAAGGACGAGGGCGGACGTCACAACCCGTTCTACTCGAACTACCGTCCGCAGTTCTACTTCCGGACCACGGACGTCACCGGCGTCATCACGCTGCCCGAGGGCACCGAGATGGTCATGCCCGGCGACAACACCGACATGTCGGTCGAGCTCATCCAGCCGATCGCCATGGAGGACGGCCTCCGCTTCGCAATCCGCGAAGGTGGCCGCACCGTCGGCGCTGGTCGAGTCACGAAGATCAACGCCTGATCTGACTCACCGAGTACCACAGGCAGGGCCGCAGTCCTTCGGGACTGCGGCCCTTGCCGCATTCACCGGCCCGATCGGCCTGCGAAGACTCCGGTCGGAGCGCAGGGCGGCCGTGAGAGATCCCTCACAGGAGCGATGGCTGGAATTGCGCCTGTGAAGTGCTATGTGACAAGATAGTGAAGTTGCGTTTTGAGCGTTGACCCCTGCACTGCGGTAGAGATACCGCGAACAGCTCAGAACACTATCGGATCGATGAATCTGCAGCATGCGGGTTCGGACCGAGCAGCCAATGAGTAGAAGCGCCGTCGGCGGCTGATGGGCAGAAGTGAGAATTTCTCCGTCAGGAACAGCCGACACGCCCGACCTCGGGGGTCGGTCATGGTCAGCCGGCACAGACGGCAGTCACCTTCGGGTGCTGCGGGTTGATGGCCGGAAGTAACTAAAGAAAGAGACGACGCCATGGCGGGACAGAAGATCCGCATTCGGCTCAAGTCGTACGACCACGCTGTGATTGACAGTGCCGCGCGCAAGATCGTGGACACCGTCACTCGTGCTGGTGCGACTGTTGTGGGCCCCGTGCCGTTGCCGACGGAGAAGAACGTGTACTGCGTCATCCGTTCGCCGCACAAGTACAAGGACAGCCGTGAGCATTTCGAGATGCGCACGCACAAGCGTCTGATCGACATCGTCGACCCGACGCCGAAGGCCGTCGATTCGCTTATGCGTCTCGACCTCGCTGACGACGTCAACATCGAGATCAAGCTCTAAGGGAGGCAGCAATGGCGAACACTCGTTCATCGGCTCTCCCGACCACCCGCAAGGTCAAGGGCCTTCTGGGAACCAAGCTGGGCATGACCCAGGTGTGGGATGAGCAGAACAACCTCGTTCCGGTGACCGTCGTGGCCACCGGAAACAACGTCGTGACCCAGATCCGCAACGAGGAAACCGATGGTTACCCCGCCGTGCAGATCGCGTTCGGCGAGATCGATCCTCGTAAGGTCAACAAGCCGACTGCAGGCCACTTCGAGAAGGCCGGCGTGACCCCACGTCGTCACCTCGTCGAACTGCGCACCGCAGACGCTGCTGACTACGAGCTCGGCCAGGAACTCGGTGTCGACTCGTTCGAGTCCGGGATCAAGGTCGATGTGACCGCGAAGACCAAGGGCAAGGGAACCGCCGGTGTCATGAAGCGTCACGGCTTCGCCGGTGTCGGTGCCTCCCACGGTCAGCACCGCAACCACCGCAAGCCAGGTTCGATCGGCGGCGCCGCAACACCTGGTCGCGTGTTCAAGGGTATGCGCATGGCCGGCCGTATGGGCGCTGTCAAGCACACCACCCAGAACCTCACGATCCACGCCGTGGACAGCGAGAACAACTTCCTGCTCATCAAGGGTGCCGTTCCCGGCCCCAAGGGTGGAGTCGTCCTCGTTCGCTCGGCCGTGAAGGAGGCCTGAACGTAATGACTGATGTCAAGACAGTCGACGTCATCGATGCCGCTGGTGCCAAGTCCGGTTCCGTTGAGCTGCCCGCCGAAGTCTTCGGTGTGCCTGCAAACGTGCCGCTGATCCACCAGGTCGTCGTTGCGCAGCTCGCTGCGGCCCGTCAGGGCACACACAAGACGAAGACCCGTTCCGAGGTCCGCGGCGGTGGCCGCAAGCCGTACCGTCAGAAGGGAACCGGCAACGCCCGTCAGGGTTCGATCCGCGCTCCTCAGTACAACGGCGGCGGTATCGTGCACGGACCGGTTCCGCGCGACTACTCGCAGCGGACCCCCAAGAAGATGAAGGCTGCCGCACTGCGCGGTGCCCTGTCCGATCGTGCACGGCTCGATCAGGTCTTCGTCGTGAAGAATCTGGTCACCGGCGACGCACCGTCGACCAAGCAGGCGAAGGCCGCACTGGCCGGCCTGTCCGACCGTAAGAACACCCTTGTGGTGCTCGATCGCGACGACGAGCTCAACAACTTGAGCGTGCGCAACCTGCCGCATGTCCACGTGCTCACCTTCGATCAGCTCAACACCTACGATGTGCTGCTCGCCGATGACATCGTGTTCACCGAGGCAGCTCTGCAGTCGTTCCTGAGCGGCAACCGCAAATCGGAGGACGCATCATGAGTCTCAACTTCAAGGACCCGCGCGACATCATCGTCGCACCGGTCGTCTCGGAGAAGACGTACAGCCTGATGGACGAAGGAAAGTACACCTTCCTCGTCGACCAGGACTCGAACAAATCCGAGATCAAGCACGCCATTGAATCGATCTTCGATGTGCAGGTCGCCAAGGTCAACACCCTGAATCGCCAGGGCAAGCGCCGCCGCACCCGCACCGGTTGGGGAAAGCGCAAGGACACCAAGCGTGCCATTGTCGCCCTCAAGGACGGATCGATCGACATCTTCGGTGGATCGCTCTAAGCGATCCTTCGTCAAAGAAGGACAAGACTCATGGGAATCCGTAAGCACAAGCCGACGACCCCGGGCCGCCGTGGCTCGTCGGTCGCCGACTTCGTCGAAGTGACCCGGTCTACACCGGAGAAGTCGCTTCTGCGTCCGCTGCCCAAGCGCGGCGGCCGCAACAGCCAGGGACGCGTGACCACCCGCCACCAGGGCGGCGGTCACAAGCGCCAATACCGTGTCATCGACTTCCGCCGCCATGACAAAGATGGCGTTCCGGCGAAGGTCGCACACATCGAATATGACCCGAACCGTACGGCTCGCATCGCTCTGCTGCATTATGCAGACGGAGAGAAGCGCTACATCCTCGCCCCGCAGAACCTCAAGCAGGGTGCACAGGTGGAAGCCGGTCCGGGTGCAGACATCAAGCCGGGCAACAACCTTGCCCTGCGCAACATCCCGGTCGGTACCGTGCTGCACGCAGTTGAAATGCGTCCCGGCGGCGGTGCCAAGATCGCTCGTTCTGCCGGTTCGTCCGTGCAGCTCGTGGCGAAGTACGGCCGTTTCGCACAGCTGCGGATGCCTTCGGGCGAAATCCGCAATGTTGATGCGCGCTGCCGTGGCACGGTCGGCGAGGTCGGCAACGCCGAGCAGTCGAACATCAGCTGGGGCAAAGCAGGCCGCATGCGTTGGAAGGGCCATCGCCCGTCCGTCCGCGGTGTCGTGATGAACCCGATCGACCACCCGCATGGTGGTGGCGAGGGCCGTACTTCGGGTGGTCGTCACCCAGTCAGCCCGTGGGGTCAGTTGGAGGGCCGCACACGCCGGCCGAACAAAGAGAGCGACAAGTACATCGTGCGCCGTCGCCGGACCGGCAAGAAGCGCTGATTGGAGTACTGACTTATGCCTCGTAGCCTCAAAAAGGGTCCTTTCGTCGACGAGCACCTTTACCAGAAGGTCGCTCGCCAGAACGAGAAGAACACCAAAAATGTCATCAAAACATGGTCTCGTCGCTCGATGATCATCCCGGACTTCCTGGGACACACCATCGCGGTACATGACGGACGCAAGCATGTCCCCGTCTTCATCACTGAGTCGATGGTCGGACACAAGCTCGGCGAGTTCGCACCGACACGGACGTTCCGTGGCCACGAAAAGGACGATCGCAAGGGTCGCCGCCGCTGAGGCGGGGCACTCTTACGATCCTAGACAAGAGAGAAGGAAGCGATGGAAGCCAAGGCTAAGGCGCGTTACCTGCGCGTCACGCCTCGCAAGGCTCGGCGCGTCATCGACCTCATTCGTGGTCAGCAGGCGACCGAAGCACTTGCAGTGTTGAAGTTTGCAGAACAGTCGGCATCAGATCCGATTTACAAGCTCGTTGCCTCCGGCATCGCCAATGCGCGTGTCCGGGCCGACGAGGAAGGCGTTGCGTTCGACGAGAACGAACTGGTCATCTCCGAAGCATTCGTGGACGAGGGACCGACCATGAAGCGGTTCCGTCCGCGTGCCCAGGGTCGCGCTTTTCGCATCGAGAAGCGCACGAGCCACGTGACCGTGGTCCTGGCCAGCGGCGACGACCTGCCTCAGCGCAAGAGCCGGAAGGGGAACCGCTAATGGGCCAGAAGATCAATCCGAACGGATTCCGACTCGGAATCACCACGGATCACAAGTCGAAGTGGTTCGCTGACTCGACCAAGCCGGGGCAGCGCTACAAGGACTACGTGCTCGAGGATGTCAAGATCCGCGAGATGATGAACACCGGCCTCGAACGGGCCGGCATCTCGAAGGTCAACATCGAGCGCACGCGTGACCGTGTCCGCGTCGATATCCACACCGCACGTCCGGGCATCGTCATCGGACGTCGTGGAGCCGAAGCGGACCGCATCCGCGGTCAGCTCGAGAAGCTCACCGGCAAGCAGATTCAGCTCAATATCCTTGAGGTGAAGAACCCCGAGATCGACGCACAGCTCGTCGCTCAGGGAGTTGCCGAACAGCTCGCCAGCCGCGTGGCCTTCCGCCGCGCAATGCGCAAGGCGATCCAGAGCGCGCAGCGTGCCGGTGCCAAGGGCATCCGCGTGCAGTGCTCCGGCCGCCTCGGCGGTGCTGAGATGAGCCGGTCCGAGTTCTACCGCGAAGGCCGTGTGCCGCTGCACACCCTGCGTGCGAACATCGATTTCGGTCTCCACGAAGCACACACCACATTCGGACGCATCGGCGTCAAGGTGTGGATCTACAAGGGCGACATGACCGACAAGGAGCTTGCTGCCGAGCAGGCGAAGGCTCCTGCTGCTCGTGGCCCGCGTGGCCGTGGGCGCGGTCGTGGTGGCCGCGGACGTGGTCAGGAAGGCGCACCGCGCCGGGGTGACCAGGCCCGTAACACTGAGAACAATGCCGAAGCCCCCGCGGCTGAGGCCGGATCGGAGGGCTGAGATATGTTGATCCCTCGTCGAGTGAAATTCCGTAAGCAGCACCATCCCCGTCGGGGCGGCGCCGCCAAGGGAGGCACGACGGTGTCCTTCGGTGACTACGGCATCCAGGCTCTCGAGCCCGCCTACGTCACCAACCGGCAGATCGAGGCCGCACGTATTGCCATGACGCGCTACATCAAGCGCGGCGGCAAGGTGTGGATCAACATCTACCCCGACCACCCGCTGACGAAGAAGCCTGCCGAGACCCGTATGGGTTCCGGTAAGGGATCGCCTGAATGGTGGATCGCCAATGTCAAGCCGGGTCGGGTCATGTTCGAACTCGCCGGTGTGTCCGAGGAAGTTGCTCGCGAGGCTCTGCGCCTGGCGATCCACAAGCTTCCGCTGAAGGCCCGTATCGTGGCCCGCGAAGGTGGTGAGTGAGAATGGCAATCGGTTCGAAGAACCTTTCCATCGACGCACTGGACGGTTTCGACAACGAGCGTCTGCTCGAGGAGCTCAAGAAGGCCAAGGCCGAGCTGTTCAACCTGCGTTTCCAGTCGGCCACCGGCCAGCTGGAGAGCCACGGTCGCCTCAAGGCTGTGCGTCGCGACATCGCTCGTATCTACACCGTGCTCAACGAACGGGAGCTGGACATCCGTCCGAACCCCGCTGATGCTAAGGAAGAGGGCAAGTGATGGCGGAGACCGCGAACACTGAGGCCACTGCTGCGGAGCGGAACTCCCGCAAGACTGCACGTGGTTACGTCGTATCCGACAAAATGGACAAGACCATCGTCGTCGAGGTCGAGGAGCGCATGAAGCACCGCCTCTACGGCAAGGTCCTGCGCAAGTCGGTCAAGTACAAGGTTCACGATGAGGAGAACACCGCCGGTATCGGTGATTTCGTCCTCGTGGCCGAGACGCGGCCGCTTTCGGCCGCGAAGCGTTGGCGGCTCGTCGAGATCATCGAACGCGCCAAGTAACCAACGCCACCCCACCCACCCGGTCCCGCCCGCGGTCTCCTGGAGACTGCGGGCGGCTACCGGGAACGGGGTGAAATGTCAATGAATCCGTTCCGCAAGGCTCACGCCTGTGCGTGAGAACCAGCGCGACGACAGGAGAAAATAGTGATTCAGCAAGAGTCGCGACTCAAAGTCGCCGACAACACTGGCGCCAAGCAGATCCTGGCCATCAGGATCCTGGGTGGCTCCGGTCGGCGCTACGCCTCGATCGGTGACACCATCGTGGCAACCGTCAAGGACGCAATCCCCGGCGGAAACGTGAAGAAGGGTGACATCGTCAAGGCTGTCATCGTTCGCACCGCCAAGGAACGCCGTCGTCCCGACGGCTCCTACATCAAGTTCGACGAGAATGCAGCTGTCATCCTCAAGAACGATGAGGAGCCGCGCGGAACCCGCATCTTCGGGCCCGTGGGACGCGAACTCCGCGACAAGAAGTTCATGAAGATCGTCTCCCTGGCACCGGAGGTGTTGTGAGCATGGCGAACAAGCTCAAGATCAAGAAGGGCGATCTCGTCCAGGTGATCGCAGGCGCTCGGGAGTCACGTGGTGGCGATCGCGGGAAGCAGGGCAAGGTTCTTGCCGTCTACCCCGAACGCAACCGTGTGCTCGTCGAGGGCGTCAACCGCGTGATCAAGCACAAGAAGGCTACGCAGACTCAGGCCGGCGGCACCGCTGGTGGCCGTGAGACCCACGAAGCCCCCATCCACGTGTCCAACGTGGCGCTCGTTGATCCCAAGGACAACAAGCCCACCCGCGTCGGATACCGCGAAGAGAACGTCGAGCGCGACGGTCGCACCAAGACCGTTCGGGTTCGCTACTCGCGTCGCACCGGGGAGGAGATCTGATGACGGAAACAACCACCAGCCGTCCCGCACCGCGTCTCAAGCAGATTTACCGCAATGAGATCGTGGCGAAGATGCAGGAAGAGTTCAACTACGCCAACCCCATGCAGGTTCCCGGACTGACCAAGGTCGTCGTGAACATGGGTGTGGGTGACGCAGCACGCGATTCCAAGCTGATCGAAGGCGCCGTCAACGATCTGACTCTGATCACCGGTCAGAAGCCGGTCGTGACCCGGGCTCGGAAGTCCATCGCTCAGTTCAAGCTGCGCGAGGGCCAGCCCATCGGTGTCCACGTCACCATGCGTGGAGCACGGATGTGGGAGTTCATCGACCGCGTCATCACCCTGGCACTGCCGCGTATCCGCGACTTCCGCGGACTCTCGGATCGTCAGTTCGACGGACACGGCAACTATACCTTCGGTCTCACGGAGCAGTCGATGTTCCACGAGATCGACCAGGACCGGATCGACCGTGTCCGCGGTATGGATATCACCGTGGTCACCACTGCCACGACGGACGATGAGGGACGTGCACTGCTGCGTCACCTCGGGTTCCCGTTCAAGACAAAATAATCGCTACGTTGCAGGTCCAAGCACAGCATGTGGGCGGAAACCGTAACGAGGAAGGGCAAGTGCCCAAATGACAATGACTGATCCAGTCGCAGACATGCTCACGCGTCTGCGCAACGCCAACTCGGCTTATCACGAGGACGTCAGCATGCCGTTCTCGAAACTCAAGTCGAACATCGCCGAGATCCTCAAGACGGAGGGTTACATCACCGGCTGGAGCGTCGAAGACGCCGAGGTCGGAAAGACCCTGTTCCTGGACCTCAAGTTCGGACCCAACCGGGAACGTTCCATCGCCGGACTGCGTCGTGTGTCGAAGCCGGGACTGCGCGTCTACGCGAAGTCCACGAACCTGCCCAAGGTTCTCGGCGGACTCGGCATCGCCATCCTGTCGACCTCGTCAGGCCTCCTGACAGACCGCCAGGCCGCCAAGAAGGGTGTGGGTGGGGAAGTCCTCGCCTACGTCTGGTAAGGAAGGAGAGAAGAATATGTCACGTATTGGCAAGAACCCGATCTCCGTTCCCAGCGGCGTCGAGGTCAAGGTCGACGGCCAGGATGTTGCCGTCAAGGGACCCAAGGGCGAACTGTCTGTCACCATCGCCGAGCCGATCACCGTATCGCTCGAAGACGGTGTCGTCACCGTGGCGCGTCCGGACGAGGAGCGCGAATCGCGTTCCCTGCACGGACTGTCACGCACGCTCATCAACAACCTGATCGTCGGTGTGACCGAGGGCTACTCCAAGGGCCTCGAGATCGTCGGAACCGGTTACCGTGTGCAGGCCAAGGGATCGAACCTCGAGTTCGCCCTCGGCTACAGCCATCCCATCGTCGTCGAGCCGCCTGAGGGAATCTCCTTCAGCGTCGAGGGTCAGACGAAGGTCGGCGTCCACGGAATCGACAAGCAGCTGGTCGGTGAGACCGCTGCAAACATCCGGAAGCTGCGCAGGCCCGAACCCTACAAGGGCAAAGGTGTGCGCTACGCCGGCGAAATCGTCCGTCGCAAGGTCGGAAAGGCTGGTAAGTAAAGATGGCCTTTGGCAAGAAGGAAAGCTACGGCAAGGGCAGGGCTGCTGCTCGCAAGCGTCGTCACGCTCGTCTGCGCAAGCATGTGAGCGGTACGGCCGAGCGCCCGCGCCTCTCAGTGACTCGTTCCACGCGCCATGTCTTCGTCCAGGTCATCGACGACACCGTCGGCAAGACCCTGGTCTCGGCCTCCACCATGGAAGCCGATCTGCGGACATTCGAAGGCGACAAGACCGGCAAAGCCCGCAAGGTGGGCGAACTGGTTGCCCAGCGCGCCAAGGACGCCGGTATCGAAGCCGTCGTATTCGACCGTGGAGGCAACGCCTACCACGGCCGTGTGCAGGCAATCGCCGAAGGTGCCCGTGAAGGAGGATTGGCGCTATGAGCACTGAAGAGAACAAGGAACAGCAGGCGACTGCTGAGACGCGCACCGACAACAGCGGTGACCGTTCCTCCCGTGGCCGCGGCCAGGGTGGACAGGGCGGCCAGGGCCGCGGACGCGGCGAAGGCCGTGGGCGTGGCGGTCGCAACGATCGTGACGACAAGAACCAGTTCGTCGAGCACGTCATCACCATCAACCGCGTGTCGAAGGTCGTCAAGGGTGGACGTCGGTTCTCCTTCACGGCTCTCGTCGTGGTCGGCGACGGCGACGGCATGGTCGGCATGGGCTATGGCAAGGCGAAGGAAGTTCCTGCCGCCATCGCCAAGGGTGTTGAGGAAGCGAAGAAGAACTTCTTCCGTGTCCCCCGCATCCAGAAGACCATTCCGCACCCGGTCCAGGGCGAGGAAGCCGCAGGCGTTGTCCTGCTGCGTCCGGCCGCTCCCGGTACCGGTGTCATCGCCGGCGGACCCGTCCGTGCAGTCCTCGATGCCGCTGGCGTCCAGGATGTGCTGTCGAAGTCGCTGGGTTCGTCGAACGCGATCAACATCGTGCACGCTGCGATCACCGCGCTGAAGAGCCTCGAACGGCCCGAGGAAGTTGCGGCTCGCCGCGGCCTTCCCGTCGACGAGGTTGCTCCGCACGCATTGCTGCGAGCAGCTGCTGAAAGTGGGGCGAAGTCCTGATGGCAAAGCTCAAGATTACTCAGCGCAAGTCCGCTATCGGTTACCGTCAGAGCCAGCGCGATACGCTGCGTTCGCTCGGTCTCAAGCGGACCAACGACGTTGTGGTGCAGGATGATCGCCCGGAGATCCGGGGAATGATCAACGCTGTTCGCCACATCGTGACTGTGGAAGAGGTCGATTGATATGTCGAACAACGACTCGCTGAAGCTGCACGATCTGCACCCGGCCCCCGGAGCCAAGACCACCAAGACCCGTGTGGGTCGTGGTGAGGCTTCGAAGGGTAAGACCGCCGGTCGCGGAACCAAGGGCACGAAGGCCCGTTACCAGGTTCCGCACGGCTTCGAGGGTGGCCAGACACCGATGCACATGCGTCTGCCGAAGCTGCGTGGGTTCAAGAACCCGGCCAAGGTGACGTTCCAGGTTGTCAACCTCGACAAGCTGTCCGCCCTGTTCCCCGAGGGAGGAGACGTCACCGTCGCCGATCTCGTGGCTAAGGGTGCTGTGCGTCCCAAGCAGCCCGTCAAGGTTCTCGGCACCGGTGAGATCACCGTGGCTCTGAACATCACTGCAGACAAGTTCTCCGGCTCAGCGGCCGAGAAGATCAAGGCTGCAGGCGGAAGCGCCAGCGAAGCCTGATCGGATCCGTTGGAACGGGCCTGAGGCTTCAATGCTGAAAGAGGGGGTGGTCACTGCGGTGACCGCCCCCTTCTGCATGCCCGGCAATACCCCGGGAATCACTCCGAAACCAGTCTGTCGGGCCACTGACCGGTTTCAGTCTGGAGGTCATACCCTGATAGTCTTTTGCAGGTATTTGTCTCATTCGCCAGGTCGCGACCACGACTCTGACTTTTCATCCGCCAACGAGGAGGACGCTTGATCGGCGCAATCCGGAGGGCTTTCAGAACGCCCGACTTGAGGAACAAACTCCTCTTCACCCTGGGCATTCTTGTCATCTTCCGACTCGGCTCGTTCATTCCCTCGCCCGGCATCGATTACACCCAGGTGCAGGAGTGTGTGGCTTCGCCTCAGCTGAATGAGGGCGGATTCGCAATGATCAACCTCTTCAGCGGTGGCGCTCTGCTGCAGCTGTCGATCTTCGCTCTGGGCATCATGCCCTACATCACGGCGAGCATCATCGTGCAGCTCCTGCGCGTGGTCATCCCGCGCTTCGAATCCCTCCACAAGGAAGGGGCGTCCGGTCAGGCGAAGCTGACCCAGTACACTCGTTACCTCACCATCGGCCTGGCGATCCTCAACTCGACCACGCTCGTGGCCACTGTCCGTTCGGGTGCGCTCTTCGGCAGCGTCGAAGGCTGCACCGACCTCATCGCCAACGACACCTGGTGGGGCATCGCAGTCCTCGTGCTCACGCTCACCGCTGGTACCGGCCTCATCATGTGGCTGGGCGAGCAGATCACCGAGCACGGTGTCGGCAACGGTATGTCGCTGCTGATCTTCACCTCTGTCGCCTCGGCGTTCCCGTCCTCGCTCGGTGCGATCTTCCGCGAGCAGGGCGTCGACATCTTCCTCATCGTCTTGGCGGTCGGCCTGGTCCTCGTCGCGCTCGTCGTCTTCGTCGAACAGTCGCAGCGTCGCGTGCCCGTCCAGTACGCGAAGCGGATGGTCGGGCGTCGTATGTTCGGCGGCACCTCGACCTATATCCCGATCAAGGTGAACATGGCCGGAGTCATCCCCGTCATCTTCGCCTCCTCGGTGCTCTACCTGCCGAGCCTGATCTCGCAGTTCTTCGATCCCGAGTCGAAGTGGGTCGAATGGATCAACACCTACTTCACCCGCGGCGATCACCCGATCTACATCACCGTCTACGCTCTGCTGACGATCTTCTTCGCCTACTTCTACGTGGCGATCACCTTCAATCCCGAAGAGGTCGCGGACAACATGAAGAAGTACGGCGGGTTCATCCCCGGCATCCGCGCCGGTCGACCGACTGCCGAATACCTCAGCTTCGTGCTCAGCCGCATCAACTTCCCCGGTTCGCTCTACTTGGCCTTCGTCGCCCTCATTCCGCTCATCGCGCTGGTGCTCATCAACGCGAACCAGAACTTCCCGTTCGGCGGAACTTCGCTGCTCATCGTCGTGGGCGTCGGCCTCGAGACGGTCAAGCAGATCGATGCGCAGATGCAGCAGCGCCACTACGAAGGACTGTTGCGCTGATTTGACCTGACGCTGAGCTTCAGCGGACAACCATTGGAAGGACACCTTATGAGTTCACGCATTATCCTGATCGGCCCCCCGGGGGCCGGCAAGGGCACCCAGGCGGCTCGTCTGTCGGAGGCGCTCGGCGTCCCGGCGATCTCCACCGGAGACATCTTCCGGGCGAACGTGAAGGGTGAGACCGAGCTCGGCAAGCTCGCCAAGCGCTACATGGACGCCGGCGAATACGTTCCCGACGAGGTCACGAACTCGATGGTCGCTGACCGTTTGGCTCAGGACGATGCGGCAGACGGGTTCCTGCTCGACGGCTACCCGCGCACCAGCGCCCAGGTCGAAGAACTCGATCGGATGCTCTCGGCCGAAGACAAGGCGATCGAACACGTCGTCGAACTCACTGCTGACACCGACGAAGTCGTCGCTCGTCTGCTCGCCCGCGCACAGACCGAGGGCCGCAGCGATGACAGCGAAGACGTCATCCGCCACCGCCTCGACGTCTACGAAGAGCAGACCCAGCCGCTGACCGACATCTACCGCAGCCGCGGTCTGCTGCGCCAGGTCGACGGCCTCGGAGAGGTCAACGACATCACTGACCGTATCCTGTCGTCCATACGATGATCTTCGGACCACGGATCGAGCTCAAGACTCCTGCGGAGCTCGAGCTCATGCACCGGGCCGGGCAGCTGACACGCCAAGTGCTCTCAGCCGCCCGGTCCGCGGCCGTTCCCGGTGCCACGACCGCCGAGGTGGACGCCGCGGCCGAAGCAGTCATCGATGCCGCCGGCGCGCGGTCGAATTTCAAGGGATACCAGGGATTCCCCGCCGTGGTGTGCATCTCCGTGAATGAGGAGATCGTCCACGGCATCCCCGGCAGTCGTGTCCTCGCAGCAGGTGACATCGTCTCGATCGACGGCGGTGCCATCGTCGATGGCTTCCACGGAGATTCGGCACTGACGATGATCGTCGGCGGCGATGATGCCGGCACCGAAGCGGACCGTCTGCTCTCCGTCGCCACCGAGACGGCGATGTGGACCGGCATCGCCGCATTCGCCACCGGCACGAAGGTCAGCGACATCGGCGACGCCATCGACGACTTCGTGACTGAGAACCATCCGCATCTGGGTCTCGTCGAGGAATTCACCGGGCACGGCATCGGCACTGCCATGCACATGGCACCTGAAGTGCTCAACTACCGCGCCCGGTCGAACGGACCGAAGATCAAGGCGGGAATGTGCCTGGCGATCGAGCCGATGCTCACCACGGGAGGTGGGGACACCCGCACCCTCGCCGATGACTGGACGGTCGTGACGGCGGACGGTTCTCGGGCGAGTCACTGGGAGCACAGTGTGGCCCGCCACGACGGGGGAGTCTGGGTGCTGACCGCCGAGGATGGGGGAGCGGCCGGGTTGGCGCCGTTCGGAATCACACCTGTGCCTCCGAAGAGCGCCTGAGGGGAGAACTCAGGTCGTCAGCGCCTGCTTCTTCAGTGAAGCCCTGCCGACGAAATAGACGGCGGTGAAGGTTCCCGACGCCGCCATGAGTGCGAGAGCGAACATCCACGCCGCCGTCTCGACGATGTTGAATCCGGCCAACTGGAATGCGCAGAACGCGATGAATGCCGTGATTGCGCCGGCCAGCACACCGGCTGTGCGTGACATCTGATAGGCGCGCTGCTCGAGAGTGTACGTGTGGTCATCCATGTCGTGGCTCCTAGACGCATCGTCGCGATCTCGGTCCTGTCGGCACCGATACTTGTGTTTTCACGGTAGGATCTCGCCATGGCGAGTGTCTACGATGTCCCGAAACGTCAGACAGATGTGGGCGATCGCTATCGGATGACACGGATCGCCTTCGACGTGATCTCCGCGTTCGGATGCCTTCAGGCCAGCGGTCTGCCGGGTCCGGTGATTGTCAGCATCCTCGGCGAACACGGGTATTCGTCCTCGAGCGTCCACAACCAGCTCGTGCGGATGGTCCGACGGGGGATCCTTTGCAGTGAACGGGTCGGACGGGTGTCCGTCTACCGGCTCAGCGCGCACATCCTCTCAGGCTTCACCGATATCGCCGGCGATCATGTCTTCCCCGAATACGAAGGTCGCTTTCACACCATCCTGTACTCGGTTCCCGAGGCCGCACGAGGCGTGCGTGACCGTCTGCAGTACATCGCCCGCAGTCTCGGCTACGGACAGCTGCGCCCGGGGATTCTCGTGGGTTTCTCCGACCGCAGTGCGCAGCTGGATGCGCGTCTGCCCGCGATCGCCGATCCCGGCTGGTATGAGACCGCCGTTCTGACTCCCGAGTCAGTGGAGGCGGCACGCAGGATGACCTCCCGAGCCTTCGGCCTCGACGCGGCCCTCGCACAGCTGCCTGCGCTGGAAGAGCGGATGAACGCACTGAGCGCAAATGGTTCAGCACCGGGTACCGGACGTGTGGGACTGAGTCTCAGCAGCTTCTTCGATCTGTACTTCGATGTTGCCCGGGATGTGATGGCCCACCCTCTGCTGCCCGAAGTGCTCGTCGAAGGCACACAGCCGGCCGTGAGGTTCCGGAAGCTGATGAATCAGTGCAACCTCGAGTACTACCTCAGATTCGACCAGAGGATCCTCGAATGTGCGGGGTCGTGCTCGTCCTATGACCTCATCGAATGGCTGCCGCAGCGATGACCCGGGTCGCAGCCCTCACGCATGGTCCGAAGAATCTCAGAGAATCCGAGCGGTCCGTTCGACCGCCTCGGTGAGCAGGGGACGGGGGAGTGCGAAGTTGAACCGGATATGCCCGGCGCCGACCTCACCGCACAGTCGTCCCTCGGTCACTGCCACCCCCGCGCGGGAATTGATCGTTTCGGCCAGTCCCGACTCGAGACCGTAGCCGCGCAGATCCAGCCACGCCAGGTACGTGCCCTCCGGCTGGATGTAGGCGGCGTTGGGGAGCAGCGAGGTGACGAGATCGGTGAACAGGTCGCGACTGCCTTTGAGGTAGCCGTTGACCTCGTCGAGCCAGTCGAGTGAACGGGTATAGGCGGCTGTGGTTGCGAGGATTCCGGGATTCGATGCCGCCCCGGAGACGAATTGACCCTTCTGCTTCCACGTTTCTCGATCGCTCGGGGAGGTCAGGATCAGCTGTGCGCATTTGAGGCCGGGGATGTTGAAGGCCTTCGACGCGGCCGTCGCGGTGGTGGTGTGGGCGGCGGTCGCCTCGGTGAGGGTGGCGTAGGGAATGTGCTTGGCGGGGTCGTAGACGACGGGGGCGTGGATTTCGTCAGAGAACACCCGGGCCTCCTCGGCCTCGACCACCTCGGCGAGGGCCAACAGCTCGTCTTCGGTGTAGACCTTGCCGATGGGGTTGTGAGGGTTGCACAGAACGAGGGTGGCGCCGGGGGTGAGCGCAGCGGCGATGGCGTCGAGATCGAGCGACCACCCGGTTTCCGAGCGCAGCATCGGCGCTTCGATGAGGCGGCGGCCGGTGACCCGGGCGACGTCGAAGAACGGCATGTACGCCGGGGTCGGGAGCACGATCGGGGTGTCGGCAGGTGTGAGGTGGGTGAGCACGCCGAGGAACGCCGCGAGCACATCGCTGGCCGGCTCGATGTGTTCGACGGGGATCTGCCACCCGTAGCGGTCGGCGCAGAATCCGGAGGTCGCGGCTCTGAGTTCGGCTGTGAGGTCGGCGGGAGCGTAGCCGTAGAGGTCACGGTCGTCGATCACCTGGAGGGATCGGCGCACGGCGGGAGCGACGCCGAAGTCCATCTCGGCGATGAATGCGCCGATCGAACCGGGGAAGGCAGACCATTTGCGGCCGCCCTTCGCAACCAGGGACTCCTGCGTGATGGCGTCGAACTCGGACATCGTCGTTCTCCTCTGCTGGACGATTCGGCGGTACCGGGCGGAGCGGTGTGCGCAATCGCTCCGACCGTGACTGCTGCCGTGGGACGGACGGGCGCTCGTCGCACACAGCCGCATGCGTCGGTGCCCGCCCGAATGAGTTTCTCACGCTAGCAGTCGAGACCATCGTCCGGTGCGCAGCCTGTCGTCGGGAGTCATAGGAGGGACCTGAATCGGCAGAGGGGAGCCGTGCCGGGCGGCTGCGGCACGGCGCGGACGGGATTGTAAGGGACTTCACGCGCAGAAGCGAACACCGTGTGGAAGATTCTTCGCACGTGGTGTAGGGTTGTGGATTGGTCTGTTCTCACTCAACTCACCCTTTTTCAGATGTGGGCGGCTTCTGCCATCCACGTCTTTTATGTGGTGACGAGAGCGACGGGCCATGGGGTCACCGGCATTGAGTCGGTGATACACGATTACGTCGAACGCGAAGGTTTCGCGGGAATACGAGGTTAGCGAGCGATATGGCCAAAAAAGAAGGGGTCATTGAGATCGAAGGCACCGTTGTCGAAGCTCTGCCGAACGCATCGTTTCGGGTTGAGCTGAGCAACGGGCACAAGGTGCTGGCACATATCTCCGGAAAGATGCGTCAGCACTACATCCGCATCCTTCCCGAGGACCGGGTCATTGTGGAGCTGTCTCCATACGATCTCTCGCGCGGACGAATCGTTTACCGCTACAAGTAAGGATCTTCGATCATTCGCGTCTTGCTCCCTTCAGGGCAAGGACCGAAAGAAGGAAAAACGATGAAGGTTAAGCCCAGCGTCAAGAAGATCTGCGAGAACTGCCAGATTACCCGCCGTCACGGTCGGGTCATCGTCATCTGCTCCAACCCGCGCCACAAGCAGCGCCAGGGTTGAGCAGCTCTTCGAGCAGATCGAAGCTCCTCTGAGGAGCTTCAGCAGCACCACACCCGCGCAAACCTCGCCATCTGCGCCCGGGCCCCTGTGAAGTGAGAACTTCTCAGGCGAAGGCACAGGACGATACCTCCGGTCGGGGGCCGGAGACCTTGGGGGACCAGGGACAGGTTTGCATCAGCACCTCCGAAACAACAACAGGAGACAGTACCTATGGCACGACTTGCCGGAGTCGACATCCCGCGTGAAAAGCGCGTGGAAGTCGCCTTGACTTACATCTATGGTGTGGGCCGCACCCGTGCGCGCCAGACCCTGACCGAAACGGGAATCAGCCCTGATACCCGTGTGAAGGACTTGAGCGACGCCGAGCTCGTCCAGCTGCGTGACTACATCGAGGGCACATTCCAGGTTGAGGGTGACCTCCGTCGTGAGGTGGCCGCCGATATCCGCCGCAAGGTCGAAATCGGAAGCTATGAAGGCCTGCGTCACCGCCGCGGTCTGCCGGTTCGCGGACAGCGGACCAAGACGAATGCGCGTACCCGCAAGGGCCCCAAGCGCACCGTGGCCGGTAAGAAGAAGTAATTCGCTCACCCCGGTTGGCTGCGGCCAACCACCTCGATCAGGAGTAGGAATCTATGCCTCCCAAGTCACGCGCCGCTACAGTGCGCAAGCCTCGCCGCAAGCTGAAGAAGAATATCGTCGCCGGCCAGGCTCACATCAAATCAACCTTCAACAACACCATCGTGTCGATCACTGATCCGAGCGGTGCTGTCATCTCCTGGGCCTCCTCAGGTGAGGTCGGCTTCAAGGGTTCGCGCAAGTCGACCCCGTACGCCGCACAGATGGCTGCCGAATCGGCTGCTCGTCGCGCGCAGGAACACGGCCTGAAGAAGGTCGACGTGTTCGTCAAGGGACCCGGCTCGGGTCGTGAGACCGCGATCCGTTCGCTGCAGGCCGCGGGCCTGGAACTGGGCACCATCCAGGATGTCACCCCGGTTCCGTTCAACGGCTGCCGTCCCCCCAAGCGCCGCCGCGGCTGATCCTTCCGTGGAACTGCAACGGATGACGGGCGGGAGCCCGGCATCGGTCGCAGAACGGATTCCCAGATAACCCGAACCGTTCTTCATGGCTCATGCCATGACGTGCAGTGCGAACGTCATATAGCGGATGTTCGCTGAAAGGAAGCCCACGTGCTCATTGCACAGCGCCCAACGCTCACGGAAGAAGTCGTCTCCGATAACCGCTCACGGTTCGCCATCGAACCGCTCGAGCCAGGATTCGGCTACACCCTCGGCAACTCGCTTCGCCGGACTCTGCTGTCATCGATTCCCGGTGCATCCGTCACGTCCATCAGGATCGACGGAGTTCTCCACGAGTTCAGCACCGTTCCGGGGGTCAAAGAGGATGTCACTGAGTTCATCCTCAACCTGAAGTCCCTGGTCGTGTCGTCCGAATTCGACGAACCGGTCGTCGCCTACCTGCGCAAGCAGGGTCCTGGCACTGTGACCGCTGCCGATGTCTCTGCTCCTGCTGGGGTCGAGATCCACAATCCGGACCTGCACATCGCCACGCTGAATGGTGAGGGTCGTCTGGACATGGAACTGACCATCGAACGCGGACGCGGATACGTTTCGAGCGCTCAGAACAAGAATGCGGATGCAGAGATCGGCCGGATCCCGGTCGATTCGATCTACTCCCCGGTTCTCAAGGTCACCTACAAGGTCGAAGCCACACGCGTCGAACAGCGCACTGACTTCGATCGTCTGGTCCTCGATGTTGAAACCAAGCCCTCGATGACTCCGCGCGACGCGATCGCGTCTGCGGGCAAGACCCTGGTCGAGCTCTTCGGCCTGGCTCGAGAGCTCAACGTCGAAGCCGAAGGCATCGAGATCGGACCCTCGCCTGTGGACGCGGCTCTGGCCGCCGATCTGGCGCTGGCCATCGAAGACCTCGACCTGACCGTGCGCTCCTACAACTGCCTCAAGCGCGAAGGCATCCACACCGTCGGTGAGCTAGTTGCTCGCAGCGAAGCCGACCTCATGGATATCCGCAACTTTGGTTCGAAGTCGATCGACGAGGTCAAGGCCAAGCTCAACGAGCTCGGTCTCAGCCTCAAGGACAGTCCTGCCGGATTCGATTCCGGTCTCGTTGATGAGGACCAGTCCTACGTCGAAGACGAACAGTACTGATTTAGACCTAGGAGTAACTCACAATGCCAACCCCAACCAAGGGCCCCCGCCTCGGCGGATCGCCCACACACGAGCGCCAGATGCTCAACAACATGGCTGCCCAGCTGTTCGAGCACAAGCAGATCACCACCACCGTGACCAAGGCCAAGCGTCTGCGTCCGGTCGCTGAGCGGATGATCACGAACGCGAAGAAGGGTGACCTGGCTGCACGTCGTCGCGTGCTCGGTCAGATCTCTGACAAGTCGGTCGTGCACGAGCTCTTCACCTCGATCGCCGAGGCCATGGCTGAGCGTCCCGGCGGTTACACCCGGATCACGAAGATCGGCCCCCGTCCCGGCGACAACGCCCCGATGGCCGTCATCGAACTGGTCCTCGAACCCTACTCGCCCAAGCAGGCGACCGTGAAGGAAGCCGAACAGGCGACCGCCGCTGCCGCTCCTGCTGAGGAAGAGGCTCCGGTCGAGGCTGAGGTCGTCGATGAGGCCCCCGAGGCTTCCGAGGAAGCCGCTGCCGAGGCCGACGCCGAGGCTGCCGAGGACAAGTAAGCTCCTCTTCCGACCGTCGGCTCCGCGGCTGCGGAGGCACGGCCGAACTTCTCAGGCGGGCACCCACCAGGGTGCCCGCCTGAAATGCATTCACTCCGCCGTCGGCCGCAACCGTGTTTGCCAATCGCGCATCGGCTTCTGCCGCCGATGAGCTGAGAGCGAAGACGCAGCGAAGGCCGGAGCATCATTGTGCTCCGGCCTTCGCTGGTTCCGCCTTCAGGCTCTGCCCTCAGCGGTTTCGCGCGAATGAGGACAAGTCATCGGTCGAGCGTGTGCGCAGGGAGCGGCGCGGAGGCCGCCGTGTCGCGCTCACTTCGCCCGCGACAGCACCACTGACTCGTCGAATTCTCGGTCGGATTCCTCATCGTGCTTGTACGTCAGCTTGCTGACGACGACCGCAACGATGAGGTTGATCGCGAACCCGGGGATGATCTCGTAGACCGCGTCCGTCAGCGGTGTGCTCACCTGTCCCCACACGAAGGCGACGACCGCGCCGGACAGCAGCCCGGTCAGAGCGCCCCAATTGCTCAGGCGCTTCCAGAACAGGGTGAGGAGGACAATCGGACCGAACGATGCTCCGAAGCCGGCCCAGGCGAAGGCGACGAGGTCGAGGATGCTGTTCGACGGGGAGAGCGCCAGCACTACGGCGATGATCGCGACGACGAGGACACCGAGACGGCCGAGGAGCACATAGGTTTTGTCCTGCAGCGTGCGCGTGGACCCTGTTCGCAGAGCGACGATCTTGAACAGGTCCTCGATGAGTGCCGAGGAGGTCACGACCAGCTGCGAGGAGATCGTCGACATGATCGCGGCGAGGACCGCTGCCAGCACGAGTCCGGCGATGAACGGGTGGAACAGGATCTGCGCGAGATCGAGGAACACGGTCTCCGCGTCCGTCGGCTCCTGTGCGGCGTGTTCGGAGAAGTAGGAGATGCCGACGATGGCGGTGGCCACGGCGCCGAGTGCCGAAATCGCCATCCAGCTGACTCCGATGCGGCGGGCGACGGTGGCGTCAGCCGGGGTGCGCAGCGCCATGAAGCGCACGATGATGTGCGGCTGACCGAAGTAGCCCAGACCCCACGCGAGTGAGGAGACGATCGACATGATCGTAGCGAAAGTCCAGAAGTCGCCTGAGCCCAGAAGATTGAGCAGACCCGGGTCGATCTCCGAGACGTTCCTGATCACGGCCGCCGGTCCACCGGCATTGATGACTGCGACGATCGGTACGGCGACGAGGGCTGCGAACATCAGCAGTCCCTGGGCGACGTCTGTCAGCGTCGCACCGAGGAAGCCTCCGAAGAGAGTGTAGATCATGGTGATCGCGGCGACGAGGAGCATCCCCCCGATGTAGTTGAGCCCGAAGCTCGATTCGAAGAACTTTCCGGCAGCGACCATGCCTGAGGAGACATAGAAGGTGAAGAACACGAGGATGATGACGCCGCAGACGATGCGCAGCAGGCGGGTGCGGTCTTTCAACCGCTGTTCGAAGAAGCTGGGGATCGTGATCGAATCACCGGCCCGCTCCGTGAACGCTCGCAGACGCGGTGCCACGAACTTCCAGTTCACCCACGCACCGATCGTCAATCCGATGGCGATCCAGGCCTCGATGAGACCGGAGAGGTAAACGGCTCCGGGCAGTCCCATGAGCAGCCATCCGGACATATCCGATGCGCCGGCGCTCAGGGCCGCCACGCTCGGGCGCAGACCACGCCCGGCGAGCATATAGTCGTCGAGGTTGTTCCTGGTCCGGCGATAGGCGAACCATCCGATGGACAGCATCCCGACGAAATAGAGAACGATGGCAATCGTACGGAAAGTGGTTTCCGTCATCTGAGCTCAGCTCCTTCTGTAGACCGAGGCGACTTTACAGCAGGAGTGGTTCCGGGTGTGAATTCGCTGGCAATCTGCATGGCGCGAGCCTACACCTCCGTCGCCGCGTACGGGGGCGGTGTAGTCGAATCGCAATGCTTCGGTGACGTTGCCGAGGCGGCAGACGACGGTCGACCCCTACCGCGGGGACGTATGCGGGGTCAGCCGCGGGGACCGCGGCGCCGCGGTCGGCGATCATCCGACGGTGAACGCGGCGAGCGGGGGATCCGGAAGGGCTTCGCGGCAGGCTGTGTTTGCCTCAGTGAACTGCGCATCGGCCGGTTCCAGACGGCCTGACGGTGATGGAGGTCTGCAACCGAGAAGGTGGGCCATACGCCGGCGAGATGTTTGAAGAACGGGGGAAGGTGCTGATGAGATAGGTGTGGCCGGGATCGAAGTGGCGCATCGTGTCGAGGTTCTTCTCCAGGTTCGTTCGGGCCTGTGTTCTCCGGGCCCGTGTTCGTCACCATCGCGACCTTGGCCAGGGCCAGCTGGACTGTGTCAAGTTGTTTCGACAGGAGAACACTATTTCCTCAAGCAGCCCGGTCGGCTGCCGATGATTCCGTCTCGGTGCGATCGAAGAACGACTCCATCGCCCGGGCAGGGATCTCATAGCCCA
>NZ_JBNBZD010000022.1:0-65213 GCF_049804075.1 Brevibacterium sp. FAM 24630
GGCAGACGAAGAACGCGTCGAGGTGGTCGAAAGGGACTGGTCGCATGATGGGCTCCTTCTCAAGTGCTGTCCCGACCCGACCGTGCTGGTCAGGCCGGGTGTTGCACTAGAAGATAGAAACCGCCCGCTTGAAAGTATCCGATAGTGACCTATGTTTTTGGGGGCATCGCGTCCTGGGCCAGCGAACCAGCGGGGCCAGCGAGTCTCAGGCGGAGCCGGTGACGTCCGGGCCGAGCTCGCTGCGCGCCTCCAGTGGGACGTCGAGGAGCTCGTGGACTCCGTCGACGATCTCGTTGGGGCGGAACGGGAAGGCGCGGACATCCTCGACGGTGGAGATTCCCGACAGTACGAGCACGGTGTGCATGCCGGCTTCCATGCCGGCGATGATGTCGGTGTCCATGCGGTCTCCGATCATTGCAGTGCTCATCGAATGCGCGCCGATCTTGTTCAGGGCTGAACGGAACATCATCGGATTCGGCTTGCCCACCACGTAGGGATCGCGGTTCGTCGCCTTCGTGATGAGAGCGGCGATGGCGCCGGTGGCCGGAAGGACACCCTCGGGGCTGGGGCCGGTGGCGTCCGGGTTCGTGACGATGAAGCGGGAACCGGCATCGATGAGGCGGATCGCCTTCGTGATCGCTTCGAACGAGTACGAATGCGTTTCGCCGACGACGACGAAGTCCGGGTCGTGTTCGGTCATGACGAACCCAGCTTCGTGGATAGCCGTCGTCAGCCCCGCCTCGCCGACGACATAGGCGGTGCCGTGATCGACCTGATTGGACAGGAAGTCCGCGGTGGCCATGGCCGAGGTCCAGATGTTCGCCTCGGGGACGTCGAGTCCGTTCGAACGCAGCCGGGCCGAGAGGTCTCGGGCGGTGTAGATCGAATTGTTCGTCAGCACCAGGTAGGGGATGTCAGCCTGCCGCCATTGGGCGAGCAGTTCAGCGGCCCCGGGCAGGGGGTTGTTCTCTTTGACCAGGACGCCGTCCATATCGGTCAGCCAGCATTCGATCGAATCGCGATCCATGTCTCTCCTCGAACTCAGGGGTGGGCCGAAACGGCACACTCCCAGCCTAGTCGGAATCGATGCCCCTGCCGGAAACGAATGCCGGGACGGATCCGGTCGGCCGAGACGGGGGGCGATCACGTGAACACTGACCGTGCAGAACCCTTGACACCTGCATTGAGGACTGTATTGTAGGCGGTACTTAATTAAGTAGGTGCTTCAATGACTTTGGATCTCGTTTTCGGGGCTCTGGCCGACCCCACGCGCAGAGCGATCATCGATCGACTCCGTGATGGGGATTTGAGTTCGGGAGAGCTGGCGGATCCGCTGCCGATCAGCCGGTCCGCAGTCTCCCAGCACCTCAAGGTGCTCGAGAGTGCCGGCCTGATCACGAGGTCGAAGAGCGCCCAGAGACGAATCGTGTCGCTGAACGTCGATAGGCTGTCCGCTGCAACCGGCTGGCTGCAGGCCGCTCACGACGAATGGCAGCAGCGATTCGACAATCTCGACCAGGTTCTGGCCGCCGACCAGCAGGCTGAGACGTCCTGAACCCGTGCAGTCCTATACGGAAGATGATCGACTCAAGGAGGAGCATCATGAACACGAATGACACCACCGCCGACACGAACCCGACCGAGACCGAGGAGCCCGGCTTCACCATCGTCCGCGATTTCTCCGCACCCCGCGCACAGGTCTGGCGGGCCTGGACCACCCCGGACGTCATGGCCCGCTGGTTCCACCCGGAGACCCTCGTCACCCCACGCGACTCGGTGAGCGTCGACCTCCGCGAAGGCGGCCTCTACGCGTACACGATGGTCATCGAGGAGACCGGTCAGGAGTTCCCGGTCGCCGGCAGATATCTGCGCGTCGAGCAGCCCCGGCGGTTGGACTTCACCTGGGGCAGTCCCGAGGAGATCGACGCATCGCCGCGGGTGAGCATCGAATTCGACGAGATCGACGAGGCCACCACCCGCATGACATTCTCCGTGACCGGCATCCCGAACGATTCCGGTTCCGAAGCGAGCGCCTACGACGGATGGAACTCTGCATTCAGAGTCCTCGATGCAGAGCTCGGCTCCTGAGCCGAGACCGGAAACAGCCTGCCTCGGCCCGCCGGGAATGAGGCAGCAGCGCTCATCCGCCCAACAGTCCGCAGCGTCCGCACGAAACATCACAACGACCGTGGATCGCCTCAGACATCGTCGAGGTGGTCCACGGCCGCCAGTGTGCGCAGAGTGCGGTTGCCGAACACGTCATCCTCGACCAGCTCGGTGATGCACCCCGGTGAGGCCGCGAAGGCTGCCCGTCCCATCGCCTCGAGCGGCAGCTGCAGCCAGCGGCCGACGACGAAGGTGTGCGAGAACCCATGAGTGACCACCACCTGGTGGTCACGCGGGCGCGTCAGAATCCGGTCCATCGCCGCATAGACGCGGGCACCCGCCTCACGCCGGGTCTCCGCGCCTTCGATGCCTTCGAAATGATCGAGGCGCAGATCGTGGCCGCAGGGCCCGGCCGGCACGGGAGGGAAGACAACCGTCGACATGGTGCTCGGACTCCGGGTGGGTGGCGACGTAGAGCGTGCGCACAATGGCCATGATGGGTGTGAGCCTACCGAAACCCGGCCCTGACTCGCAGCGGGCCGGAGACAGACGATAAGCTCAAATCACGACGAGTGAGGAGTGACACATGAGTGAGAAGGTCATCGAACAACGAGGTCTGTGGCTGGACGAGATGGAAGTCGGAGCGACCTACAAGCATGCGCCGGGGCGCACCATCACCGAGGCGGACAACACCTGGTTCACCGCCGTGACCATGAATACGCAGGCCCTCCACCTCGACGCGGCCTTCGCCGAGACCGAGCCCTTCGGCCAGCGCCTCGTCAATTCGATGTTCACCCTGGCCACCCTCATCGGCCTGTCCGTGACCCAGCTGACCCAGGGCACGATCGTCGGCAACCTCGGCTTCTCCGAGGTCAGCTTCCCGGCACCCCTGTTCCACGGTGACACGCTCTACGCGGAGACGACGATCCTCGACAAGCGCAACTCGAAGTCCCGTCCCGGGCAGGGCATCGTCACCCTCGAACACCGCGGCTACAACCAGGACGGCACCCTTGTGGCCAAAGCCGTGCGTCAGACCATGATGTTCGACTCGAGCCACGCGAAGGACGCGGGACACGCGACCGCAGACGACCAGACCGAATCAGGAAAGTGAGCACTCCCATGGCCCTCGAGTTCAAACCCGCCTGGCTCTTCTGCCCCGGCGACCGCCCCGACCGGTACACGAAGGCCGCCGAACGCTCCGACATCGTCATCCTCGACCTCGAAGATGCGGTCAACGACGGGGACAAAGCCGCTGCACGTGAGGCGATCATCGACTTCCCGCTCGACCCCACGCGTACGGTCGTGCGCATCAATGCCAGGGATTCGGACCACCTCGGCGAGGATCTCAAGATGCTCGCGCAGACCGAGTACACGGCCGTGATGCTGCCGAAGTCCGAACGGGGCACCGACCTGACGATCCTCGCCGACTACCAGGTCATCGCGCTCATCGAAACCGCGCTCGGGGCCGTCAACGTCGCCGAGATCGCTGCGGCCCCGAACACCTTCGCGCTCATGTGGGGCTCTGAGGACCTCATCGCCGATCTCGGCGGAGGATCCTCGCGCACCGCCGACGGCGCCTACCGTGACGTGGCCAAGCACGTGCGCAGCCAGACCCTGCTGGCTGCGCGTGCTCACGGCAAGTACGCCCTCGACTCGATCTGGGCCGACATCCCCAACCTCGAGGGGCTGGCGGACGAGGCCGAGGACGCCGTGCAGTCCGGGTTCTCCGGCAAGGTCTCCATCCACCCCAACCACGTGCCCGTCGTCCGGGACGCCTTCCGTCCCAGCGAGGAACAGCTGACCTGGGCGAAGTCCGTCCTCGAACTCGCCACCACGGAGAAGGGCGCGTTCGCGTTCGAAGGCAAGATGATCGACGCTCCGCTGCTCAAGCACGCCGAACTCATCGTCGCCCGCGCGGACTGATCCACGGAGGGACACGGAAGATGCACGAAGCCGATGCGATCATCGCCGACCAGATCCGCACCGTCCTCGCCGCCGCCGAGGCAGGCGGCGGGATCGCGGACATCGTCGAGGCCGGCGACCCGGCGCTGCGCGCTGAAACCCGTCCCTTCGACGGACAGGTCGACGACGCGGAGCTGGCCAAGCTCGCCGAGGTGATGCGGGCGACCATGCTCTCAGCCCCCGGCGTCGGCCTCGCCGCCCCGCAGGTGGGCATCGGCCTGTCGATGTTCGTCGCCGAGGATCCGGGAGCTCGGGACCCGGAGGTCGCCGCGGCACGCCAGCGCGAGCCGATGCCCCTGCGCGTGGTCCTCAACGCCGAGTACGAGCGGGCCACCGGTGAGGACGTCGCCTTCTACGAAGGCTGCCTGTCGATCCCCGGATACCAAGCCGTCGTCGCTCGCCCGCGTGAGGTCGAACTGCGCGGCACCGCTGTGGACGGCGAGCCCATCGCCGAGGTGGTGACCGGCTGGTCCGCCCGCATCGTCGCCCACGAGACCGACCACCTGTCCGGAATCCTGTTCCTCGACAAGGCCGAAATGCGGTCGTTGGCGACGAACGACTCTGTGGCGAAATTCTGGAATCAGCCCTCGACGCAGAAGGCCGCCGCCGAACTCGGCTTCGCCCTGCCCAGCGGCATGGTGATGTGAGGACGGTTCCCACCAATAACACAGGTGAACATGCTGGGATGAGGGCATGCGTCTTCCCGACATCCCCCAGCGTCATCACCGAATCGTCCGCACTGCCGCCACGCTGGCGGCAGCGTCCCTCGCGCTGGTCCGCAGGCGTGACGTCTCGGCCGAGAACCAGCGGTGCCTGCGGTTGGGCACCGCATTGGCAACCGGCGGTCTGACTTGGCTCACCGGAACCACCGCGTTCCTCGGCAAGGTCGGCGGATCGAGCGGCATCGATGAATTCCTCGAATCCTTCACAGGCCGGGGCACCGGGCCGGTGAGCTACTCCTATGAAGTCGACGCAGAGGGCCGCACCGGAGGGCGTGAGGGCGGTGTCGACCCCGAAGCGTGGTGGGATGAGCGCGCGGACCTGAAGTCACCGAGATTTCTCAATGCAGCCACCGCAGTGGCGGCCGGGGCAGCCGGCTGGGCATTGTGGCCTTTGACAGAGAACATCGCCGCGGCCGTCGACAAGCGGCTGCCGAAGGGCGTGGGCCGTGGGCTCAACGCCGTGGCCAGCGGCGGGCTCGTGGCACTGACCGGTGCGGTCATCGACACGGTCGGATCCTGGGCCGACGACGGCGAGGAGACGAACTGGGCCCCGGTCGAAATCGAGCTGCCCGCTCATATCCGCGAATCGGTCGAGCTCCTGCTGTCCCAGCCGCACCCGAATTCCCCTTCCACCGCCGAGGCGGTCCGCAAGCAGTTCGACTCCGCGCAGTTCTTCGTGTGGGTGACTTACCCGGACTCTCTCCATTCGGGGGACGAGCCGGTCCGCCTCGACTCCCAGCAGCTTGCGCAGGTGCTTGAAGGAGAAGACATCGTCTCGATCGAAGTTCGTCCCCGCACGGTGAGTCCTTCAATCGTGCCGGCCATGCAGACCTACCCGATCACCGGTCTCACCTGTGTCGCCGACCATGCCGATGACAGTGCGGACCGGGCAGCCGGTGGTGAGGCGAAGGGCAGCATGGAACTCAGCATCGAAATCGTCGACGGGCGCCTGAACCGATTGGACCTGGGCGAACCGATTGCGGACACCGACGCAGACATGCTCACCGCCGCGGCCCTGCGCGACTCCGTGCCGGGCACTCTCCACCCCGAGGAGACCGGCGACGAGGACGAAGCCGCCTACTGGTCGAGTCTCGAGATCACGGACGAGGTCTTCGACGAACAGGTGCACACGCTGGAGTCCTGGCCGCGACCGGAGGAACTGAGCATCCGCGTCGACGGGCAATGAGCCGGAGGGCCCCGTCATTTTCGAGAAGACGGCCATTTTCGAGCAGACGGCCGGCCCCGACGATGACCCGATCGAGAGTCGAAGGCAGGCGGAGTCTGCCGGGAATAACTCGCGTGTGTCATCGTTATACGAGTTATGAGCGATCTTCGTACCCTCACCCTCGGCGCCGGCTGCTTCTGGTGCCTCGACGCCGTCTACCAACGGACCACCGGCGTGAGAGAAGTGATCTCCGGATACACGGGCGGTCATACCGACGATCCCCGCTACCGTGAGGTCTGCAGCGGCACCACCGGTCACGCCGAAGCACTCCAGGTGACCTTCGACGCCGATATCGTTCCCGAAGAGGTCATCCTCGGGCTCTTCTTCACCGGACACGACCCGACGAGCCTCAACCGGCAGGGCTACGACGTCGGCACCCAATACCGTTCGGCGATGTTCTATCGAGATGAGGCCGAGAAGCAGCATTTCGCGCAGGCCATCGAATCCGCGCAGGCGCTCTTCGACGACCCGATTGTCACGACCCTCGAACCGCTCGGTACGTTCTACCCCGCCGAGGCGGTCCACCAGGACTTCTACACCGCGAACTCCGACAACGGCTACTGCCGTGTCATCATCGATCCGAAGCTCCACCGAGCCCGCACCGCCTTCGCCGAATGGGTGAGCTGATGGGCGGGCACAAGAAGGGCAAACACAAAGACAAGAAGCACAAGAAGTCCAAAGGCTCCACCGGCAAGGACACGGACCGTGCCTACGATGACGGTGCCTGTCAGGTGACGAAGGAACGCGTCCGCGCGCATTTCCTCGACGGCAACACCGGACCGTGGGCGAAGAACCTCGCCGCCGAGGAGGCGAAGAACGCCCAGCCCGCCGGGGCGGCCGCTGCTGCCGGGAACGGCAGCAGCGAATCCGGGCTGCCGACCCGGCGCGGGCCTGACTACTCCGTGCCGTCATCGATCGACCTCGTCGCCGACCCCGTCCTCCACGCCCTGTCGACGCGTCGTTCCATCTCCAAGGTCGATCCGGAGACCCCGAACGACGCCGACCTGCTCGAACTCATCCGCTCGATCTCCTCGGTCGCCGACCACAAGGGACTGCGCCCCTGGCGATTCCTCATCATCCGCGGAGACGACCGGCACCGCCTCGGTGAAGCCCTCGACGAAGCCGGGGGAGTCAGACGCAAACCCGGCGAGGTCAACCAGAAGCCCCTGCGGGCCGAGCTGCTGCTCGCGCTCGTGGCCTCACCGACGAAGCATGAGAAGGTTCCCGAATGGGAGCAGCACGCCACCGCCGCCGGAGCCGGTCATCTGCTCGAACTCGCCCTGTGGCAGGCCGGCTGGGGAGTGATGTGGCGCTCGGGCACCCTGGCCAACAGCGAACCGGTCCGCCGGCTCCACCGGCTCAAGGATTCCGAACTGCTCATGGGGTGGTTCTACATCGGTGCCGTTCCCGAACGGTACCGACAGCGCCTGGCCACGAGCACCCGACCGCTGCCGTCGCCCGAACAGTTCCTCGATACCCTGTGACAGGCCACGACGACCGGGACCACAGCGCCGTATCACCGGGAGCCGACACCGACTCAACGGCCCCCGCCCTCGAGGACGAGGCACGCCGGCTGCCCAAGGAGATCTACGTCCTCGTGGCCGCGGCATTCATCGTGGCACTCGGCTATGGCATCATCGCCCCGGTGCTGCCGCAGTTCGCAGCGAGCTTCGACTTCGGCGTCACCGCCGCTACGATCGTCGTCTCCTCCTTCGCATTCTTCCGGTTCGTCTTCTCACCGTCGTCGGGCCGCCTCGTCGACGCCTTCGGCGAACGCCGGATCTACATCACCGGACTCCTCATCGTCGCTGCCTCCACCGCGGCCGTGGCCTTTGCGCAGAACTACTGGCAGCTGCTGGTCTTCCGCGGCCTCGGCGGCATCGGGTCGACGATGTTCAGTGTCTCCGCGATGGCGCTCATCGTCCGTCTCGCACCGATCGATGCGCGCGCGAAAGCCTCATCGACCTACGCCACCGCTTTCCTCGTCGGCAACATCGCCGGCCCCGTCCTCGGCGGGGCCATGGCCGGTTGGGGCATGCGCGTGCCGTTCATCATCTACGCCGTCGGTCTGCTGCTGGCCGCGATCGTCGTGCGCGTCTTCCTCGCCTCGACCGCGGCGTTCGGATCCTCGACGAAATCCGGGCGTGCCCGCCTGGAGGCGACGAAGAATGAGAAGCAGCAGGAAGTCATGACCTTCCGCCAGGCGTGGAGCGACTCGGCCTACCGTTCGGCTCTCATCTCTGCCTTCGTCCAAGGCTGGTCGGCGATGGGCATCCGCGTGGCCATCTACCCGCTGTTCGCGATCCAAGCCCTCAAGGCCGACACTGCCGTAGCCGGACTGGCCCTGACCATGTTCGCCATCGGCAACGCCTCAGCTGTGACCGTCGTCGGACGCTTCGCCGACACGCTCGGCCGCAAACCCTTCATCCAATGGGGACTCTTCGTCCTCGGCGTGACCACTGCGGCGTTGGCGTTCACCGACGCGATCTGGGTCTTCTTCGTCTTCTCCGTCATCGCCGGAGTCGGCTCCGGACTGGCCAACCCCGCCCAGCAGGCGACCGTGGCCGATGTCATCGGCCGCGAACGCAAGGGCGGTCGAGTGCTCGCGCGGTACCAGATGGCTCTCGACGGCGGTGCGATCATCGGGCCCATCATCGCCGGTGCGATCGTCGACCGCTTCGACTACTCGTGGGCGTTCCTGCTCACCGGCCTCCTCGGCGTCATCGCTGCGGGGCTGTGGTTCTTCGGTCGTGAGACTCGTCCGCGGCAGGTGCGGGAGACGAAGAAAGAGTCCTGAGGAGTCAGGTTTTCCTCATGTGCCGCCCAGCGGACATTCACTAGGATGGTGGAGTCGACGTGCTGCGTCGTCGCCCTGCCTACGACCAGAAAGTCCCCTCTGTGAGTTTCCTGACCCGGCTGAGCTTGAAGAACCGGGCGCTCATCGCGCTCATCTCCGTCGTTGCCGTGATCTTCGGCGTCATCGGAGCCGGTGCGCTCAAGCAAGAGCTCTTCCCATCCCTCGACAATCCCCAGGCGACGGTCACCGCCTCCTATGAAGGCGCCACCCCCGAGGCCGTCGAATCCGAAGTCACCGACCCGTTGGAAGGTGCGCTGACCGCCCTGCCCGAGGTCGAAGACATGACTTCGACCTCTTCTGCCGGCAGTGCGCAGATCACGGTGAGCACGAAGTACGGCGACGACTCCGACGATGTCGTCAGAGCCCTGCAGCGCGCCGTGTCCCAGGTGCAGCCGAGCCTGCCCGACGGGGTCGAACCCAATGTCATGATGATGGGCACCGACGATATCCCGGTGCTCGCCCTGTCGGTGACCTCCGACGCCGATGAGGACCATCTGGCGGCGAACCTCGAAGACATCGTCGAACCGGAACTGAAGAAGATCGACGGAGTCTCCCAGGTCCAGATCGCCGGTGCGAAGACCAAACAGGTCGAGATCAGCATCCGTCGTGACGATCTCGAGGATGAAGGGGCGAACCTCGACGAGGTGGCCGGAATCCTCCAGTCCAACGGTGTGCCCACCTCGGCGGGTGAACTCAAGGGCGCCGACGGTGCGGCTCCTGTCGAGGTCGGCACCCGGATCCGGTCGATCGATGCGATCAAGGATCTCGTCATCTCCGGCAAGGACGGCCCGATCAAGGTCTCCGACGTCGCGGATGTCGAACTCGTCGACGAACCGGTCGAGTCGATCTCCCGGACCAACGGCCAGCCTTCGCTGTCGGTGTCGGTGATGAAGGAGTCCGACGCGAACACCGTCGATGTCTCGCACGCGGTGGCCGACAAACTGCCCGAGCTCGAGAAGATGATGGGCGAGAACACGAAGTTCGTCTCCGCCTTCGACCAGGCACCCTTCATCGAACAGTCCATCGACGACCTGCTCAACGAGGGCGGACTCGGCCTGATCTTCGCCGTCCTCGTCATCCTCGTCTTCCTGCTCTCGGTGCGGGCGACGATCATCACCGCGATCTCGATCCCGCTGTCGCTGCTCATCGCGCTCGTCGGCCTGTGGATGGGCGGGGAGACTCTGAATATGCTCACCCTCGGCGCGCTGACGATCTCCGTCGGCCGCGTCGTCGATGACTCCATCGTCGTCATCGAAGCGATCAGACGACGGCACGCCTCCGGCGGTGACAAGTTCTCGAACATCCTCGCTGCAGTCTCCGAAGTCGCCGGCGCGATCACCGCCTCGACTCTGACGACGGTCGCCGTGTTCCTGCCGCTGGCGTTCGTCACCGGGCAGACCGGTGAGATGTTCCGTCCCTTCGCGCTGACCGCCACGATCGCTCTCCTGTCGTCGCTGTTCGTCGCTTTGACGATCGTTCCGGTGCTTGCCTATTGGTTCCTGCGCCAACGCGAGTCGAAGGTCAAGCTCACCCGGGCGGAGAAGGCGGAGATCCGCCGCAGCCGCAAGTCGATGCTCGCGCAGTGGCGGACGGAGAAGAAGGCCGCGAAGAAGGCGGAGAAGAACCGCGACATGGTCGCTGCCGGCGCCGACGCCGAAGACACCGCAGCCGTCGACGAGGCCGAAGGGGCACGCGCCGGTGGACCTGTCGGTGTGAGCGCCGACGGCCCGCGCTACGGCGAATCCGAGGACGGCACACAGGAAGTCGACGAGCTCGCCGGAATGCATTCGCCGGTGACACGTCTGCAGAAGACCTACATGCCGGCCATCGCCTTCTCGACGAAGCACCCGCTGGTGATGATCCTCATCGCCGTGCTCGTGCTCGCCGGCACCGGTGCGATGATCCCGCAGCTGAAGACCGAACTGTTCGGCGACACCGGACAGGACTCCCTGCAGGTCTCGCAGGCCTTCGATCCGGGCACCGACCTCGACGAAGCGTCGAAACAGGCGGAGAAGGTCGAAGACGTCCTCGCCGACAACTCTGATGTCGACAACTACCAGCTGTCGCTGGGCGGGACGACATTCGGGTTCACCGATGACTCCTCGCTGACGGGCACCTATATCGTCAACACGAAATCCGGTGTCTCTGCGGAGTCGATCTCCACCGACCTGCAGAAGGACTTCGACGGTCTCAAGGACGTCGGTGAGGTCGAGGTGCTCAGCCAGAGTTCGACACCCGGGGCGCAGACGATCGACATCACGCTCTCGGCCACGGACCCCAAGGAGCTCGAGGCCGCGACGAAGAAGGTCACTGACCAGCTCGAGGGAGTCTCCAGCGCGCAGTCGGTGACCAGCGACATCGAGTCGGTTCAGCCCGTCATCGAGGTCAAAGTCGATCATAAGAAGGCCGCAGAAGAGAACCTCACCGAGGCGGCCATCGGACAGTATGTGCAGCGTGCCATGCACGGTCAGCAGGTGGGCGAGGTCGTCATCGACGATGTCTCCCACTCGGTGCTGCTCTTCGACCGCAATGCCGATACGGTGAAGAAGCTGCGCGATCTGAAGATCCCCGGCAAGCCGAAGGAAGCGGCCCCCGCTCCCGGCGGGGCAGGGGCAGCCGGCGGTGCGGACGATGCCGGCGCAGCCGGTGATGCTGGAGCGGCCGGAGGCGCCGGAGCGGCTGGAGGTGCCGGAGACGCTGGTGCTGCCGGAGACGCTGGCGGTGCGGGCGGTGCCGGTGCGGCCGGCGGCGACCCGAACGCGGGTGCTCCCGCGGTGACCGGGGAGCCGCGGTTCATCAAGCTCGACGATGTTGCGGAGGTCAAGGAGGTCAAGACCGCTCCAACGATCCGTCACACGGATGCGCAGCGTTCGACGACCGTGTCTGTGACCCCGGAGGGTGATGACCTCGGTGCCGTGTCGACAGAGGTGCAGTCCGCTCTCGACGATGTCGACCTGCCCGAATCGGTCAGCGTCGACACCGGCGGTGCGACTCAGGAGCAGAACGACGCGTTCGCTCAGCTGGGCCTGGCGATGCTCGCTGCGATCCTCATCGTCTTCGTCATCATGGTCGCCACGTTCAAGTCGCTGCTGCAGCCGCTGATCCTCCTCGTCTCGATCCCGTTCGCGGCCACCGGTTCGGTTGCGCTTTCGCTCATCACCGACACCCCACTGGGGCTGACATCGATGATCGGTCTGCTCATGCTCATCGGCATCGTGGTCACGAACGCGATCGTGCTCATCGACCTCATCAACCACTTCCGTCTGCGTGGAGTGGATCTGCGCACGGCGGTCGTCCACGGTGCGAGGCTGCGTTTCCGTCCGATCCTCATGACCGCAGCCGCGACGATCTTCGCGCTGCTGCCCATGGCACTGGGTCTGACCGGTGGGGGAGTGTTCATCTCGAAGCCGTTGGCGATCGTCGTCATCGGCGGCCTGGTCAGCTCGACGCTGCTCACGCTCATCCTCGTGCCCGTGCTCTACCTCCTGCTCGAGGGAGTCAAGGAACGGCGTGCGGAGAAGCGGTACGTGAAGAACATGGCCCGCGGCGAGGTCCTCGACTCGGCCGAGGCACGTGCGGAAGCGCCCGATCGGGATTCGACTCGGCCGGAGGACGAGCCGCGGCCGACCGATTCCGGTGCAGCCGCCTCGGTGACGGACGAACCCACACCGGCAGCAGACGAAGGCGGATCCGGAGCAGCAGAGTCCGACTCGGACGAACCCGGCATGGATGAGCCAGACGCGTCCCAACTCGGCACGGGTGAGCCCGGCTCGGATGAACCCAGAACGGGCCGTCCCGGGGCAGCCGGACGCGGCAGCGCGGATTCGGACTTCACACTGCGCAGCCACAACCCGCGTCACGACGACGGAGGCAGCGAACCCAAGCACTGAGCCGACCCGGCTACAGTGGGGTGCATGACGACCGAGCTCGAACGGCAGGAGAGAAAGCGCCTGTGGTTCGAGCTCGGTGTCGTTGCGGCCCTGTCCCTGGGCCAATCGGCCGTCTACGCGGTCGTGCGGCTGGCCGATATCCTCACCCGAGGACCCATCGGCGAAGCCCAAGCCAAACTCAACACCTCGCAGTCCCCGCGGCCCGGCTTCGACCTCATCTACCAGCTGTTCGACATCGGATTCAGCCTCGTTCCCGTCCTCCTCGCCCTCTACCTGCTCACCCGCGATGCCGGGAATCGGAGCCTGAGCGGCCGCCTCGGCGTCGACGGGCACCGACTCCGAGACCTCGGGCACGGCAGTCTCCTCTTCGTCATCATCGGCATCGGCACCCTCGGGATGTACGCAACCGGGAGGGCACTCGGGATCACTGCCGAGCTCCAACCGTCCAACCTCGGCGATCACTGGTGGACGATTCCGGTTCTCATCCTCGCCGCGGCGAAGAACGGCATCCTCGAAGAGGTCCTCATCTTCGGGTTCGGCGCCGACCGTCTGCGGCGGCTGGGATATGGGCCGTGGACGATCATCATCTCTCTGGCGGTCTTCCGGGCCAGCTACCACCTCTATCAGGGGATTGGGCCGTTCCTCGGCAACATCGCCATGGGCATCATCTTCGGCTGGTACTTCCTGCGCCGCGGTCGACTGATGCCGCTGGTGTGGGCGCACTTCATCATCGACGCGGTCGGTTTCCTGGCCCCGGGAGTGCTCACACTCATCGATTTCGGCTGAGGCCCGAACATGCACTCGTCCACACGGATTCATCCTCAGTTCACCGACGGGTCGTCACAGGGCTTCCTGCCGATGGAAGTCTCGATCGGGTGAGCCTTTCCGGGTCGTGCCGTCATCCGGTGCGGGCCGCGGAAGGGGAGAGACAATCCGATACGAGGAGAGAACCGATGAGAACCCTGCTGCCGATGGCCAACCACGTGCGCGGCAAGCGCAGCCCCGTCACCTGCGCTCTCAAGTGCGACAACGCGTGTCTCAAGGCCACCTGCAACACATCGGCGAACGGTTACTTCCGCGATATCGTCAATGCGAAGCTCAGCCGTCGCGCGGTCCTCGGCGCCTCCGCCGCCGGTGCCCTGGCGATCGCTGTGACCACTGCGCCCAGCCCGACCGCGCGCAGCGCCGCGGCCGCGACCGCCGGCAGCCTCGCCTTCACTGCCATCGACCCCGTCCAGCATGAAGTCGACGAATTCATCGTCCCCGACGGTTACACGTGGCACCCGATCGTGCGCTGGGGCGACCCACTGTTCCCCGACGCCCCCAAGTTCGATCCCGAGAACCAGACCCCGGAGGCCCAGCGTCGCCAATTCGGCTACAACAACGACTATCTGTCCATCCAGGTCGACGACAGCGATTCGAACCGGGCACTGCTGTTCTCCAACCAGGAGTACACGAACGACGCCATCATGTACCCCGACGACATGGATGGGGACGACCAACGAGCGATCAGCCGCGAAGCACACGGACTGACCGTGGCCGAACTCACCCGCAAGGACGAGAAGTCGACGTGGACGGTCGACGTCAATGGCAAGAAGAACCGCCGGTTCCTCATCGACACCGAATACGAGTTCACCGGTCCCGCCGCCGGAACCGATCTGCTGCGGACGAAGGACTACCCGAACGGCGACAAGGTCCAGGGCACCGTCGGCAACTGCTCTGGTGGGCTCACCCCGTGGGGCACCGTGGTCTCCGGTGAGGAGAACTTCAACTCGTACTTCAGAACACCGGGCACCTCGGCGGAGGACAAACGCTACGGCCTGAGCAGCGACGAATCGGCGAATGGCTGGGAAGCCGATCTCGACCGATTCGACACGAACAACGCCGGCTACGCCAACGAAGCGAACCGGTTCGGCTGGATCGTCGAGGTCGACCCGTGGGACCCGACCTCCACTCCGCACAAACACACGAACATGGGCCGGTTCAAACATGAAGGCGCGAACATCACGATCTCCGACTCGGGGCACGCCGTGGCCTATATGGGAGACGACGAGAAGTTCGACTACCTGTACAAGTTCGTGTCGAAGGGCACCTATGTCGAAGGCGACCGCGAACACAACAAGACCCTGCTGACCGCAGGCGACCTCTACGTCGCGAAGTTCACCGGCAACTCGCCGAAGTCCGAGATCGACGGGAGCGGCGAAGTGCCCGCCGACGGCGAATTCGATGGCAGCGGACAGTGGCTGCCGTTGCTCAAGGACGGCCAGTCCCAGGTCTCGGGATTCTCCGTCGAAGAGGTCCTCGTCCATACACGCCTCGCCGCCGATAAGGTCGGTCCGACGAAGATGGACCGGTGCGAAGACGTCGAACCAAACCCGGTCAACGGTCGCATCTACGTCGCCTGCACGAACAACTCCGATCGCGGCACCGACGGAAAGGCGGCCGCCGACGAAGCGAACCCGCGGACCGAGAACCGCGACGGTCACATCGTCGAAATCACGGAACGCTCAGGCGACCATACGGGCACCCAGTTCGACTGGACGCTGCTCATCGTCTGCGGTGACCCGAAACAGGGAGACGCCACCTACTTCTCCGGATTCCCCGAAGATCAGGTCTCACCGATCTCATGTCCGGACAACGTCGCCTTCGACACGGCCGGGAACCTGTGGATCTCCACCGACGGCGCTCCCGACGGCATCGGGTACTGCGATGGTCTGTTCAAGGTCACGATCGACGGCAGCCAGCGCGGACGGGTCGAACAGTTCCTCTCCGTTCCACGCGAGGCAGAGGTCTGCGGGCCGCTCGTGCACGACGATTACGATTCGGCGTTCGTCGCCGTCCAACACCCGGGCGAAGACGGGTCCTGGTCAGACCAGCATTCGCGCTTCCCCGACTATGTGGATGAGACCGATGTCGAAAAGGGGGTGGCTGCGCTGCCGCGACCGACCGTTGTCCAGGTGATCAAGGGAGACGGCGGCTCGGCGCCGGACCCGACGGATCCGCCGAAGGACCAGGACGCCGAGGCCGATGGTTCAGATGCCGGTGGTGCCGATGCCGGTGAGAACGGCAGCGCCGACGGCACCGGATCGGATGAGAACGCCGATGCGAAAGGTGACACGACCGGAAGCGGCGCTGACAGCTCGGGGTCGACGGCTGGATCCCAGGACGGAGCGAAGGACGCCGCAGCCGCGGGAGCGGCCTCGAGCGGAGGCAGTGACGCAGGCTCCTCCGCCGGCAGCGCAGGCTCCGGATCGAGCAGCTCAGGCGGCGGTTCGGGATCCGGCGGCGAGCTGCCGTGGACCGGTTCGGACAGCACGCTGCCTCTGCTCGGCGGGGGTGCCGGGCTGCTCGCCGTCGGCGGAGCCATGGCCACGGCCGCTCATATGCGTCGGAAGAATGCATCACCCGCGGACGGCACCGGGGAGTCGGTCGAGGAGACCCACGCCGAGTGACCCCAGTTCGGCCGCCACTTGGCTGAAAGATGCAGAAGGGCAGCGCGGGAGAAACCGCTGACGTCGAGTTCAGGACGGCCTGTGATGGAATCCAGTACCGGATTCAGCACAGACCGTCCTGAACTCCGTCGCATCACCGGTCTTCGGCCATAGTCGGCCGGCGCCGCGGCGTGGGGCCGGCGTCGCGGCCGGCACCGACGCCTCGAGGTCGGCCATCTCAGATGGTGACGGACCCGTTCTTCGTCTCGAAGCTCACCGACATAATGCCCGGCGTCCCGTGGGGTGCGGACCAGTCGATGTGGATCTCCGGGATCGGCTTCGCGTCCTGAGTACCCAGCCAATCACGCAGTCGATCACGGTCGCCCGCGATCTGCAGCGTGTCGATGGCGACAGCGGGATTCGTCTTATAGGTCGACGGATGCTGTGAGGAATCGGCAGACCACTTGATGAAGAACGGCAGCTGGGGGTCGGCGATGAGCCCCTTGATGCCGATCTGCAGCCACTTGAGTTCCAAACCGGACTCCGGTGTGCGGTTGCCGTCGACGGCTTTGCGCTCGAGGCGGGTTTCGACCGCGGCGAGATCTTCGACCGAGACGCACCAGCCCATCCAGCCGCCGCCGAGCTCGGAGCGAGCTCGCACTGCCTGACCGAAAGGGGTTGAGAGAGCGGCCGGGTGCTCCAAGGCTTCTACGACTTCGAGATAGTGGCCGTTCGCGAGGGGGAAGATGAGATTTCTGGTGCCGAATCGAGGATGCACACCGCCGTCGTAGGGAACCACACCGAGCTTCTCCGAGATCCGCTCGGCCGTCGCACGGTAGCCATCAGGTTCACTGGCGTATGACACATGATCGAGTTTCATGACTCGACGATGGCATAACCTGGCTCACACTGCCCCTTAGGGTGACCTAAGAAATCGTGAGCATCGTCACTCGTCGGTGCCGGTCAGCAGGTCACCCGCCCACATGACACGACCGCCCGGATGACATCATCCGGGCGGTCAGGTGCGTTTGAGGGGGGAGCGGCTCAGTGGCCCTCCGCCTTGAAGCGCTCGATGGAGGCGTTGACCTCGGCCTCGGCGGCTTCCCGGCCGGCCCAGCTCGAACCCTTGACGTACTTTCCGGGCTCGAGGTCCTTGTAGCGGTTGAAGAAGTGCTCGATCGAGTCGAGCATGAACTTGTCCACATCCGAGATGTCCGTGTAGGACTCCCAGCGGGGGTCACCGGCGGGCACGGCGAGGACCTTGTCGTCGCCTCCGGCCTCGTCCTCCATCTGGAACATGCCGATGGGGCGGACGTCGATGAGCACACCGGGGAACAGCGGTTCGGGCAGCAGCACGAGAACGTCGAGGGGGTCACCGTCGTTGCCGAGCGTGTCCTCGATGAAGCCGTAATCGGCGGGGTACTGCATCGAGGTGTAGAGATAGCGGTCGAGCTTGACACGACCGGTCTCATGGTCGACTTCGTACTTGATGCGGGATCCGCGCGGGATCTCGATTGTGGCCAACAGTTCCATAGTGCTCCTTCACGTTAGGGGTGCATCACTAGAATAGATGGTACAAGTCCCCGTCACCGTCCACCGACGGCGGCCTTCTCGGCCGTCGAGGAATGAGAAGCGCGTTTGAACGACATCCCCGATGAGCCGAAGACTGCGGACTCGACGGACTCCGATTCCCCGCGCTCCGATGCCGTGAAGCGTCGACGCCGCAGGGGAAGAGGCGGGGCGATCACTGCCGGGGTCCTCGTCCTGGCACTCGGTGCCTACGCGGCCGTCGACGCCTTCGACCTCGTCCCCGGGCTGCCCGGCGTGCTGACCACGGAGCCGCCGATCTCCGTCCAAGCTGTGCCGAATCCCCAAGCGCAGGCAAAGGAAGTGCCCGCCCCCGCCTCGGCGGTGGCAGACTCCGCCTCCGTGCCGACGAAGGTTGAGAAGAAGATCGCGCCCATCCTCAAGGATTCGAAGGTCAAGGGCTTCGGCCTCGAAGTCCGGGACGGACTCTCCGACGAGGTCCTCTATGCGAAGAACGAAACGAAACCGCGCACTCCCGCCTCGGTGACGAAGGTGCTCACCGCGGCAGCGGCGCTGAAATCCATCGGCGGTCAGGCGCGGTTGGCGACGACGGCGGACTTCGACGCCGATGCCAACACCCTGACCCTGACCGGAGGAGGGGACGTGCTCCTGGGAGCCGGGGACTCCGATCCCGGTTCGGTCAACGGGCACGGTGGGCTGCGGACCTTGGCCGAGGACACTGCGCAGGCCCTCAAAGACGACGACATCACCGAGGTGGCGCTCGCGCTGGACACGAGTAGGTACACCGGTGAGGACTTCGACTCCGGATGGGACCGCGCTGACATCGCCAAGGGTGTGATCACCCCGATCCAACCGCTCATGGTCGACACCGCCTACATCGGACCGAAGGACCGGGAATGGCGAGCCCGCAGCGAGCACCCGGCCGCCGACGCGCTGAAGGTCTTCGCGAAGGAACTGAAGAAAGCCGGGATCACCACGACCGCAGCAGACGACGACGCAGAAGCGAAGAGCAGCGCCGACAGTGATGCTGGTTCGCAGGAGTCCGAGGACGGTGCTGGCGCGAACGGGAAGGAGCTCGCACGGGTCGAGTCGGCGACGATCTCCGAGATCGTCGAATACGCGCTCGTCCACAGTGACAACGTGGTCGCCGAGGTGCTCGGCAACGAGGTTGCCATCGCCCAGGGCGAGGACGGCAGTCTCGAGGCCGGACCGCAGGCCGTGCTCAAAACCCTCGGCGATTCGGTCGACCTCGGCCGCACCCGCCTCGTGGACACTTCGGGCCTGTCCTATGACAACCGGATCGCCCCGCACGACCTCACGACGATCCTCCAAGCCTCCGTCGTCGCCGATGACTCCCTGGCCGGCCTCATCAGCTACTTTCCGGTCGGCGGTCTCACCGGCACCCTGCACGACCGGTTTGTGGACGAGAAGAACGCCTCCGGCAGTGTGCATGCGAAGACCGGGACACTGTCGACCGTGACCTCCCTGGCCGGTGGGGTCCTCGATGCCGAAGGCCGCTACCTCGTGTTCTCCATCCAAATCGACGACGTGGACAAGGACAAGATCTTGGAAGCCAGAAAGACCGTGGACGACATCGTCACCGCACTCGCGAATTGCGGCTGCCGATGATCGTCGATGAGAAGTTCGCCGCCCGCACCGCACGTGAGCTCGTCTCCGCGGCGAAGGTCCCCGATGCCCGCGTCCTCGACGAGCTCGTGGCCGGGATGAAGGACAATGCGCTGACCGCGCAGGACCTCGTGCTCGATTCGTTCCTGCTCGAACCCGCCCACGCCGATGACGTGCGGGCGCGCCTGGCGGCCGGGTCCGTGCTCGTGCTCGACCAGGTCGGCTGGGTCAAGGCCAATGCGCAATCCCTCAACGGGATGGTCGACGAGGCGGCCCTGCCCGCCCCCGTGACACCGGCCACCGCGAAGGGGGCCGCGGTCGAGGTCGCCGGTGTCCTGTCTCTGCTCTCGACGCGCGTGCTCGGCCAGTTCGACCCTTTCGCCGTCGAAGCCGGACGGCTGATGTTCGTCGCTCCGGCGGTGCTCATCGCCGAGGAGGCGATGGGCGTGGACGAGCGCGACTTCCGGATGTGGGTGGCGCTGCACGAAGCGACCCACCAGGTGCAGTTCGCCACCGCGCCCTGGCTGCGCGACCACATGCGCTCCCTGCTCTCCGGGGCGGTGTCGACCAGGGTGAAGATGCCCGGAGTCGGTGGAATCGTCGAGCTCTTCGCCACGCTCGGGCGGATCGTCAAGGGCGAAGCCAGCCTCGTCGATCTCATCCGCGATGAAGAGATGCGCGCGGCACTCGATGAGGCGACGGCGATCCTGTCCCTGCTCGAAGGCCATGCCGATGTCGTCATGGACGAGGTCGGTGCCGGGGTGATCCCGAGCGTGCGGAAGCTGCGCCGGAAGTTCGAAGCCCGCCGGGACGCCGGGCAGGGCGGACTGCTCACGAACCTGCTGGGGATGGATCTCAAACTCGCCCAGTACCGCGACGGGGCGAAGTTCGTCCGAGCCGTCCGCAGCGAGGTCGGACAGAAGGGATTCTCCCGCATCTTCGCAGCACCCGAGAATCTGCCGCGCACCGCTGAGATCCACGAACCGCAGCTCTGGCTCGAGAGGATCCATGGCTGAGCACTCTGAGCGCTCCTCGCCGAGGCGGCCCACCCTCGACCCGGCCAGCGGCGCCGTCCGCAACGCGGTGCGATCCGCTCTCGCAGCGGCCTCCGAATCGCGGAGGCCGCCGTCGGTTGGGAGCGCAACTGAGCCCCGGGCGCCCGGGATCATCGTCGCTGTCTCCGGGGGCGCAGACTCGATGGCGCTGCTGCATGCCTGTGCCTTCCTCCACCGGCGAGGCGAAGTGCGTGCCCGCGTCCTCACCGTCGACCACGGACTCCAGAGCGGTTCAGCCGAAGTGGCCCGTCACGTCGTCGACACCGCCGAATCCTGGGGCGTTCCCGCCGACCTGGTCCGTGTCGAGATCACCGCGGGGGAGGAGGGACTCGAAGCCGCGGCACGAACTGCCCGCTACGCCGCGCTCGAGACCGCACGGACAGCGGCAGGTGCCGACTGGATTCTCACCGCCCACACCCGCAGCGACCAGGCCGAGACCGTCCTCCTCGGACTCATGCGCGGTTCGGGCACCCGGTCGCTGGCGGGGATGAGCCCGCAGACGGGTCGGCTGCTGCGTCCCCTGCTCGGCCTCGACCGGGAGCAGACGGAAGCCTCCTGCCGGGCGCAGGACATCGAGGTCTGGAACGACCCGATGAACGTCGACACCGCGTTCACCCGGGTGCGGGCGCGACAGCTGCTCGCCGGCCTCGAAACCGAGCTCGGCCAACCCATCACGGCGAACCTCGCCCGCACCGCCGACCTGTGCCGTGCAGACGCCGACTGCCTCGACGCCCAGGCCGAGGAAATCAGCGCCGAGATCGGCGTCGATGCGCAGCTGCCGCTGGCCGACCTCACCGAGTGTGCGGATGCGATCCTGCACCGGGTGCTGCGGAACTGGCTGCTTCGCTGCGGAGTTCCTGCCCAGAACCTCGGCGCCGTGCGGGTGGCAGAGCTCGGCGCGCTCGTCCGCGGCAGCGGCCGCGGTCGACTCTCCCTGCCGGGAGACAACGAGGTCCTCGTCGAGCCGGGCAGAGCGGTGTTCCAGGCTGCCGCGAAGGCACGGTGAGACGGTCTGCGCCGTAATGGGCACGAGAGCTACGATGTCCCAGGTCAGCACCCTTCCCGACAGAAAGGTTCCTTGTGTTCCGAGTGTTTCGACGGCGAAGCTCCCTGCTCTGCGCTGGATCAGCGCTGGCTCTGGCTCTGGGGAATTCGCTTGGTTCCGTACCCGCAGCGGCTGCGGAGGCGCAGCCACCGCAGAAGCCCACCGACGAGATCACAGTGCTGCAGCTGAATATCTGGCATCAGGGGACTCAGATCTCCGATGGGATCGCGACCATCGCCGACATCGTCGAAGAGACCGAAGCGGACATCGTCATGCTCTCCGAGGCCGGCCCCGCAGCTGACTCGATCAGGCGTGAACTGAACAGGCGCGGCCACGACACCTCCAGCAGATCCTCCACGGACGCAGGAATCATCTCCCGGTTCCCCATCACCGAGTCGTCGGTGGCTGAGGGTTTCGCCCGAGCCGTCCTCGACGTCGGCGATCAGGAGCTCGCGGTGTATTCCGGTCACCTCGAGTACCGGTACTACGCGAACTACCTGCCTCGCGGATACGGGGGAGGGACTCCGCCCCCGCTGCCGACGAGCGAATACGGCTGGGACGAGATTCCAACCGGACCCATCACCGATCTCGACCTGATCACGAAGATCAACCGCGAATCGGGCCGCAGCGAAGCCGTGGCCCGAACGGTCGCAGCCGCCGAGGATGACCGCAGCCAGGACCGCTCAGTGCTCATCGGAGGTGACTTCAACGAACCCTCGCATCTCGATTGGACCGAACGGGCCAAGGACGAGCACGACCACAACGGCGTCGTCATGCCGTGGGATTCGACGCTGGAGCTGGAGAAGGGCGGATACGTCGACGCCTATCGAGACGTCCATCCCGATGAGATCACCCATCCCGGAGTGACCTGGCCTGCCGGCAACACCGACTTCCCCACATCCGAGCTGAGCTGGACTCCGAAAGCGGACGAACGCGATCGCATCGACTTCGTCTTCCATTCCGGCGATGACGACCTTCAGGCCACCTCTGCTCAACTCGTGGGACCGCGCACCTCGGTCGTGCGCGATGAGTTCGTCGAGGAGGAGTCGCAGGACGAATTCTTCACGCCCGAGGCCGACTGGCCCACCGACCACAAGGGCAACCTCATCACGTACAGCCTTGGGGGCGAAGACGAAGAGCCGACGCCCGGCGATGACGGGGACTCGACGGCAGAGGGTGCCGACGCCGACACCGGTTCGGACGGCGGCTCCGACCGCGGTGACGAGGTCGACGCCGATGCTGCCGCAGAAGCGGACTCCGCCTCGGCCTCGGATGCGAACAGCTCGAGCAGCACCGGTGGTGGCTCTGAGGCGTCCGACGCGGGGGCGTCATCGGAGGCTTCGGCGAAGGCCGTCGACACCGCGAGCTCTGCCGACAACTCGTCCGATGACACCTCGTCCGGCGGCACCGCGGGCTCGGATGATTCGGAGGCTTCTCGCCCGGTGGGAGACCTTCCGCGGACCGGAGGCGGCATTGTCGGTCTCGGAGTCGGTGCGGTGCTCATCGGTCTGGGCGCCGTCGCAGTCGCGATCGCCAGGCGTCCCGGCAGGATCTGATCCTCTCACCGCCCTTCGCCCGCGCGGCAGGTCGTGTTGCCGACCCGCCGCGCGGGCGAGTGGCCCTGGTCTGAAAGGATGAGCCCATGACGTCTTCGACCGAGCTCGGGTTCCGCCGCTCGCGGGGCCTGGACATCCTGGCCCTGGCCTGCCTCGTCCTCATCGCCGCCTCTCTCAGACCCGCGGCTTCGTCACTCGGCCCGGTGCTCTCCGAGGTCAAAGACGGCTTCTCACTCGCCGAATGGCAGACCGGCCTGCTCACCGCACTGCCGGGACTCGTGTTCGCGATCTGCGGCATCATCGCCGTGCCCCTGCTCAAACGCCTCGGCCTGTTCTCGGCTCTGGCCATGAGCGCGGCATTCATCGTCGTCGGCATCGGCCTGCGCGCCCTCGTCACCGAATGGGTGGCCTTCGCTCTGCTCACCGTCCTCGCTCTGGCCGGTATGTCGATCGGCAACGTCATCCTGCCCGTCTACGTCAAGTCCCGCTTCCCACACCGACCCACCCTCGGCTCCACGACATTCACCGTCTCCCTCGGCCTCGGTTCGATGCTGCCGTCGCTGTTCACCGCGCCCTTGGCCGAGAGTTTCGGCGGGTGGCGTGTCGGCCTCGGGTTCTGGCTCGTGCTGCCGCTGTCGGCCCTCATCACCTGGACGGTGCTGCGAACACTGAAGTCCGTGCCCATCCTCTCCGGCCAGGTCGCAGACCCCGGTGACGAACGGGAGGGACGGCCGCCTCGGCGATCGGTGCTCTCCTCACCGAAAGCTCGGTACATGGCGATGTTCTTCGGACTCCAATCGGCCAACGCCTACGTCCAATTCGGGTGGGTGCCGCAGATCTACCGCGACGCCGGGCTCGACCCCTTCCTCGCCGGAATCATGCTCACCATCGTGACCTTCGGCGGTCTGCCCGGAGGGTTCCTCGCCCCGCAGATCATCGTTCGGAACATCGCCCCACGCGCCTTCCTCGTCTCATTCGGTGTCAGCGCCGTCATCGGATACATGGGCCTGCTGCTCATTCCGGCCACCACACCATGGGTCTGGGCGGTCCTGCTCGGCTACGGCGGCTTCGCGTTCCCCGCCGCCCTGGCCCTCATCACCTCCCGCACCCGAGACGTGTCCGTCACCGCTTCGACCTCGGCATTCGTGCAGTCCTCGGGCTATGTGCTCGCGGCCATCGGCCCCCTGGCCGTCGGCGGGCTGCTCGGCTGGAGCGGGGGCTGGCAGGTGCCGCTGTGGTTCATGGTCATCATCTCCGCGCTCATGGCGATCACCGGCTGGCTCTCGGCCGGTCCCGGCAACGTCGACGAAGAGTTGGCTCCGGACACCCGGCACAGTGGCACCGGTGAGGCCAAGTGACCCATAATGGAATCTCCAGGACCCCATCTGAGGAGAATCGACACTCGTGGACATCAACGATCTCGGCAATGACATCGAAAAGGTACTCGTCTCGGAAGAGCAGATAGCCGCACGACTCGTTGAACTGGCAGCCGCCATCGATGAAGACTACAAAGACAAAGACATCCTCCTCGTCGGCGTCCTCAAGGGTGCTGTCATGGTCATGGCCGACCTCGCCCGCGCCCTGCACTCACCGGTGACGATGGACTGGATGGCCGTGTCCTCCTACGGATCGGGCACCAAGTCCTCCGGCGTCGTGCGCATCCTCAAGGACCTCGACACCGACCTCACCGACCGTCACGTCCTCATCGTCGAAGACATCATCGACTCCGGACTGACCCTGTCCTGGCTGGTCCAGAACCTGCGCACCCGCGGAGCCTCCACCGTCGAGATCTGCACAATGCTGCGCAAGCCCGAAGCTCTCAAGGTCGACATCGACGTGAAGTACGTCGGTTTCGACGTGCCCAACGAATTCGTCATCGGCTACGGACTCGACTATGCGGAGAAGTACCGCAATGTGCCCTTCGTCGCGACCCTGGCTCAGCACGTCTACAGCTGAGGCGGAACACCGCTGCAGCTGAGGTGGAATGCTGCCGCGAATTTACGCTTGCGGCGAACCTCACCTCGGCCCGGTGCCTGTGACGGAATAGATCAGCGGCGCATTCGGGCTGTACCGGTGTGAAGTACTAGGCTGTGGGGGATGTTCCCAGGCAGCCTCGGTAGCCTGAAACGGTTGCCCATATCTTTTTCCTGAGAGGACTTATGGCCGAGTCGAACAAACGTCGCCCCCTGTTCACCAAGGCGACGAAGGGCCCGTTGGTCTGGATCGTCATGGCGCTGCTCGTGGTGTCGATCGGTGCACTGCTGTTCAGTCAGAGCGGCTTCAGCCAGATCGACACCGAACAGGGTCTGCAGCTGCTGGATGACGACAAGGTCGAACAGGCCAAGATCGTCGACAAGGACCAGCGCGTCGACCTCACTCTCAAGGACGATTTCAAGGTCGACGGCAAGGACTTCGGCAAGAAGGTCCAGTTCTTCTACGTCGACCAGCGCGGGGAGCAGGTCGTCAAGGCCGTCGACTCCGCCCAACCCGATAAGGGATTCACCGACGAGGTGCCCAAGCAGTCCTGGCTGATGTCGCTGCTGGGCACGCTCATTCCGTTCGTCATCATCTTCGTCGTCTTCTGGTTCCTCATCTCCCAGATGTCGGGCGGGAAGATGATGAACTTCGGCAAATCGAAGGCGAAGCTCGTCAACAAGGAGAACCCGGACGTCACCTTCGGGGACGTCGCGGGAGTCGACGAGGCTCTCGAGGAACTCGAAGAGATCAAGGAATTCCTCGCCGAGCCCGAGAAGTTCAAGGCTGTGGGGGCGAAGATCCCCAAGGGCGTGCTCCTCTACGGCCAGCCCGGCACCGGCAAGACCCTGCTGGCCAAGGCCGTCGCGGGCGAGGCCGGAGTGCCCTTCTACTCGATCTCCGGCTCCGACTTCGTCGAAATGTACGTCGGCGTCGGCGCCTCCCGTGTCCGCGACCTGTTCGATCAGGCGAAGAACAACGCCCCGTGCATCATCTTCATCGACGAGATCGACGCCGTCGGTCGTCAGCGCGGCGCCGGCATGGGCGGCGGCCATGACGAGCGCGAGCAGACACTCAACCAGCTGCTCGTCGAGATGGACGGCTTCGACGTCAAGACCAACGTCATCCTCATCGCCGCCACCAACCGTCCCGACGTCCTCGACCCGGCGCTGCTGCGCCCGGGCCGCTTCGATCGGCAGATCCCCGTCGAAGCCCCGGACATGAAGGGCCGTAAGCACATCCTCGAGGTCCACGCGGCGGACAAACCGCTGGCCGAAGAGGTCGACCTCGGGCAGGTCGCCAAGCGCACCCCCGGATTCTCCGGTGCGGACCTTGCCAACGTCCTCAATGAGGCGGCCCTGCTCACCGCCCGTGAGAATGCGAAGGTCATCGACAACCGAATCCTCGACGAAGCGATCGACCGAGTCATCGCCGGCCCGCAGAAGCGGACCCGCCTGATGAACGACAAGGAGCGCCTCGTCACCGCCTACCACGAGGGTGGGCACGCACTCGTGGCAGCGGCGATGAATCAGACCGACCCGGTCACGAAGGTCACGATCCTTCCGCGCGGACGGGCGCTGGGCTACACCATGGTGCTGCCGAGCGAAGACAAGTACTCGACGACCCGCAACGAACTGCTCGACCAGCTCGCCTACGCGATCGGCGGTCGGGTCGCCGAGGAGATCGTCTTCCACGATCCGACCACCGGGGCCAGCAACGACATCGAGAAGGCGACGAACATCGCCCGGAAGATGGTCACCCAGTACGGCATGTCCGAGAAGCTGGGCATGGTCAAGATCGGCGATGACCAGTCCGAGCCCTTCGCCGGACGCGGCTACGGCGGCGGCGACGAATACGGAGACTCGACCCTGTCCTCGATCGACCGTGAGGTCCGCGGGCTCATCGACTCCGCCCACGCCGATGCCTACTGGGCGCTGACGCACAACCGCGATGTCCTCGACAACCTCGCATACCAGCTGCTGGAACGGGAGACCCTCGACCAGGCGGCACTCGATGCGATCTTCGCCGACGTCGTCAAACGTCCCATCCGCGAGGTGTGGCTGGCCCACGACGAACGTCCGGTGTCCGCACGCGGTCCCATCGAACCGCCGGCACCGCAGAACGATCGAAACGCCGGAGAAGGACCCGGCGGAGCCGAGGTCGATACCACCGACATTCCTGGTGCCGGTCCCTCGGGAGCGAGCGGGCCACAGGTTCCGCACAACCCACCCGGACCGCAGAACCCGAACGGACCCACCGGCCCGACCGGGCCGACGGGCGGGCCGACCGGACCCACTGGACCGAACGACGGGCCCGGCAGCACCGGACCGACGACGAACGATACAGACGAGAACAGAGGAAGCAACGACTGATGGCCGATATCGAAGAGGTCTCCGCGGGCCTCGGCCGTGCCCCCGCCGGGCGTGAGAACAACGTCGATCAGGAGCGGATCTCCGCCGCGGTGCGCGAAATCCTCATCGCCGTGGGTGAAGACCCCGACCGGGAAGGTCTCGTCGAAACCCCGGCACGTGTGGCTCGAGCCTATGAAGAGATCTTCGCCGGCCTGCACCGCGACCCGTCCGAAGTCCTCGGCGTCACCTTCGACATCAGTCACGAAGAACTCGTCCTCGTCCGTGACATCGACCTGTACTCCACGTGCGAACACCACCTCGTGCCCTTCCACGGCGTCGCCCACATCGGCTATATTCCCAGCAGGAACGGCAAGGTCACCGGCCTGTCGAAGCTCGCCCGCCTCGTCGAGATCTATGCCCGTCGCCCGCAGGTGCAGGAACGGCTGACCGCGCAGATCGCCGACGCGCTCGTCGAACACCTCGACCCGCAGGGCGTCATCGTCGTCGTCGAAGCCGAACACCTGTGCATGACCATGCGCGGGGTGCGCAAGCCCGGTGCCTCGACGATCACCTCGGCCGTGCGCGGTCAGCTGCGCGACAGCGCCTCCCGAGCCGAAGCGATGAGCCTGATCCTCGGGCGCTGAGGGTCGGCAAAAGGGGCAGAGCAGCCATGCAGAAGACCACGAACAGCACCGCGACGGCCACGAAGATCATGGGCGTCCTCAACGTCACGCCCGACTCGTTCTCCGACGGCGGACGCTACTTCGACCATGATCGAGCCGTCGCCCACGGCCTCGAACTCATGGCCACCGGAGCCGACATCATCGACGTCGGCGGCGAATCGACCAGGCCCGGATCGGCCCGCGTCGACGAAGCCGAAGAGCTGCGCCGAGTCGTCCCCGTCGTCCGTGATCTCGCGGCCGCCGGCGCCGTGATCAGCGTCGACACCATGCGCGCCAGCGTCGCCCGAGACTCTCTGGCCGCGGGAGCCCACATCATCAACGACGTCTCCGCCGGACAGTCGGATCCGACCATGCTCAGCGTCGCCGCCGAGACCGGCGCCCCGATCGTGCTCATGCACTGGCGCGGCTACCTCGACCAGGCTTCCGCGACCTTCCACTACGAAGATGTCGTCGCCGAGGTCATCGGTGAGCTTCGGACCCGCATCGACGAAGCCATCGCCGTGGGAGTGAAGCCGGAGAACATCATCGTCGACCCGGGTCTGGGATTCTCGAAGAACGCCGAACACAACTGGCAGCTGCTGGCCGCCCTGAATGAATTCGCAGCGCTCGACCACCGGCTCCTCGTCGCCGCCAGCCGGAAGCGCTTCATCGCCTCGCTCATCAGCCCCGACGATCCGAAACTCGCACAGCAGGCGGCGAAGGACCAGGCGACGGCGACGATCTCGGCGATCTCCGCGCAGGCGGGCGCCTGGGCCGTCCGCGTCCACGACCCGGCCACCTCGGCGATCGCCTGCAAGGTCATCGCGGCCGTTGCCGCAGCGGGGGAGGAGCGGGCATGACCGGGCCCGAGGCGGCACCCGACCGCATCGAACTGCGCCGCCTCACCGTGCGCGGCAACCACGGGGTCTTCGACTTCGAGAAGCGCGAGGGTCAGGACTTCGTCATCGACGTCACCCTGCACACCTCGGTCGCCGCGGCCGCCGCCACCGACGACCTCACCGAGACCATCCACTACGGAGAACTCGCCGAGGATGTCGCCGCCATCGTCGAGGACAACACCTTCGACCTCATCGAAACCCTCGCCGAACGCATCGCCGAGCACTGCCTGAGCCTGTGCGCACACGTCGAAGTCGTCGTCCACAAACCCTCGGCTCCGATCCAACGCACCTTCGACGATGTGCGCATCCGAGTCGAACGCTTCCGCACCCCGGCCGGAGACAGCACGGGCCGCGCCGAGGCGTACCTCAACCTCGGCGCGAACTTGGGCGATGCCCGCGAGACCCTGGTCCAAGCCGTCGAAGCCCTCGACCGGCACCCGGACATCACGGTGGAGGCCCGATCCTCGTTCTACCGCACCGCCCCGTGGGGAGGCGTCGAACAGAACGACTTCCTCAACCTCGGACTGATCGTCGCGACCACCCTGCCGGCACTCGAGCTGCTTTCCGTGGCCCAGGGCATCGAGGTCGCCTGTGGGCGGACCCGGGAGTTGCGGTGGGGACCGCGGACCCTCGACATCGACCTCATCCGCTACGGCAGCGACACCGCCGAACTCGTCACCGAGACGAATCGACTGACGCTTCCGCACCCGCGCGCTCACGAACGGGCATTCGTGTTGGCCCCGTGGGCCGAACTCGTCGGCGAGACGATGGTGCGCACCCCGGACGGTGCGCGCCCGATCGGCGAGATCCTCGCCGAACTCGATGACCAGGACATCGCCCGGATCACATCTGGATAACCGACGCTGATCTGAGAGACTGGGAACCATGCAGAGAACCTCCTCGTCCACCCTCGCCGTCTGGGCCGTGATCGGCACGGTTCTCGCGGTCGTGGTCGATGTGGTGCTCGAAAGCCAAGGGTTCTCCCTGCCGGGAGTGCCGTGGTTCGCGATCATCGGCATGCTCGTCCTCGCCGCCGTCCTCCTGCTGCTGGGGTGGCCGATCAAGAAATGGAACGACGGCGACCGGACCAAGGAGATCGACCCCCTCCAAGCCGCACGGGTCGCCGTCATGGCCAAGGCCAGCGCACTGACCGGAGCGGGACTGGCCGGGTGGTATCTGGGCAACGCCGGCTACTACTTCCTGTCCACACCGGGCATCCGCAACGATCTGGCAGCAGGTATGCTTGTCGCCGTCATCTCTGCCGCGGTCCTCATGATCGTGGGCATCATCGTCGAGGGATTCTGCGAAATCCCACCCCAAGACCCGCCGGGAGCTGAAACAGCATGAACCGCGACCACTTCTTCACCATCGGTGCCGATGTGCCGTTCAACAGGGTGAGTCCGAAATATGGGGTGAAGGAAGTCCTTGCGAGCATGATCTTCCTGGTGCCGATGTTCATCGCGGCGCTCGTGTGCGCGATCATCTTCACCGCCGATGTGCCGTGGCTGCACCTGATCTGGATCGCGATTCTCGCCTACGGGATCGCCTCGACGATCATCGTCCTGCGCCAGGCTCGTGCGATCGGCTATGCCGAACGTGAAGACGACCTGCTCATCCGCCGCGGCATCATGTTCCACAAGGCCACCGTCGTCCCCTACGGACGCCTGCAGTTCGTCGACGTCGACGCCGGCCCGATCGACCGCATCTTCGGCCTCGCGACGGTCAAACTCCACACCGCTTCGGCCGCTACCGACGCCACCATTCCCGGGCTGCCCCGCGCCGAAGCCGATCGGCTGCGCGACAGCCTCGCCGGACTCGGCCAGGCCAATCTGGCGGGGCTGTGAACATGGCCGCAGACGAACCCGAGCAGAACACCGAGGAAGCGGCCGCGTCGGCGCTGCCCGAGTCCGCCGAGGCCGAACGCTCCGTGCACGCAGCGTCCCACAGTGACGTCTCTGATGCGCTGGAAGGGGCAGCGGCTCCGGAGGTCTGGCATCGCGTCCACCCGCTGACGCCGATCATCGAAAGTCTTGCCGTCCTCGTCGGCATCTTCATCGCTGCCGCCTATGGGCTGCAGAATGTCTTCCAGAACGCCGTCGAGGATCTGGCCTCCGGCCGGTCGGTCGACCTCACGTTCGCCGAGTGGATCGGCGGTCACCCGCTGGCGATCCTCGGCATCGTCGGCGGCATCATCCTCATCCTCCTGCTCACCGCGATGTTCAGCTGGCTGGCCTGGCGGGTCATGGGCTACCGAGTCGACGCCGAAGCGATCTACTACCGCCGAGGCCTGCTGTCGAAGAAGCTGCGCAAGGCCCGACTCGACCGAGTGCAGTCGATCGACCTGCAGCAGAAGCTGCTGCCCCGCGTGCTCGGCATGGCCGAACTCGTCTTCGACGTCGCCGGTGGCAGTGACTCGAACATCTCACTGAAGTACCTGTCGAAGAAGCGCGCCGAAGAGCTGCGTGACGAACTGCTGGCCGCGGTCAGGGCGAAGAAGAGGACCGACACCGCCGGGACGGCCGGACCCGACCGCCCCTCAGCTGGGGGTCCCTCAGCTGCGGACCTCTCAGTCGCGGGGCCCTCGGGCAGCGGAGCGCACGCTGCGCAGGCCCTCCCCGAGGCCGAGAACGCCGCGGACATTGCCGAGCCGGCGAGCTCCGGTGTCGACCGCAGCGTGCCCGAACGCCGTGACGACAGCATCGGCGTGAGGCTGAGCAAACGACTCGGTGCGATGGCCGATGATGTCTCACACGAGGCCGAAGGCAGCCTCAACGAACTCCTTGCGCCGTACAACCTCTCGACCAGCGTCGGCAAGGAAGGTGAGATCATCCGTGTGCCCGTCCACCGGGTGGTCGTGGCCTCCCTGCTCAAGCCCGAGACCCTGATCTCTGCGGCCGTGGTCGTCATCGTCATCGTCATCGCCATCGTGCTCATGGCCATGGGCATCAAAGAGGCATTCATCCCGATGCTCGTCGGTGTCCTGCCGGGCATCTTCGCGGCCTTCTCCGTGTTCCGGAAGAACCTCGACAACGCGAACTTCGTCGTCCGCCTCGGCGAATCCGGTCTGGCCGTCAACCACGGACTCTTCTCCACCTCGCGCAAAGTCATCCCGCTCGACCGAATCCAAGCGGTGTGTCTGTATCAGCCTCTGCTGTGGCGATGGGCCGGATGGTGGCAAGCCGAATACAACATCGCCAGCGCCGGCGGAGACCACGATACGAACCTGCTGCTGCCCGTCGGCGACCTCGACCAGGCGCTGCTCATGGTCGGACTGGCACTGCCGGATCCGCAGCTGGACGAAGGCGTGGGTGCCGACACTCTGGTGCGTTCGGCGATGTATGACCGGAAATCCGCCGACCCGAACGCCGCCGCGGCGGAGGCGATGTTCCATCCGCAGCCGCGTTCCTCGCGGATCCTCGACCCCTTCGTGTGGAAGCGTCGCGCCTATGCCCTGACCGAATCGCTGCTTGTGCTCCGCCTCGGGGCATTCAACCGCCGCGTCGACTTCGTCCCCCATGTGCGGGTGCAGTCCCTGCGCTACCACCAGGGGCCACTGATGCGGGCGCTGGGACTGGGTTCGGTGGCCGTGCACTCGACCGCCGGTCCCGTCGACCCGCGAGTCACGCACCAGAGCGCCGAGGACGCCAAACGCTTCTTCACCGAACACGCCGAACGCACCCGACTGGCCCGGCAGCACTTCGATGCCGTGACCAAGGACGCGAAGACCGGACAGGCCGCTGTGCTCGAGCACAGCCCGAACCCCGCCGAGGAGGACGAACGATGAACCAGAGCGACGCCCCACGGCTGGGCATCGGCATCATCGGCTGCGGTCGAGTCGGAGCGAGCATCGGCGCCGCCTGGCGACAGGCCGGACACGCGATCGTCGGCGTCAGCGCCACCTCGCAGGCCAGCCGCGACAGAGCCGCTGACATGCTTCACGGAGTCCCCGTCCTCGACCCCGATGAGATCGCCGAACGCGCCGAACTCGTCCTCGTGGCTGTACCGGACGACGAGATCGCGCCACTGGTGACAGGGCTTGCGAACCTCGGACGCCTCCATCCCGGTCAGATCCTCGTGCACTGTTCGGGTCGATACGGCACAGAGGCCCTCGACGCCGGGACCCGCCTCGGGGCACTGCCCATCGCCCTGCACCCGTCGCTGACGTTCACGGGCACCGACGTCGACCTCACCCGCCTGCGGCAGGCGACGATCGCGGTCACCGCACCGGCACCGATCCGTCCGGTCGGCGAGGCGCTCGTCGTCGAACTCGGCGCCGAACCGATCGATATCGCCGAAGCCGACCGTCCCCTCTACCACGCCGCCATCACTCACGCCTCGAACCACTCGATCACGATCATCGCCGAAGCGATGGAGATGCTCACCGAGGCGGGGGTGAGCGATCCCGCCCATGTCCTCGGCGCCCTTGTCGACGCGAGTGTGGCCAACACCCTCCAGAACGGGCCGAAGGCCCTGACCGGACCGGTCAGTCGCGGCGATGTCGGAACCGTGGCCGCTCACCTGGCAGCGCTGAGCGAATTCAGTCTCAGCCGTTCCAACCCCGCCGCCCGCAACAGCTACATCGCGTTGGCCCGATCGACGACGTCGAAGGCGCTGGCGATGGGACGGATCACAGATGCGCAGGCACAGGAGATTCTGACGGTCCTCGAGTGATCGCCGAATTCCCCCGCGAGCCCGGTCCACGGTAGCCTTGAGGCATGGCGAACACCGACTCGAAGACACCTGAGAACGCAGACCTTTCACCCGAACATCTCGATCCGGAGCAGATCCGGTTCCGAAAGGAAAAGCGCCAGCGTCTCCTCGACGGCGGTACCGAAGCCTACCCCGTCTCGGTGCCTCGCACTCACAGTCTCGCCGACGTCCACGCCGCCCATGACGGGCTCGAAGCCGGTGAGGAGACCGAGGACATCGTCGGTGTCATCGGCCGTGTCGTCTTCGTCCGCACCACCGGCAAGCTCTGCTTCGTGACTCTGCAGGCCGGCGACGGAACCCGTCTGCAGGGGATGCTCTCTCTGCGCGAGGTCGGCCAGGACCGACTCGACGACTTCAAGTCCGATGTCGACCTCGGCGATTTCCTGTTCCTGCACGGCAAGGTCATCAAGTCCAAGCGCGGTGAGCTCTCCGTGCTCGCGGACTCCTGGCAGATGGCGTCGAAGGCCATCCGCCCTCTGCCGGGTCTGCACACCGAACTGGCCGAAGACACCCGCGTCCGTCAGCGCTACCTCGATCTCATCACCCGCGAACAGGCGCGGAAGACGATGCTCACCCGGGCGAAGGTGATGACCTCGCTGCGGCGGACCTTCGCCGAACAGGACTTCGTCGAGATCGAGACCCCGATGCTGCAGACCATGCACGGCGGTGCCTCGGCGCGTCCGTTCACGACGCACATGAACGCCTACGACATCGACATGTACCTGCGCATCGCGCCGGAGCTGTTCCTCAAGCGCGCCGTCGTCGGCGGAATCGAGAACGTCTTCGAGATCAACCGCAACTTCCGCAACGAAGGGGCGGACTCCACGCACTCGCCGGAATTCGCGATGCTCGAGTCCTATCAGTCCTTCGGTGACTACCACTCGATCGCGGATCTGACGAAGACTCTCATCCAGAACGCCGCGCAGGACGCGACCGGTTCGCTCGTGGTCACCCTCGAAGACGGCAGCGAATACGACTTCGGCGGCGATTGGGCCGTGGTGAGCATGTACGAATCCCTGTCCGCGGAATCCGGCGTCGAAGTCACCCCGGAGACCGGTCTCGATGTGCTGGACAAGATTGCCGCCGACAACGACGTGGACCTGTCCGGCGTCTTCCGCTCACACGGCAAATACGTCGAAGAGCTGTGGGAGCACTTCTACCAGGACCGGCTGTGGGCACCGACCTTCGTCACCGATTTCCCCGTCGACACCTCACCGCTGGTGCGTGAGCACCGGACGAAGAAGGGCGTCGTGGAGAAATGGGACCTCTACGTGCGCGGCTTTGAGCTGGCCACCGGCTACTCGGAGCTCGTCGACCCCATCATCCAGCGTGAGCGCTTCGAAGCGCAGGCAGCCGACGCCGCACGCGGCGACGACGAGGCCATGGGCCTCGACGAGGAGTTCCTCATGGCCATGGAGCACGGAATGCCGCCGACCGGCGGAATGGGAATGGGACTGGACCGCCTGCTCATGGCATTGACCGGTTTGGGAATCCGCGAAACGATTCTGTTCCCATTCACCAAGCCTTTGGCGGCTTCACAGGAAGATACAGCTCAGGAGGGCTGATTACGATGCTCGATATCCTCAAAGCGCTTCTTCCATCGATCTGCGTGGCATTGCTGTTCTGGTATGTCTTCAAGAATATCGTGCGCGCAGATCGCAATGAACGCGAACAGGTCGATAAATACTATTCTGAAATTGACGTTAACGAAGTCGACAATGCCCCGGAATCAGATGTTAAGATGACTGCGACAAATACTTCTGATTACGAAAAGAGTGAACATGGCAAGGGAAATGCGCCTCGTTCTCACGGATGATTTCGACGGATCCGAAGCGGCAGAGACCGTTCGCTTCAGCCTTGACCAGGCTACGTATGAACTCGAGCTCTCTACAGAGAATGCCGAAAAGCTCCGTGAGACGTTCGCCCCATTCATCGCGAAGGCACGTCGTGTAGCCAATACCGGCGGCCGCGGTCGGCGCGCCGGTTCGAGCGCCGGCCCCAAACGCGACACCGCGAAGATCCGCGAATGGGCTCAGAACAACGGATACCAGCTCGGTGACCGTGGCCGGATCCCACTGGAGATCGTCGAAGCCTACGAAGCCGCCGAGAAGTAAGAGGCCATTCGAAAGCTGAAATCAGCCAAACAGACCTGAGGGGTCAGCGAATTCCATCGCTGGCCCCTCAGGTCTTTTCATATTGGACCCGCAAGGGTTTCGCGAATGGAGCGGCAGCGACAATGCGATGAACCGGGAATGTCAGCAGTCACAGACAATTGCCAGGAAATCGCTGCGGCAAAGCGATCCACGCCAAACGAGACGCAAAGGGTTCGTCGAGGTCTGAAGTAAATCAAGGGGCCCTGTGTCAGTGGGCAGCGGTGAGTCAGCTTTCGAGGATCTTCCGCTGCGGAACGGCTGAAAGCAGGCTCGACGGAGGAGGCGAGTGCATTGCGGACGAAGGCGTTCGCGGTGCCTCTGCCGCCGAAGACCGGGGTCGCTGGAACAGTGGCGCGGATTTCGCCCTCAGCCAAACGCTTTCGGCTCATGGCGAAACGTGCAATAGAACCGCGCTCATGGTCGTTAGGCTCAGAAGAATAAGAAACCGAGGAGGATGAATATGTTCGAGCGGTTCACCGACCGAGCACGACGCGTTGTGGTGCTCGCACAGGAAGAAGCAAAACTTCTCAAACACAACTACATCGGCACCGAGCACATTCTGCTCGGCCTCATCCACGAGGGTGAAGGCCTGGCAGCGAAGGCTCTCGAGGGCATGGACATCTCCCTCGAGCAGGTGCGCGACCAGGTCCAGGAGATCATCGGACAGGGACAGCAGGCGCCGAGCGGACACATTCCCTTCACACCGCGTGCGAAGAAGGTTCTTGAGCTCAGCCTCCGCGAGGCTCTCCAGCTCGGCCACAGCTACATCGGCACCGAGCACATTCTGCTCGGCCTCATCCGTGAGGGCGAGGGCGTCGCCGCGCAGGTGCTCGTCAAACTCGGAGCCGATCTCGGTCGGGTCCGTCAGGAAGTCATCAAGCTGCTCTCGGGCTACCAGGGCAAGGAGCCCGTGTCCGCCGGCGGCCGCGAAGAGGGAACCCCCTCGGGATCGCTCGTGCTCGACCAGTTCGGCACGAACCTCACCGCTGCGGCTCGGGAGGCCAAGCTCGACCCGGTCATCGGCCGCCACGAGCAGATGCAGCGCGTGATGCAGATCCTCTCTCGCCGGACCAAGAACAACCCGGTCCTCATCGGCGAACCCGGCGTCGGCAAGACCGCCGTCGTCGAAGGACTCGCACAGGCCATCGTCAACGGCGATGTCCCCGAGATCCTCACCGACAAGCAGCTCTACACGCTGGACCTCGGCTCACTGGTCGCTGGTTCCCGTTACCGCGGTGACTTCGAAGAGCGCCTGAAGAAGGTACTCAAGGAGATCCGGACTCGCGGCGACATCATCCTCTTCATCGACGAGATCCACACCCTCGTGGGTGCCGGTGCCGCCGAAGGCGCAATCGATGCCGCTTCGATCCTCAAGCCCATGCTGGCGCGCGGAGAGTTGCAGACCATCGGTGCGACCACTCTGGACGAGTACCGCAAGCACATCGAGAAGGATGCCGCGCTCGAACGTCGGTTCCAGCCGATCCAGGTTCCCGAACCCTCGCTGGCCCATTCGATCGAGATCCTCAAGGGACTGCGCGACAAGTACGAGGCACACCACAAGGTCACCGTCACGGATGGTGCCTTGGCCGCGGCCGTGAACATGTCCGATCGCTACGTCAACGACCGGTACCTGCCGGACAAGGCGATCGATCTCATCGACGAAGCCGGTGCGAAGCTGCGCATCTCGCGGCTGTCGGTTCCGCAGGAGGTCCGTGACCTGGAGGAGAAGATCCTCGAGGCCCGCCACCGCAAGGAAGCTGCGATCGACGCTCAGGACTTCGAACTGGCGGCCTCGGAGCGCGACTCCGAGATGAAGCTGGTCAAGGAGAAGGAAGAGCAGACCGAGGCGTGGCGCAAATCCGGTGCCGACACCTCGAAGGTCGTCGACGCCGATCTCATCGCCGAAGTCCTGGCCTCTGCCACGGGCATTCCGATCTTCAAGCTCACCGAGGAGGAGTCCTCGCGTCTGCTGCGGATGGAAGACGAGCTGCACAAGCGCGTCATCGGTCAGAACGATGCGGTCAAGTCGATCTCGCGAGCGATTCGCCGCACCCGTGCCGGTCTCAAGGATCCGAAGCGTCCGTCCGGTTCGTTCATCTTCGCCGGTCCCACCGGCGTCGGTAAGACGGAGCTGGCCAAGGCGCTGTCGGAGTTCCTCTTCGGCGACGAGGATTCGCTCATCAGCCTCGACATGTCGGAGTACTCGGAGAAGCACACCGTTTCGCGTCTGTTCGGTTCGCCTCCGGGATACGTCGGCTACGAAGAGGGCGGTCAGCTCACTGAGAAGGTCCGTCGGAAGCCGTTCTCCGTCGTCCTCTTCGACGAGGTGGAGAAGGCCCACTCGGACATCTTCAACTCGCTGCTGCAGATCCTCGAGGACGGTCGACTCACCGACTCGCAGGGTCGTGAGGTCGACTTCAAGAACACCATCATCATCATGACGACCAACCTCGGTACGCGTGATATCTCGAGCGGACTCCAGCTTGGATTCCAGGTCGAGGGTGACACGAAGACGAACTACGACCGGATGAAGCAGCGGGTCAACGAAGAGCTCAAGCAGCACTTCCGTCCCGAGTTCCTCAACCGTGTCGACGACACGATCGTGTTCCCGCAGCTGAGCAAGGAAGAGATCATCAAGATCGTCGACCTCTTCCTCGAGCGCCTCGATACCCGTCTTGCCGATCAGGGCATGAAGGTTGAGGTCACGGATGCGGCGAAGAACCTGCTCGCCGACCGCGGCTACGATCCGGTCCTGGGAGCCCGACCCCTGCGTCGGACCATCCAGCTCGAGATCGAGGACACTCTGTCGGAGAAGATCCTGTTCAAGGAGATCGGACGGGGCCAGACCATCAAGGTCGATGTCGAAGGGGAAGGAAAGGACGCCGAATTCACCTTCGACGGTGTCGAGACCGAGAGCCTGAAGTCTGACGAGGACGAGCACGGCGAGCTCGCCGGCGCCGGTTCCTCCGGGGCGAACGGTTCGGAGACTTCGGCCTGATCGAGCATCGCCCGAAAAGGTGAGACGAATGAGTCCGGGGAGTCGGCAGCGGCCGGCTCCCCGGACTCATTCCTATCCGCAGTCGGTGATGGTGTTGAATGAGGTCATGAGTTCACACAAAGGCGATTTCGACCACCGCCAGGTCTCTCGGAACCACCATCACACACACGAACTGCCCGGTGGTCTCTTCCTGCGCAGGGCGAGGACGAGCGACGTCAAGGGCATCGAAGCTCTGGTGGCGCCCCTGGCCGGCGAACGGATCCTGCTCGGCAAGGACACGGTGACCTATTTCGAGTCGCTGCAGGAGTTCTGGCTCGTCGTCGACCCGCAGCCCGACGGCTCGGAAGCGCTCGCCGGGTGCGGTGCGCTGCACATCATCTGGTCCGACCTCGCCGAAGCGCGCACCGTCGCGACCTCACCGGACTACCGGGGCAGGGGAGTGGGCAAGGCGATCATCCGTCAGCTGCTCGCCGACGCCCGCGAGATCGGTGTCGACCGCGTGTTCTGCCTGACCTTCGAAACCGGATTCTTCGGTTCCCTCGGCTTCGAACCGATCAAGGGCATCCCGGTCTCTCCCGAGGTCTACATCGAACTTCTGCACTCCACCGACGAAGGTGTGGCGGAGTTCCTCGACCTGGCCCGAGTCAAACCCAACACCTTGGGCAATTCGCGTATGATCAAATACCTCTGACGATCTCTCGGCTCAGCCCCGCTCCAGGTTCTTCAGCCCATTCGCACTGAGCGACTCCCGTTGAGCGTCGTCAGTGTCCCGGCAGGGCCAGCCTGCCCTCGTCCTCCTGCGCCAGACCATCGGAGACGAGGTCGCAGACGAGACGGGTGATCCTCTGCGCATCGGTGCTGAGCTCGCGGACCCGGGCCACTGCCGCCGCGGTCGGCTCGTCAAGCGAAGAGACGAGATCGGGGTCGAGCACCGCCACCGAGGTGGTGAGGAGGTCGAGGCTGACACCGGCGGGTTCGCCTCCCGCGGAGTGCGCGGTCTTGAGCACATCCATGATCGCCCCGCGCAGCTGTCGATCCGTGCCCGCCCACTTCTGGACCTTCGGCTTCGTCGCCGAGGCGGGTCTGCCGAGTCGATACCACGTGCACACGTCCTGCAGCGGGCAGGTGGGGCATCCGGGGCTGCGGGCCGTGCAGACAAGGGCGCCGAATTCCATCACTCCGGCGTTCCATGCCACGTGATCGTTCTCGGGTACGAAACCGGCGGCCCATTCGGTTTCGCGGCGGCCCGGTGACGCCGTGGGACGCTCCCGTCCGGCGAAGACGCGGATGAGGACCCGGCGCACATTCGTGTCCAGCACCGTCGTCCGCTGTCCGTGGGCGAACGAGGCGACGGCGGCGGCGGTATAGGAGCCGATGCCGGGCAGGCTCAGCAGCTCTTCGGCGGTTCCTGGCACCTCGTTGTCCAACTCTTCGGCGATGACGCGGGCCGCCTCCTGCAGGCGCAGGGCACGGCGCGGGTAGCCGAGACGATCCCAGCGGTGGAGCACTTCGGCGGTGGGTGCGACTGCGAGGTCAGCCGGAGTCGGCCAGGCCTCCATCCATGCCTGCCACCGCGGTTCGACTCGGCCCACCGGAGTCTGCTGAGACATGATCTCGCTGACGAGGACGGCCCAGGCGCTGGTGTTCGGGTCTCGCCACGGCAGCTCGCGCGCCTCTGCGGCGAACCAGGAGATGATCGTGTCCTGCACACGGGAGACCAGCGGCTCGGCGACCTCGGGGAAGGCCGATGCCGACCCGGAGGGATTCGTTTCGGGGCTGACTCGGTGTGTCATTTGGATGCTCATTCGCTTCGGCCTAGGCTCAAAGCGATGACTCCTTCCAATCGTGGTTCGCAGCCGAACAGAGCTGCCGGACAGCCCCGCCAGTCTAGCGGGAAGCTGCCTGCTCACGTGTACCGCAGACGCCGTATCACCTTGAGCGTCCTGACCATCATCGTCCTCGCGCTGCTGGTGGTGGGCATCGTCGGCATCGTCAAAGCCCTCGGCAGCGGCAGATCGGACGAAGACGAGACCACGGCCGAACCGGAGCAGACGAGCGAGCAGAGCACCGCAGCACCCGTGCCGGATGAGAAGGCCGCGAGCGGCAAATGCCCCGACGACAAAGTCTCGCTGACAGCGAAGGTCGACCCGAAGTCGGTCAAAGACGATCAGGAACCCGAGTTCGGCATGGTCATCGGCAACAGCCACACCGCGACCTGCCTCATCGAGGTCGGCACCAAGCAGCAGGAGTTCGTCGTCGAGAAGGACGGCGATGTGGTCTGGTCATCGAAGTACTGCGCGGCATCGAAGGATGAGAATGCCGAGGTCTCGACCGAATTCGCTCCGCAGTCGGAGAAGACGGCGAAGCTGAAGTGGAATCGGGTCAAGGTCGATAAGAACTGCAACCGGGCGAAGGATGACTTCGCATCCGGCGAGTACGACCTCATCGTCAAGCTCGACGACAAAGAGAGCAAGCCGACGAGCTTCGAGCTTGAGAAGAGCGACGCGGAGAAGGCCGAAGAGAAGAAGGCCGCGGACGAGAAGAAGAAGGCCGAAGAGAAGAAGAAATCCGAGGAAGAGAAGTCCGAGGAACCTCAGGACTGAACCACGCGGCGCAGGATTGAGCCCGCCCGACCGAGCCCACTCGGCAGGGCGTCAGGGGTGACTCCTCGGGGTGTGTCGCTCAGGCTCCGCGGTAGGAGCCCACACCCCAGGAATTGCCGTCATGGTCGCGGAAGTCGAATTCCCGACCGCCGTAGGACTGTGTCGCCACCGGTCTGACGATCGCATGCCCCATATCGACGATCTCCTGGTAGAGACGATCGACTTCGCGCTCCGTGTCGACGACGACGTAGATCGAGCTGCCGCCGACGGCGTCGAGTGCCGAACCGTCATTGCGGACGGAGCCGATCATGATCCCGCCGGTCTCGCCGAGTGCGTATTCGGCGTGGTCGACGAGTTCGGGGTCCTGCTCATTGCGGACCATCAGACGCTCAGTGAACCCGAGCGTGACCAGCAGTGCGATCGTGGCCGCCGCATCCGTGGTTCTCAGTGCCGGAAAAACTGTTGTGGTCATGACTCAAGGATGCTCTAAAACCGTGCGAAAGTCCCGAACTTTCTCTACCCCGGGTTCTCATCCGCCGTTGAGCAGCAGGACCTGTACCGCCTCGGCGATGTGTTCGCATTCCCTGACTGTCATAGTGTCCGGTGTCGACACATTGCGCATGGCCTCCTTGGCCACGATGGCATGAGTGATGCCCAGACGTCTGGCCTCGTTGAGCCGCTGTCCGAGGTTGGGGACATTGCGGATCTCCCCGGACAGACTGATTTCGCCGATGCCGACGAACTTCTTCGCCAGCGGTCTGCCCGTGACCGCCGATGCCAGGGACAGGCAGATGGCCAAGTCGCTGGCCGGTTCGGACAGCTTCGCCCCGCCGACCGTGGCGGCGAACACGTCGTTCTTGGCCAATTGGACGCCGGGGATGTTCTGGCTGAGCACGGCCAGCATCATCGCCACTCGGGAGGAGTCGACTCCCGAGACCGACCGGCGTGACTGGCCGCCGGCGGATTCGGTGATCAGCGACTGCACTTCGACGAGCAGGGGGCGCTTGCCCTCCTGGGTCACCGTCAGGCAGGTGCCCGGCGGGTTGTTTCCGCTGCGGGAGAGGAAGAGTCCCGAGGGGTCTTCGAGGCTGTGGATGCCGTTCTCAGCCATATCGAAGCAGCCCACGTCGTCGGTGGGTCCGAAACGGTTCTTCACCGCCCGCAGCATACGCAGGCGAGAGTGCTTCTCTCCCTCGAAGGTGCATACGACATCGACGAGGTGTTCGAGGAGCCGGGGTCCGGCGATTGTGCCGTCCTTCGTGATGTGGCCGACGAGGACCGTGGGCAGGGACCGGGCCTTCGCTTCCCGGATGAGTGCGGCCGCGACCTCCCGGACCTGGGTGACACCACCGGGGACGCCTTCGACCTCGGAGGAGGCCAGAGTCTGGATGGAATCGACGATGAGCAGTTCGGGTTCCTCGGCCTCGATCATGCCCAGCACCGACCCGAGGTCGGTCTCCGCGGCAAGCAGGAGCGAGTCTGCCAGGGCGTTGATCCTCTCGGCCCGGAGCCGGACCTGGCCGGCCGATTCCTCACCCGTGACGTAGAGGACTTTGGCACCGAACATCGCGGCTTTCGCCGCGACATCGAGCAGCAGCGTCGATTTGCCGACGCCCGGCTCGCCGGAGAGCAGGACGACGGCGCCGGGGACGATTCCGCCGCCGAGCACTCGGTCGAGCTCGGAGACATACGTCTCCTTCGCCTGCGCCAGCGTCGAGTCGATCTGATTGATCGGTTTCGCCCCACTGGACTTCTTGACCTTGGTCTTCACCTTCGAAGTCTTCGCGCCCCTCTCCTCGAGGGTGCCCCAGGCCTGGCACTCGGGGCAGCGTCCGAGCCATTTGACCGTCGAATAGCCGCATTCGGCACACGTGAAAGACATACCGCAATTCTGGCACGAGACCATGACACGAGAATCTGCGGACGATGAAGGGGCGCCCGACGATCTCATCGTCGGACGCCCCGTTGACAGAAGTGCGGCGGCCGGGTCAGTCGAGCGCGGTGAGGACCCGTGGACCATCCTCGGTGATGGCGATCGTGTTCTCCGAATGCGCGCCGTGGGAACCGTCGGCAAGGCGCAGGGTCCAGCCGTCCTTGTCCACGGTGAGTTTCTTCGAAGTGAAGGACCACCACGGTTCGATTGCCAGCGTCAGTCCGGGTTTGAGGACGAGACCGCGACCGCCTTTGCCGCGATTGGGCACGTGCGGATCCTCGTGCATCGTGCGGCCGAGTCCGTGGCCGCCGAAGTCGAGGTTGACGGGGATGCGCTGGGCATCGGCGACATCGCCGATCGCCTTCGAGATGTCGCCGAGGCGGTTGCCGGCCTGGGCGGCACCGATGCCGGCTTCGAGGCCGGCCCACGTCGAATCGATGAGCTTCTGGTCCTCTTCGCTGCCGTTTCCGACGACGACGGACCGGGCGGCATCGGCGACCCAGCCGTCGATGGACACCGCGAAGTCGAGGGTGAGGAGATCGCCGTCCTTCATCACATAATCGTGGGGCTTGCCGTGGAGGACGCCGTCGTTGACCGACAGGCAGATGACGTTCCTGAAGGGGCCCTCACCGAATGAGGGTGCGTAGTCCCAGTAGCAGGAGACCGCCCCGGCGTCCTCGATGAGCTTCCGCGCGCGCTTCTCCAAGTGCATGATGTTCATGCCGGGCTCCGCGGTCGAAGACAATTCGGCCAATGTCTGCGCGACGAATCGGCCGGTGACCGCCATTTTGTCGATCTCGGCGGGTGTCTTCAGCTCAATCACGGGTGTTCTCCTTCAACGATGCGCAGGGGGTTCGTGTCGATTTTAGTCCTCGGCGGTCCCGAAGTCGCGGCCGCACGCGCATCTGTGGGCAAGGAGACAGCCGCAGGAAGAGAACCCGGCCCGCCGTGGGCGTGCTGGCGCTGCGGACTCTTCACCCCGCCGCGACCGGCGTCAGGTAACGCGAATCTCGAAAGAGTCGTCGCCGGCGACGCGTTTTTCGAGATTCGCGTTACCTGAGAGAAGTGACGCGCTAACTCTTCGGCTCGTGCGGCTGATCGCGATGCGCACTCACGGCCCTTCAGCTGAGGCCGCCGTTCTCCTTCTGCGGTCGCGCGACGAACCAGCAGATCGGCCCGACGACGGGCAGCAGCAGGACGATGATCGCCCAGACGAGTCTCACTCGGGCGTCGAGCCCCGATCGGGCGATGCTCACCATTGCCCAGATGAGCAGAACGACGAGCAGCAGGACGACGCCGGACCAGATCACATCATAGGCAGCTGGTAGCAGCGGATTCTCACTCACGTCATCAGGAAACCTTGTCCTGTTGTGGGCGTCCGGTTCGCTCAGTCAATGCGAAGCTCGAAAAGGTCATCACTGGCGACGACTTTTTCGAGTTTCGCGTGACCTGAAGGCGATTGCGCGTCACAGGGCCGCTGCCCGTTCGAGGTCAGCCGGACCGAGTGCCCGCTCGTCAGAGGAACTCCACTCCTTGGGCCAGGGGCAGCTCGCCCGAGTAGTTGATCGTATTCGTCGCCTGTCGCATATAGGCCTTCCATGAATCGCTGCCGGATTCGCGGCCGCCGCCGGTCTCCTTCTCTCCGCCGAAGGCTCCGCCGATCTCCGCACCCGAAGTGCCGATATTGACATTGGCGATGCCGCAGTCCGACCGAGAGAAGAATCTCTCCGATTCGGCCAGTTCGGAGGTGAAGATCGCCGAGGACAGGCCCTGCGGGACCCCGTTGTGGATCTCGATCGCCTCGTCGAGATCCGAATAGGTCACGACATAGAGGATCGGTGCGAAGGTCTCTGACTCCATCACCGCTGTCTGTGCGGGCATCCGCACCACCGCCGGTTCGACATAGTGGGCATCGGGCCGTTCCTCGGCGAGCACCCGTGCTCCGCCGCAGAGCACCTCGCCGCCTTCGGCCGTGGCCTGTTCGAGGGCGGCCTGCATGGCATCGAAGGAGCCTGCGTTGATGAGGGGGCCGACGAGCACACCGTCATCGGTCGGTGAGCCGATGCTCAGCGTCCGATACGCCGAGACGATCTTGTCGACGAACTCATCGGCGATGGATTCGTGGACGATGAGCCGGCGCAGGGTCGTGCAGCGCTGCCCGGCGGTGCCGGCGGCGGCGAAGACGACACCGCGCAGAGCCAGTTCGATATCGGCGCTCGGCGCGACGATGGCGGCATTGTTGCCGCCGAGCTCGAGCAGGATCCGCCCGAAGCGCTCGGCCACGACGGGCCCGACCTCACGACCCATGCGCACCGATCCCGTGGCCGAGACCAGAGCCACCCGTTCGTCACGCACCATCGCATCACCGATGTCCCTGCCTCCGACGAGGACCGGGACGAGCCCTTCTGGTGCCCCCACCTCGGCGGCGGCCCGCGCCAGCAGAGACTGTGCGCCCAAGGCCGCGAGCACGGCATTCTCCGAGGGCTTCCACACCACGGAGTCCCCGGCCACCAGGGCCAGGGCAGTGTTCCAGGAGTACACGGCCACAGGGAAGTTGAACGCGGAGATGACGCCGACGACGCCGAGCGGGTGCCAGGTCTCCATGAGCCGGTGTCCGGGTCGTTCGCTGGGCATGGTCTTGCCCCACAGCTGTCGGGACTGGCCGAGCGCGAACTCGCAGATGTCGATCATCTCCTGCACCTCGCCGGCTGCCTCCGAGGGGGTTTTTCCGGCCTCGACGGTGATGATCTTCGCGAGATCCTCCTTGTGCTGACTCAGCAGCTGGCCCCACCTCTGGACGAGCTGTCCGCGCACGGGCGCCGGCACGTCACGCCAGGAGGCGAAGGCCTCGGCGGCGGCACCGATCTTCCCTGCCGCCGTCTCCGGGGTGTCGGCGGCGAGGGTGCCGAGCCTCTGGCCGGTGATGGGGGAGCGGGCGGGCAGATGCGCCGAGGCGACCGACCCTTCGAGTACGGATCGGTCGACGCCGCAGGCGCTGAGTCCGGCGGTGAGAAGGTCGGAGATGGTCTGGTCGGTGGGCAGTGCGGTCATTGCTGTCCTTTCGGTGACGGTGGTGCAGGAAGGTATGTGGGGTGGGGCGTTCAGACCACGTTGAGCTCCTTGCGCAGTCCGGTGGTGATGAAACGGCGTTTGTCCATCGGGGTCACGTCGACGAAGGGGGCGCGGCCGGTCATGAGGTCGGCGACGACCTCCCCGACGGCCGGCCCCATGAGGAAACCGTGGCCGGAGAACCCGCAGGCGTAGAAGAATCCCGTCAGCTCTTCGGCCTCACCGATGAGCGCATTGTGGTCCGGAGTCATCTCGTACAGTCCCGCCCACCCGCGTTTGGCCTCCACATCGATGAGCGCGGGCGTGCGGGCTTCGATGCGTTCGGCCAGGGTGGTCAGCCAATTCGGGTCCCGTTTGTCATTGAACGACCAGTCATCGACCTCATCGGGGCAGCCGAAGAGCAGACCGGGACCTTCCGGGTGGACGTAGTAGCTGGTCGTGAAGTCGATGGTGAAGGGCATCCCGGTCGTGTCGAAGTCGACCGGTTCCGAGACCATGATCTCCCGTCGCAGCGGCTTCACCGGAAGATCGACCCCGGCCAGGTCTCCGATGAGTCCGGACCAGGCACCGGCCGCGCACACGGCCTGGGTGCAGGCGATGGTGCCGTGGTCCGTCACCACCGCGGTGACCTCACGGTCGGGTCCGGCTGAGGTCTCGAATCCGGTCACCTCGCAGTCCTTGAGCACCTGCACGCCGCGTTCGCGAGCGGCCGTGATGTACCCGGACACGACCGCCTCGGGGGTGCAATGGCCATCACCGGGGTTGAACGCCCCGGCCACGAGCCCTTCGGTGTTCACGTACGGGGCGAGTTCGGCCACCTCAGCGACGGTGAGCATGCGCGAGTCGAGTCCCATCCGCTGCTGCAGGTCCACATTCTCGGAGAAGGCCTGCGCGGACTCCTCGGAGTCGAGGAGGAACAGATAGCCATTGCTCACGAGGTCGATGTCGACTCCGAAATCGGTTTCGAAGTTCCGCAGCACCTCGAGGCCGTGCGCGGCCAAGGCGATGTTCACTTCGTCGGAGAACTGGCAGCGCACACCTCCTGCCGCTTTCGACGTCGAACCGGAGCCGGGAGTGTCGCGTTCGACGATGACGACGTCTTCGACGCCTCGTTCGGCCAGGTGGAAGGCGATGGCCGCGCCCATCACTCCCGCGCCGATGATGACCACCGATGCGCTCGCCGGTACCCCTTCGGGCGTGGTCGGATCCGTGTTCGGTGCGGTCGGGATCTCCACTGTGACCTCCCTGTCTGCCCCCGCGGCGACCGCCTTTGGCCGCCGCAGAGGCGAAAGACGCCGACGTCGATGTCGGCGGACTGCGACTTTCCCCCATTGTGCTCGCCCTCACAGTTAAGGACAAGAGAGAGTTTGTGAACACTCTGTTGAGGAAACCTAAAGACAGCTAGGATGCCTCCATGACGTGGACACTCGGGCAGCTGCGCACCTTCGTCGCGGTGGCCGAACTGGGATCGATGACGCGCGCAGCCGACCACCTCGGCTACAGCGTGGGCGCGGTGTCCCAGCACATCGCCGCACTGCGCAAGGTCGTCGACTCCGAACTGTTCGTCCGCCGCGGCCGCGGGCTCATCCTCGCCGAGGCCGGGCGCACCCTGCTGCCGCGTGCACGGAACATCCTCGCCGCCCAGAAGCAGGCCGAGATGGCGATGCTCGGCCGCGACTTCCGCAGCGAAGCGATCGTCACCCTCGGCGTGTTCGGATCCGCATCGATGACAGCGCTGCCGCAAGTCGTGCACCGGTTGGCGCAGCGCCACCCGCACATCGAGGTCCGGGCACGGGAGATCAATGTGGAGTCGATGTCAGCGGCCGTCATCGACGGAGTCATCGATCTGGGGATCGGGATCAACTATCCGGCGGTGCCGCTGCCGCCGATGCGCGGGCTGAGCTGGGAGGCGGTGGCGAAAGAGGACTTCGGCATCGTCGTGCCCACCGGCCGGGCTCGACCGGGGGAGACGGAACTGGCCGAGGCGGATTGGATCCTCCCGCCGGCCGAGGAGCTCTTCGGCCGAGCGATGCGTCTGGCCACCTCGGCGCTGGGAATCAATGCGAAGGAGACGCACATCGTCACCGACACCGCGGTCGCCCTTGCACTCGCAGGGACCGGGCTGGGCCTGACCCTGGCGACGCCGATCATGATGTCCCTGAGCGGGCCCGATGTCGATCTGCATCCCGTCGCCGAGGCGGGAGGGCGTGAGATCATCGTGCTCACCTCCCCGGACCCGAGCGATCCGGTCAGCGCCGTGGCCGCGGTCATCGCCGAAGTGTTCGTGTGAGCACCGACCTCGACGTCGGGAGCTGTGAAATCGTCCTAGGATGAGGCCATGAGCTTCGATCACAAGTGGAACCAGGTCCGCAGGGTCAACCCCGAGCATTCGGCGAACTATGCCGAGATGTGGCGCAAACAGGTCGCCGCCGGGCACGACATCGGGGGAGAGGCCCGACTCGTCAACGCGATGGCTCCGCGCGAAGCTCGGATCCTCGACGCCGGCTGCGGCACGGGGCGGGCCGGCGGTCTGCTCATCGAAGAAGGGCACACTGTATACGGCGTCGATCTCGACGAATTCCTCATCTCCGTCGCCGAGGAGGACTACCCAAGCGGGGAATGGCACACCGGCGATCTCGCCGACTTCGATTTCGCAGGGACCGGGATCGATGAGATCGACGTGGCCTTCTGCGCCGGCAATGTGCTCGCCTTCCTCGACCCGGCCTCCCGCCGGCAGACCCTGAGCAACATCAAGTCCACGCTCAAGCACGGCGGCCGCTTCGTGTCCGGGTTCGGCGCCGGACGCGGCTACGATTTCGATGATTTCGCCGACGATCTCAGGGCCACCGGGATGTTCGTCGATCAGAGGTTCTCCACCTGGGAACTGCACCCCTTCGACGCCGGCAGCGACTTCCTCGTCCTCATCGCCACACGACTGTGAGGCGTTCTCGCTGCGTCCAGTCGATTCGTGCGGTCGACCGAACTAGGCTGAAGACGAACCATCCACCAAAGAGCTGAAGGAGAATCCCATGATCTTCATCGTTGTGAAGTACGACGTGAAACCCGAAAGCGTCGAGAAGTTCCCCGAGGCAGTGCGCACCTTCACCGAGGCGACCCGGGCCGAACCGGGCAATCTCTTCTTCGAATGGTCGAAGAGCCTGGAGAACCCGAACGAGTTCGTCCTCGTCGAAGCATTCACCGACGAGGGTGCCGAACCGCATGTCACGAGCGATCACTTCGCTGCCGGGCTCGAAGCGATGCGCCCGCACCTGGCCTCGACCCCGAAGATCATCTCCCGCAAGATCGACGGCGAAGGCTGGGACGAGATGGGCGAACTCAAGATCGACTGATCGCCGGACCGGCCTGAACCGTCGCTATTGGGCGCCGCAGAGATTAGACTTCTGCCATGGCGACCAGAGGGATGAACATTCCGGCGATCGAGACCGCCCTCGGCGAGAAGTGGGAGGACACCCGCGCTCGCCTCGAGGCGGCCGGGGGAGCGTCGGCGAGTCACAGAGAACTTGCCGACGCTCTCTATCCGCAGTTCGAAGGCCAAGTCGACAACCACGGCTGGTGGGTCCAAGGTGCAGTCGTCGCCTACGAGCAGGAGATCGGTCGGCGGGTGCCGGGGCAGCGTGCCGACGGCACCTTCGACGTGGCTGTCTCCCGCACGATTTCCGGTCAGCGCAGCGACCTCATCGCGAAGTTCGCCTCCTTCGTCGACGGCACTCTCAACGGAGCGGCCCTCGAGGGAGAACCCCGCACCTCCGAGACCGCGAAGCGCTCCTTCTGGCGAGCGGACCTCGACGGCGGGATCAAGGTCGAAGTCGCCGCCGAGGCGAAGAGCGACGACAAGACTCTCGTCGTCCTCACCACCTCGAAGCTGCCGAGCCCGGACGCTCTCGAAGACTGGCGGGCCTTCGGCAAGGACTTCCTCAGCCGGCTCGCAGGCCCGTCGGCCCGGGACTGAAGCGCTTCGGCTCAGCTTCAGCCGATGATCGGATTCCAGGTCCCCAGCAGGTGCGCGGCGACGATCGCCAGTGCACAGACGGCCAGGCTGATGAGCACGACCACGAGATCCCGGATCCCGAAGTGTGAGCGCCTGCGCCATGTCCGGCCGGGACGACCGAACGCACGGCCCTCCATCGCCATCGCCAGTGTGGTGGCGCGACGAATCGAGACTACGAGCAGGACGAACACCCCGCTGAAGAGGCTGTGAGTCCTCCGCAGCAGCGAACCTCCGGCCACACCCCTGGCTCGCCGCGCCATCGACAGCACCTGCCATTCGCTGACCAGGAGTCCGAGGAGCCGCGAGGCGGCAAGCACAGAGACCACGACCACCTCGGGCAGGCGCAGATGTTGGATGAGCGCATCGGACAGGTCGCGCGGATCGATCGTCGAGGCGAGCACGATGAGCGGAATCGCCAGGGCCAGAGCCCGGAGGAAGATCGCGGCGGCTGCGGACAGCGATCCGGTGGTGAATAGGATCGGTCCGAAGTCGACGACGACGGGTCCGGTCTTCTCCGCCAGCAAGGCGGTACCCCAGGCCGCGAGCAGGGCGCCGGCAGGCAGGAACCACAGTCTCTTCGCCGCGGCCGACAGGTCGAGACCCGTGGCCGGAAGGGCAAGAAGGCAGAAGACGAAGACGACTCCGGCCGAGACCAGATCGATGCTCAGCAGAGCCCCGACCATGAGGATGAGTGCCACGCCGATCTTCGTCAGCGGGTTGCACCGAACCACGAGGGTGCTGCGCATGACGGGAATGAGCTGGCCCGGATCCGGAACGGCCGCCTCGGTGGGGGAGGAGCGCACCCGCACGAGTCGTTTACTCACCGCGATCACCGGCCCTGACCTGGACGTCGGCGGACAGAGTCGTGGCCCCACCACCGTGGTCGCCGAGATCGAGGAGATCGGCCCCGATCGCCTCGAGGAACGCCTGATCGTGACTGACCGCCACGACCGCAGATCCGTGCGCGAGAGCATCGAGGAACATCTCGACCAGTCCCGCCCACGTCAGCGCATCCTGACCGAAGGTCGGCTCGTCGACGATGAGGACTCGCGGTCGAGGTGCCATCATGGCCGCCACCGACAGGCGCCGTTTCTCTCCTCCGGACAGGCTCTGCGGGTGCGTCTGCGAGAGTTCGGCCAGACCGAGTGACACGAGCAGGTCATCCACTCGTGTCGCGATCTCGGCACTCGACCAGCCGGCCAGTCGCGGACCGAGTTCGAGTTCGCCGGCGACGCTGGAAGCGAGGAACTGATGCGCGGGTTCCTGGAAGACCATCCCGATGCGCGGGGCCAACTGAGCAGAAGGCCAGGCGAAGGGGCGGGTGCGTCTGAGTCCGTCACGCAGCTCTGCCTCGGCGTGGACCGCGCCGGCGAATTCGGGAATGAGCCCGGCCATGGTCAGTGCTGTCGTCGATTTCCCGGCCCCGTTCGGGCCGACGAGGCCGAGCGCCTGCCCGGCGCGCAGACTCAGATCGAGGCCGGCGACCGCGGGCGCGCGCATCCGCGGTCGCGCAACGCTGAGTTCCTCCGTGCGCAGCAGCACCTCGCCGAGGCGGTCGTCCGCCCGGTCGGACAGGACCCGTGACCGTTCGGGCTCACCATCGGTCCGGCCGGATCCGCTCAGCGACCGGGTACGGTCATCGCGGGATCGTGAGGGATCCTCGGGCACCCAGATCCCGCAGTCGATGAGAACGCTTGAGAGATTCGGATGACCGAAGACCCGACTCGGAGCGCCCTGGGCGAGGATTCCCTGCCGGCCGAGCACGATCACCCGATCGACGTGATCGAGCCACAGCCCCACGCGGTGTTCGACGACGAGCATGGTCGCCTGAGTCTCGGCCTGCACGGCAAGGACGGCATCACGGACGCCGGGCGCGGAAGACGGATCGATATTGGCCGTCGGCTCGTCGAGGACGATGACCTCCGGCGACATCGCATGGATGCCGGCCAGAGCTAGACGCTGCTTCTGCCCGCCGGACAGCGCCGCACTCGGATGCTCGGCGGGCAGGTCGAGTCCCATGGCACGCAGAGACGAGGGAATCCGAGCCTCGATGGTCTCGGCGGGCAGACCGAGGTTCTCCATCCCGAAGGCGACATCGTCGCCGATGCGGGAGAAGATCACCTGCGAATCGGGATCCTGCAGGACCAGTCCGGTGCCGCCTCGGCGAGGATTCGGAGCCTCGCCGCCGACGAGGAGCTCACCGCTGGATTCGCCGGACTCCTCGGGCAGGACGCCGGCGATGGCATGGAGCAGAGTCGACTTGCCGGCCCCCGAGGGGCCGAGGAGGAGGACCTTCTCACCCGCGGCGATGTCGATGTCGAGGGGCCCGACAGCCGGTGTATCGCGATCGGCATGCGTCCACGAGTATCCGCGTGCCGTGATCGGCAGTGCCATCAGCGCAGGCGACCGGAGGCGAACGAGCTCAGCGCCCCGGTGGCTGCGATCGCCCGATACGCGTACCAGGCGCCGATGCCGGAGAGGACGAGGCCGGAGACGATGGCGCACACCGCGTAGATCGCCTGATAGCCGAACTGCCATTCGGCGTTGTACATGATGTTCTCGCTCACAGCCATGAACGCCGCGGCCACGACCCCTGACAGTGCGGTGATCCAGAGCGTGAACCGCCTGTAGCCGAAGGCGGCGAAGACGAGTTCGGCACCGAGGCCCTGAATGAACCCGGACAGCAGCACGGTGGCTCCGAAGTGTGAGCCGAGGACCGCCTCGACGATGGCGGCGATGAGTTCGCACAGGAGCGCGGCTCCGGGCTTGCGGATGATCGCAGCGGCCAAGGGGCCGGCGAGGACCCACAGGCCAGCGATGAGCCCGATAGAGGGCGGGAAGGCCTGGAAGGCGAGTTCGAGGACCTTCCAGCTCAGCGCCAACACCCAGAACACGAGCCCGACGGCGATGCCGAGCACGGCGGTGGTGACATAGTCCACGACCCGCCACTGCTTCGATTTCGGAGCCCTGGTGTGTGCGGTCGCCGCGGCGGAGGTGGTTTTCGGTGTGGTGGTTTTCGGCATTGTGCCTCCTCATACAAGGAGGGGTGAAGAGTCTCGACTTCCTTCGGCGGTCCTAGCCGCATCAGGTTCGAGGGTCTGCAGCTTCTTCTGCACTCTCAGCGCCCCTGACGGCGCTCCCCTGTCGTAGCCACCACTGTACAACAGGGGAGAGCGGGCCCCGGCACGGAGCTGTCCGGTCCGCGGACCCTCAGGTGCCGCCGCGCTGTCAGGTGCCGTTGCTGTCAGCTCGGGACGACCATCACCGTGCCCTCGGCATGATTGAGGACTCCGCGTGAGACGGAGCCGAGCAGGACGCTGCGGAACCGTCCTCGTCCGCGCGTGCCCATCACCGTCAGCTGCGCCCTGGCGCTGATCTCGACGAGCGTCTGCGTGGGGTCACCGACCGGCACCGAGGAGGACACCTCGAGATCCGGGAACTGCTCGGACAGCTGCGCGATCTCTTCCTCCAGTCCGGCAGCGATCTGCTTCTGCCGCCGTCCCGTGACTTCGGAGCTGAGCTCGAGCTCGGGGTACCAGTAGAGCCATTCCTCTCCCGCCGGAAGCACCGCGACGACTTCGAGTGCTGTTCGGCGCAGGGCGGCTTCGGCGGCCGCGGTGACCATGGCGACCCGGCCGGTGTCCGAACCGTCGACGGCCACGACCACCGGTCCGTCCGCCTCGGCGTTCGCGGCATGGTGGGGGACGACGATCGTCGGACAATGCGCGTGAGCCGGCACGGCGGTGGACACCGAGCCGAGGACGCGGCCCATGAAGCCGCCTCGGCCCCGCGCGCCGAGGATGATGACCTCGGCATCGGTGCTCAGCGCGATGAGCGAGCCGGCCGCATCGCCGGGCACGGTGCGGAAGCTCTTCTCTCCGGGATGATCGCGGAGGAGTTCGACCGCCTCGGCGAGGATCTTCTCCGCTTCCTGCTTCGCTATCGCGTCCTCGGGCTCGCTGGGAATCGACGCCATGTTCGGGTAGATCATCGTCGGCAGCGGATATGCGGTCACGACGGTCAACGTGGTCTTGCGTCGTTCGGCTTCCAGCGCGCCGCACCGGACCGCGAGACCGGCGAGTTCGGAGCCGTCGAAGCCGACGAGGACGCCGAATTCTCGGTTGAGACCGGACTCGGACGGCTGGGCATCAGCCGGACGTGTTTCGGGGGTGTGGGACTCGGGCATTGGGGACTGGGCAGACATCTCGGACCTCTCCCTCGGGGCCTGGCCAACCCAGACGCCGACGACGGCCCCGACCAGCGGTATCGTCTGCGTCGCCACCAGTCTACCAAGGTTATTCTACGGAATGTAGAAAACGGTGTCTGTGAGAACCGCAGTCTCAGACCGGGAAGCCCAGATGGGTGAGCGCGGCCTTGAGGATGAAATCCTGACCGTGGCAGAGCTCGCTGGTGATATCGGGGCGCAGGGTCTCCTCGGGGGTCAGCCAGTCGAGACTGAGGGCATCGGCTCGTGGAGTGCACTCGCCGCGGACCTCGAGGACGAAGCACATCGAGATCGCGTGCTGCCGGGGGTCGTGGAGGAGGCCGGAGCCTTCGGTGGGGAAGTATTCGGCGATGTGGAACGGGGAGATCGACGGCGGGATGACCGGCAGCGCCATCGGGCCGAGGTCGTTCTCGGCGTGCCGCATGAGCGCGGAGCGGATCGATTCGTGGAAGCGGATGCGCCCGCCCACGACCTCGCGGCCCAGGGTTCCGTCCTCGAGGCTGCGCAGCAGCAGTCCGATGCGTTCGACGTTGCCGGCCTCGCCGACTCGCACGGGGATCGCGTTGACGTAGGGGATGGGGATCCGTCTGCGCAGGCGGGCGAACTCCGCATCGTCGAACCAGTTCTCATCGAAGTCCAATGCAGTGCGGGTCATGAGGCAATCGTCCCATATCGGGGGTCGGTGCAGAAGAGGCATCGGACCCTGTTGGTGAACCAGCGCACACATCGGGTAAAATATCTTGATGTCGAGATAAATCTCCGACCGGCAGAGATCTGCCGAGTGCCGTGACCTACAGTGGGGTCAGCACCTGACGACCAGTTCCGGTCAAGGACTATGAAGGGGTATCCATGATCAATCATGAAGTCCGCACTCATAAGAGCTCAGAGAACCTGGCTCGCGAAGATCAGCTCGCTTGGAAGATCGCCGAAGTCGCATCCGACTCGACGCCGGTCGACGCAGACGTCACCGAGATGGTCATCAACCGCATCATCGACAACGCCGCCGTGGCAGCCGCCTCGGTGCGCCGCTCCGCTCCGACGCACGCTCGTGAGCAGGCGCAGGCTCATCCGTTCAACCCGGGTGCCAACATCTTCGGTCTGCCCGTGACCGATCGCTTCTCTCCGGAATGGGCCGCTTGGGCCAATGGTGTGGCCGTGCGTGAACTCGACTTCCACGACACGTTCCTCGCTGCCGAATACTCGCACCCCGGCGACAACATCCCGGCCGTCCTCGCGGTCGCCCAGCACAAGGGCATCGGCGGCAAGGACCTCATCAACGGCATCGCCACCGGCTACGAGATCCAGGTCGACCTGGTCAAGGGCATGTGCCTGCACGAGCACAAGATTGACCACGTCGCCCACCTCGGCCCCTCCGCGGCCGCCGGCATCGGCGCGCTGCTCGGCCTGCCCACCGAGGTCACCTTCCAGGCCGTCCAGCAGGCGCTGCACGTGACCACCGCGACCCGTCAGTCGCGCAAGGGCGAGATCTCGTCCTGGAAGGCTCATGCTCCCGCCTTCGCCGGGAAGATGGCCGTCGAGGCCGTCGACCGTGCGATGCGCGGCGAAGGCGCACCGAACCCGATCTACGAAGGCGAGGACGGCTTCATCGCCTGGATCCTCTCCGGCCCCGAGGCCCGCTACACCGTCCCGCTGCCGGGCCAGGGCGAAGCGAAGCGTGCGATCCTCGACACCTACACCAAGGAGCACTCGGCCGAGTACCAGGCGCAGGCGCTCATCGACCTTGCGCGCAAGCTCGGCGGACAGATCGAGGATCTGACGAAGATCAAGCGCGTCGTCATCCACACCTCGCACCACACCCACTACGTCATCGGCACCGGCGCGAACGATCCGCAGAAGATGGATCCCAAGGCCAGCCGCGAGACCCTCGACCACTCGATCATGTACATCTTCGCCGTGGCCATGCAGGACCAGGGTTGGCACCACGAGCACTCCTACGCTCCCGAGCGCGCCGGTCGTCCCGACACCGTCGAGCTGTGGCACAAGATCGAAACCACTGAGGACCCGGAGTGGACCCGTCGCTACCACTCGACCGACCCGAACGAAAAGGCCTTCGGCGGCCGCGTGGAGATCGAGTTCGACGACGGATCGACACTGACCGACGAGATCGCCGTGGCCGATGCCCACCCATTCGGTGCGCGTCCCTTCGCCCGGGCGAACTACATCGAGAAGTTCAAGACCCTCGCCGAGGGCGTCATCTCCGACGCGGAGCAGGCCCGGTTCCTCGACCTCGCTGAGAACCTCGAAAACCTCGATGCCTCGGGTGTGGGCGAACTCAGCTTCGTCGTCGACGGACTCGAGCACAGCGGATCGAAGGGCATCTTCTGATGCTCGGCGCACAGGCAACCCCGGCCGAGCGTCGCGCTGAGTTCCGCGAACTCCTCGCCGGCGACAAGATCGTCCAGTTCCCCGGCGCCATCAACCCGATCAACGCTCAGATCATCGAGCAGACCGGTTTCGAAGGCGTCTACATCTCCGGCGGTGCATTCTCCGCGGCCATGGGTCTGCCCGATATCGGGCTGACCACGCTCACCGAGGTGGCCGACCACGGACGCAACATCGCGCGAGTGACGAACCTGCCGACATTCATCGACGCCGACACCGGATGGGGCGAAGCCATGAACGTGGCCCGCACCGTCCAGGAGTTCGAGGACGCAGGGATCTCGGGCATGCACCTCGAAGACCAGGTCAACCCGAAACGCTGCGGCCACCTCGACGGCAAGGAGGTCGTGACCGCGGCCGAGATGTCCAAGCGGATCAAAGCGGCGGTCAAGGGCCGTCGCGATGAGAACTTCGTCATCTGCGCCCGCACGGACTCTCGCGCCGGAGAAGGTCTCGACGCCGCCATCGACCGGGCCAAGGCCTACGTCGATGCGGGAGCGGACATGATCTTCCCCGAAGCGATGCGCGACCTCGGCGAGTTCGAGACCTTCGCGTCGGCCGTCGATGTGCCGATCCTGGCGAACATGACGGAATTCGGAAAGAGCGAACTGTTCACAACAGAGCAGCTGGCGAATGCGGGAGTCAAGCTCGTGATCTACCCGGTCACGACTCTGCGCATCGCCATGGGTGCGATCAAGACGGGCCTGGAGACCATTCGGGACAAGGGCACTCAGGTGGACCTGCTCGAGGGCATGCAGACCCGTGCGGACCTGTACGACACGATCGACTACGCTGCGTACAACGATTTTGACGCCGCAGTATTCAACTTCTCACAGGAGGGTCACCAGTGACCGAAGAAATCAAGAAGGGCCTTGCCGGCGTCGTCGTCGACACCACGGCCGTTTCGAAAGTAGTCCAGGAAACGAACTCGCTGACCTACCGCGGCTACCCCGTCCAGGAGCTCGCCGCCAAGCGCAGCTTCGAGGACGTCGCCTACCTCATCTGGAACGGCGAACTGCCCACCGAGGCTCAGCTGGAGGAATTCCAAGAGCGTGAGCGCGCCCAGCGTGCCATCGACGACAAGCTCATCCAGCTCATTCTCGACCTGCCGAAGGACTGCCACCCGATGCACGTCGTGCAGACGGCCGTGGCCTACCTCGGCGCCGTCGACCCCGAAGCCGATGTCGAGGGCGAAGAGGCGAACCTGGCCAAGGCCGAGCGCCTCTACGCGCAGCTGCCGACGATCGTGGCCATCGACCACCGTCGCCGTCACGGTCTCGATCCCGTCGCTCCGAGCAGGGATCTCGGCTATGCCGCGAACTTCTTCAAGATGGTCTTCGACGAGGTTCCCACCGAAGAGGTCGTGCGCTGCTTCGACGTGTCGATGATCCTCTACGCCGAGCACTCGTTCAACGCTTCGACGTTCACCGGCCGCGTGATCACCTCGACGACGTCCGACCTCTATTCGGCCGTCGCTGGTGCCGTCGGTGCGCTCAAGGGCCCCCTGCACGGCGGCGCGAACGAAGCGGTCATGGCGATGCTCGAAGAGGTCGGCACCGCCGACAGGGCTTCGGCCTGGATCGACGAGGCGCTGGCCAAGAAGGCGAAGATCATGGGCTTCGGCCACCGCGTGTACAAGAACGGCGATTCGCGCGTTCCCACCATGCGCAAGGCCTTCGAGGACATGGTCGAGGCCAAGGGCGCCAAGGATCTGCTCGATCTGTACAACGCCTTCGAAGAGGACTTCGTCGAGCGCAAGGGAATCTACCCCAACCTCGACTACCCTTCGGGCCCGGCCTACCACCTGATGGGCTTCGACACCGAGCAGTTCACTCCGATCTTCGTGATGGCCCGCATCACCGGATGGACCGCTCACATCTTCGAGCAGCAGGCGAACAACGCCCTCATCCGTCCCCTGAGTGCTTACGACGGTGAGGACCAGCGTGAGGTCCCGGACAACCGGGGCTGAGAGGTCCGAAAGGCAGAACAGCATTATGGGACCTGACGGTCTGTACCGTCCGGTCGATCTCGAGGGTTTCGACTTCACCGTCACCGGTGGGGTCGGAACCCTCGTCATCGATCGGAGGAAGAAACGCAACGCGATCTCGCGTGCGATGTGGCGGGCGCTGCCGGAGATCATCGCCTCCGTCGACGCCGATGACTCGATCGGTGCGCTGATCATCACCGGTGCCGGCGGGCATTTCTCCGCCGGTTCGGACATCGCCGACCTCGATGTTCCGCTGGCCGACTTCTGGGAGCTCAACTCCTCCGCCGAGGCGGCCGTAGCGAATTCGCGGACTCCGACGATCGCGGCGATCGAAGGAAACTGCGTGGGCGGAGGCACCGAGATCGCTGCCGCCTGCGACATCCGCATCGCCGCCCCCGGGTCGATCTTCGGTGTGACCGCCGCGAAGCTCGGCCTTGTCTACCCGGCCGGGCCCACCCAGCGTCTGGCGCAGATCCTCGGAGACTCCTGGGCCAGGTACCTCTTGATCACAGCGTCGATCGTGAAGTTCGAGAAGATGGCCGAACTCGGCTTCTTCCATGACACGACGCCGACTCCCCTGGCTGCGGCGCAGGCACTGGGGGAGCGGATCGTCGGCCTGTCCCGGCTCAGCCAGGTCGGGGCCAAAGCGATCCTCGACGGGAATCTGCTTGCAGGTGAGGAGCCGCCTCGGTGGTTGGATTCGGCGTACCGGGAGGAGATCACGCGCGGGCAGGAGGCCTTCTTCGCCAAACGACCGCCGGATTTCGCGTTCGCGAAGTCCGCGTGGGCAACAGACGGCGAAGCCTGAAGACGGGATAAACTGAGCGAATGCGTCTTGCAGTCCTCGATATCGGCTCCAACAGCGTCCACCTCCTCGTCGTCGACGCTCACGTCGGAGCACCGCCCCTGCCTGCCACCTCGCACAAGGAGGTGCTGCGTCTCGCGGAGTACCTCAGCGACGACGGAACGATCGATGCGGAGGGCCAGGAACGTCTGCACTCGTTCATCGCCGAAGCCGTCGAGATCGCGGAGGACCAGGGGGCGGAGCAGATACTCGCCTTCGCCACCTCGGCGGTCCGCGATGCCCCGAACGGGGTGGCGCTCATCGAAACGATCAACGCTCAGCTCGGGGTCACCCTCAATGTGATGTCGGGCCGGGACGAAGCCCGCGTGACCTTCCTCGCCACTCGCCGCTGGTTCGGTTGGTCGGCCGGAAAGATCCTGCTGCTCGACATCGGCGGCGGCTCTCTGGAGATCGCGGTCGGTCAGGACGAATACCCGCAAGCGGCCGTGTCGGTTCCGCTCGGCGCCGGACGCACCTATTCGGATTTCCTGCCGGACCCCATCCCTTCGGCCGAGGACATCCACAAACTGCGCAAACACGCACGGGCGCAGATCGGACGCATCGCCGGTGACATCAACAGGGTCGGCGTGCCCGACCAGGTCGTCGGCTCTTCGAAGACGTTCCGCTCCCTGGCCCGCATCGCCGGTGCCGCCCCGAGCGGGGACGGCATCTACGCCCCGAGGAAACTCTTCCGTCGCGATCTCGAAGGCATCATCGATACCCTGGCCACACGCACCCCGGCGGCGCGGGCGACGCTGCCCGGCGTCTCCGAAGCCCGTGCCGGTCAGGTGCTCGCCGGTGCGATCGTCGCCGAAGCGGCATTCACGATCTTCGACATCGGCGTCATGAACATCTCGCCGTGGGCACTGCGCGAAGGCATCATCATGCGCAAACTCGACCTGCTGGATTCGGCCGAGCAGTCCTCGACGATGCGCGTCGAAGCGGTCGCCGCACTCGACTGATTCGGCCGCCTCGTCGTCGCTTGTTGTCTACCGGTCAGTATCGCACCTCAGAATTGCCTGCTAGTTTTTGACTATCCGCTTCCGGCTCGACTCATCGTCCCGAACCGGGATGACAATGGTGGATGTCCGAACGTCTGATAGAAAGCACGCTTCTGCCGATGCGAAATGGTGAGCTGTCCCCGCACTACCGCGAACAGGCCCTCGAGACCCTCAAGAACACAACGGCGGCCGATCCACTCGACGTCTTCGTCGTCGGCGGTGGTGTGACCGGCGCAGGCTCTGCCTTCGACGCGGCCACACGCGGTCTCAAGGTCGGAGTCGTCGATTCGAAGGACTGGGCCTCCGGCACCTCATCTCGGTCCTCGAAGCTCATGCACGGTGGTCTGCGCTATCTCGAGATGCTCGACTTCAAACTCGTCGCCGAGGCGCTGAGGGAACGTGACCTGCTGCTGCAGCACACCGCTCCTCACCTCGTCGAGCCCGTCGCCTTCGTCTTCCCCTTCGAGCACCGTCTCATCGACCGTGCCTTCATCGGCTCCGGCGTCCTCCTCTACGACACGATGGCCACCCGACCGGGCCGCAAACGAGCCGTGCCGATGCATCGGCATCTGTCCAAGAAGGCGCTGAGCGCACACTTCCCGGGGCTGGCCGACGATGCCGCCGTCGGTGCGCTCGAATACTACGATGCGAAGGTCGACGATGCGCGGTTCGTGATGACGCTCGTGCGTTCGGCTGTCGGCTACGGTGCGGCCGCTGCCAACCACGTCTCGGTCATCGGCTACCTCCATGACGGCGACCAAGTCACTGGTGTGCATGCCAGGGATGAGGTCACCGGAGAGGAATTCGATATCCACGCCCGTCGCACTATCCTCGCCGGGGGCGTATGGACCGAGGAGCAGCAGGACCTGGCGAAGGCCGATGCCGGACTCAAGGTGCTCGCCTCCAAGGGTGTGCACATCACCGTGGCCCAGGACAAGATCAAAGCCGACCCGGGAACGGGGATCATCTCGAAGACGGAGAAATCCGTCCTCTTCGTCATCCCCTGGGAAGGCTATTGGGTCATCGGCACCACCGACACTCCGTGGACCGAAGACGTCGACAGTCCCGTGGCGACCTCGAAGGACATCGAGTACCTGCTCGAGCATGCGAATGCGATCCTCGCCGACAAACTCACCCGGGAGGACGTCATCGGAGTGTACTCGGGTCTGCGTCCGCTGCTGCAGCCCGTGGTCAAGGAAGGGCAGGCCTCGACGAAGGTCTCCCGGGAACACACTGTGATGGAAGTCGAACCCGGACTTGCCGCGATCGCCGGCGGCAAATTCACCACCTACCGGGTGATGGCCGAAGACGCCGTCGACTTCGTCCTCGGCGACGATGCGAAGGACCGCAGGTCACTGACCGAATCCGTGCCGCTGCTCGGTGCCCAGGGCGTGGGCGCGCTGCGTCGCGGTCAGACCGGGATCGCTGAGAAGTACGGCTGGGACGAAGACCGGGTCAGTCGGCTCATCCGTCGCTACGGCACCCTCATCGAGAATCTGCTCGACCTCGTCGACGAGGATCCCGAACTCGGTCGGCCTCTGGACGGTGCCGACCGCTATCTGCGCGTCGAGGCCTACTATGCGGCCGCCGCAGAGGGGGCCGTCCACCTCGGCGATATCATCGAACGCCGCATGCGGCTGAACTACGAAACCCGCGATCGGGGCAAGAACGCCGCCGAGGCGGTCGCCGCCATCGTCGGCGCGGTGCTCGGCTGGGACGACAACCGGGTGTCGGCCGAGGTCGAGAAATTCAACGCCCACGTCGACGCCCAGGTCGCGGCCGAGTCCACCGATGACGACGCCTCGGCGGCGGCTCTGGTCGGTGAAACCCTCCACTGAGTCGTTCACAACGACGTGCGGGACGACAACCGAATATCGACCGCCCCCGGAGCATCGCCCGGGTCGACCATCGACCGGAACACCCACCGGAAAGACAAACAATAGGAGTTTGTGAGATATGGGCACTATCTTCCTTCACGAGATCGCTGGCACGGCGATGCTCATGCTGCTCGGCGTCGGCGTCGTCGCCAACGTCGTCCTCGGCAAGACCAAGGGCAACGGGGGCGGCTGGCTGCTGATCTCCTTCGGTTGGGGACTTGCCGTCTTCGCCGGCGTCTATGTCGCCTACAAGACCGGAGCGCACCTCAACCCGGCCGTGACATTCGGCATCCTGTTCAGCGGGGCCGCAGAGTACGCGGACGGGATCCCCGTCACCGTGAGCAACACCATCGCCTACCTCGCCGCCGAGCTGATCGGAGCGATGATCGGTGCGTTCCTCGCCTGGGCGGTGTACAAGAAGCACTACGACGAGGAGAAGGACCCCGGCAACATCCTCGGCACCTTCTCGACCGGCCCGGAGATCCGCTCATACGCCTGGAACTTCGTCACCGAGGTCATCGCGACCTTCGTGCTCGTCATCGTCGTCCTCCTCTTCGGCGGCACCCCGGACAGGCTCGGTCCTCTGGCCGTGGCGCTCATCGTCGTCGCGATCGGCGCGTCGCTGGGCGGCCCCACCGGCTACGCGATCAACCCTGCTCGCGACCTCGGGCCCCGCATCGTCCACGCTCTCCTGCCGATCCCGAACAAGGGCGGCTCGGACTGGGCATACTCGTGGGTGCCGGTCTTCGGCCCACTGGTCGGCGCCGTCCTTGCAGGTGTGGTCTCCCGAGCCCTCATCTGAGTACGATCACAGACAACCACCTCGACACAGGAGTCAGAATGAGTCAGGAAAAGTTCATCCTCGCCATCGATCAGGGCACCACCTCGTCACGGGCGATCGTCTTCGACCACGACGGCCAGATCGTCTCGTCCGGTCAGCTCGAACACGAGCAGATCTTCCCTCGCGCGGGATGGGTCGAACACGACCCGGTCGAGATCATCAAGAACACGAACGAAGCCATCGGCCAGGCGCTGACCCGGGCGAACATCAACCGCCATCAGCTCGAGGGCGTCGGCATCACAAACCAGCGTGAGACCACCGTGATCTGGAACAAGCACACCGGTGAGCCCGTCTACAACGCGATCGTGTGGCAGGACACCCGGACGCAGAAGATCTGCGATGAGCTCGCCGGCGATGACGGGGCCGATAAGTACAAGGACCGTGTCGGTCTGCCGCTGGCCACGTACTTCGCCGGGCCGAAGGCGAAATGGATCTTCGACAACGTCGACGGGGTCAAGGAATCCGCCGAGGCCGGTGATCTCCTCTTCGGCACGATGGACACGTGGGTGATCTGGAATCTCACCGGCGGGGTCAACGGCGGCCTCCACGTCACCGACGTCACGAACGCTTCGCGGACGATGCTGATGAACATCGACACCCTCGACTGGAACGCCGAGATCGCTGGGGAGATGGGCATCCCCGTCGAGATGCTGCCGGAGATCAAGTCGTGCTCGGAGATCTACGGCTACGGGGCGAAGAACGGACTGATCATCGACACCCCGATCTGCGGCATCCTCGGCGATCAGCAGGCGGCGACCTTCGGTCAGGCCTGCTTCGAGAAGGGGCAGGCGAAGAACACCTACGGCACCGGCAACTTCATGCTCATCAACACCGGCAACGAGCCGGTGGCGAGCAAGAACGGTCTGCTCACGACCGTGGCCTACAAGATCGGTGACGCCGATGCCGTCTACGCCCTCGAGGGGTCGGTGGCGGTGACCGGTTCGCTGGTGCAGTGGATCCGCGACAACCTCGGTCTGATCAAGGACGCTCCGGAGGTCGAGACCCTGGCCAAGAAGGTCGAGGACAACGGCGGCTGCTATATCGTGCCGGCGTTCTCGGGTCTCTTCGCGCCGCATTGGGAGTCCGATGCCCGCGGCACCATCGTGGGTCTGACCCGGTATGTGAACAAGAACCACATTGCGCGTGCCTCGCTCGAGTCCGTGGCGTTCCAGTCCCGCGAGGTCCTCGACGCGATGAACCTCGATTCCGGCGTCGAGCTCACCGAGCTCAAGGTCGACGGCGGCATGGTCGCCAACGAGACGCTCATGCAGTTCCAGGCCGACCTCCTCGGCGTGCCCGTCATCCGTCCCGAGGTCGTCGAGACCACGGCACTGGGGGCGGCCTATGCGGCCGGAATCGCGGTGAAGTTCTGGAACGGCGAGGAGGATGTCAAGGCCAACTGGCGTGAGGACAAACGCTGGGACCCGTCGATGGACGAGGAGAAGGTCGATCGCGTCTATCGCCTGTGGAACAAGGCCGTGGAACGGTCGAAGGGCTGGGTCGACGAGGACACCGACGCCCTCTCCTCCTAATTGCTACTGTGAGTATTGATAGTGGCTGGTCTGGGACTGGCTGGCAGAGTAGGGACTGACCGTTCCATCGATCATCATGACTCTAATTGCTACTGACTCCAACGATGTCCTCGTCGGGATCT
>NZ_JBNBZD010000023.1:0-61561 GCF_049804075.1 Brevibacterium sp. FAM 24630
TGGATCCCCGCAGGGCCGTGGCGACACACGGTGGTCGTGTCATGCTCGAATGGCAGAATCAGTGTCGGTACGCGGCAACGGAGCCGGAATCATGGGCAACCAGCTACCCATGAAAAATCGAGGCTAGCCACCAGAGAGTCCGCGACTGACTGGAAGTCATACCTTTGTGCACCGGCGTCTGAATTGAGCACATGGGCGCCCAACGCCTCATGTATGTAGGCGTACGTGGACATCAGATAGGCCGTGTACTTGGGGTTATCTTCGGGCGCCGAACTTGCCTGATCGAGGATCTGGAATGTTTGTTCAGCATCCCACTTATCGAACGGAAGCACGCGTTCCGGGTGTCCTATTGCCTCGTAGAAATGGGGAAGCTTGTCGTTCCACTCCAGAGCGACAGTAGGAATGCCAAATGAATAGGAGATGATCGAGGAGTGCATACGTATGGATGCAATCTTTGATCGGGTCGCGATCGCCTGGACAACCTCTCGGGTCGTTTGCGGGAGGATGATTTGCTCATCTGAGAGACCGTGTTTCTCGGCGAAGAATCGCAAAGTATTGTTGTCTCCCAAGCTCCCATTCGTGTACAGCTTGGGGGTCATTCCGTGGGATTCTGCGAGAGTGACAAGGGCGGCCAGGTACGACATTTCCTGCGAGAGTCCCCAGTCGCGCTGATTAGCTCTGAACAATCCGCCGCGCACTACATTGATCCCGATCGTGCCATCGGGAACGACATCAGTCATCCCATAGACAAACTTGGTCCAAGTTGCCGGATCCGCAACCTGTCGCACCTCGAATGCTGCATCCTTGGCTACTTCCTGGAAAAGAGGTAGATTCTCGCGAACAGACAGAGCTCGGACACAGCGCTTATTCACGATCTTGGCTATAGCGTCGACTTGACCATCGTCGGCACCCATATTGTTCAAGCCCATCGAGGAGAACACCACAGGAATCCCACGCTCGTCGGCTGCGGCGGTGATCCGGTCCATATACTCGTAGAATCCAAGATATGACTGACCGAAGAGCCCACCGCCGCCAAAGAAGATGGCATCACAGCGTTCGAGTTGAGATTCTTCGAAGCCCTTTAGCGACAGCGGAGCGAGCTCGTAGTCGTCGGAGCTAAGGCCATGGTTCTCTAGAGCAACTTCGAGTAGCGCGAGAAAACTGGTGCCAATGAGGTTGTCGCCGAAATTGTCGTCGACATAGGACACTGTTGCAATTCGTAGTGACGAAGCCATGCGTTGGACACCTTCAAGTGATCTGCTAGTCAGAAGTGAGGGATTCTAGATGAGTCGCGAGCGAGTCTAGCTGAACAGTGGACCAGATCGTATGAACAGGGCACCGGCAATAGATCCAAGATGTTGTGAAAGACGACGCTCGGGCGTAGTCGGCTCAGCTGAACGTCGACCACCACGACGTTGCGCTGCTCCTGCAGAACCTCGGCGGCACGGGCGTTGCCTGCCATTTCGAGCACCGCGGAATGGAAGTCGCGATCGGCCCGGAGCGTCGCCTCGGGGTCATCGGTTTCCGCCGCGGTCCTGAACTGAGTGAATCGGTCATCGAGGGTCTTTCGCGCTGCGGCATCGGAGCTCAGCGCGGCCTTGCGGGCAAGAGGAACCTCGACGATCATCCGCAGTTCGAAGCCGTCGATGAGGGAGTCGATGTCGGTCTCGAGGATGCGGATCCCGCGGTTGGGCTCGATGCTCACCGGCCCGAGGCGGGCAAGCTCAGCCGTGGCTTCTCTCACCGGGATGCGCGAAACGCCGAGCCACTCTCCGAGTGCGGTGGCCGAATGGAGGCTTCCAGGGGGCAGTTCGCCGTCGACAATGGCCTGACGTAGCCGTTCTGTGGTCTGTTGGGTCAGTGTCGGCCCACGATTGACGATTGACGTGCTTCGATTCTGCCACGTCAGCACCGCGGAGCCGATCCGCCGGGGCCCGAACGGAGTTTCGCGTCGACTGGCGGCCAAGAAGCGTCGAAGCGGTTTGTCAAGACCGTTTACAGATGTGAGTTGACGATGCGAGGCTGGGAAGACCGCTCACAGCGTGGCGGGACCCATGAGAGGTTTCGCGGGCGGTTCCACCGATGTTGAGGAGGAAAGAGCGATGAACAGCAGTCAGCTACGCAAGGTCTACGAACAGGGTGGCCCCTATGCCACCGTCTACCTCGAGGGCCGTGCTCCCTCAGCCGACGCCGACACGCAGATCCGCCTGCGCTGGTCGGAGCTGAGAGAGCGGCTGACCTCTGCCGGGGCAGGGGAGCCACTCCTCGAATCCATCGATGCGATCACCCTCGTCGACGAGCCCACCGAGGTGCACACAGACGGTCGGACCATCGTGGCGAACCCACAGGGAATCCTGCTCGACGAGCATTGGGACGCGGCACTGGGAGAGGGCGACGCAGCGCACTACGGAGACGTGCCCGAGCTCGGAGCCTACCTTCGCCAGGAGTGCCGACAGTTCGATGTCGTTCTCGTCATTGCCGGACAGGACGGAGCGACCGTCCGCGAGCTCAGCGTGACCCCGGATCGCGAACGCCGCGAGACCGATGGTGTCCACGTGACCGGCGACAATGACGAGGACATCAACAAACCCCGCCGGGGCGCGTACTCACACAACCAGATCCGGCGCCGTGTCGACGAGATCATCAAAGCGAACGCACGCAGCGTGTCCGACTTCGTCGATCGGCTCGTCACGGAGAATGCGCCCGATGTCGTCGTGCTGGCGGGAGAAGTGCAGGGCAGGACGGCCGTGAAATCCGAACTCTCGGTCCGGTCCGAGGAGCTGCTGCACGAGATCTCGGAAGGCGGCGACGATGATGACGGCGCCGAAGAGGCGATCGATGTGGCGGTGCGAACCCTCGTGACCAAGCTCGCCGAGGAGCGCGAAGCCGAGAACTCCGAACGGCTGTCCGAGAGCAAGGCCCATGACCGTGCGGTCGAAGGGCGCGCCGAAGTCGAGAAGGCAGTCGCACGCGGAGCGGTGGCGACTCTGCTGATCGATGACGCCGATGCGGCAGAAGGGGAAGCGGGAATCATCGCCGACGCGATTCAGTCTTCGGCGGAGATCGGACTCAGTCATGATCCGATGGCCGACGGCATTGCCGCGATCCTCCGATATGACGTTGCCTCCGCCCTGGCAGACTGAACCGGTGCTCGACGCTTTCGCGCACTGAGACCATTGGTCTAGGGGGATAGGTCCGTTCGAGCACTCCGCTCGGACGGACCTTTTCATGACCACGCCCCCACCTTTCGGTATCCAAGCGTAGATTGTATCCAAAGGGTTAGTAAACTGTGTAGAGTTGTCGATGACAGCCGATCTCGGCAGGCTGGAAGGACCCCCTGATGAACCGACCGACAGCGAACCGTTCGACACCGAAGCGCTCGAAGGCGCCCGACGGCGAGGTCATCCGGAAGAGCCGCACTCCGCGCCGTGTTCTCGTGCTCGGGGCGACCGGATACATCGGCGGTCGGCTGGCACCCCGTCTGCTGCAGGCCGGCCACGAGGTCCGGGTCGGGGTGCGACGACCGGCGAAGCTCGAGCAGGTTCCCTGGGCCGGTGAGGTCGATGTGAGCACCGTCGACCTCGACACTGGTCGCGGTCTGAGTGAGAGCCTCAACGGCATCGACACCGTCTATTATCTTGTGCACTCCATGGGCTCCGGCGGGGACTTCGAGGCACACGAAGCCGAGGCAGCCAAGAGCTTCGTCCGTGCAGCCGCGTCCGCCGGCGTGCGTCGCATCGTCTACCTCGGAGGACTCCACCCGGAGGAGCGAGAGCTGTCGAAGCACATGCGATCGCGGGCGAACGTCGGTCGTATCCTGCTCGACTCCGAAGTCGACGCAATCGTCTTCAACGCCGGAATCATCATCGGCTCCGGCTCCGCCTCGTTTGAAATGATCCGCCATCTCGCGCTGACCCTCAGATGGATGCCGGCACCGGATTGGGTGGCCAACCGCGTCGAGCCGCTGTCGGTGCGCGACGCCCTCCACTATCTGGTCTCCGCAGCCGACGTGGACGAATCGGTCAACCGGTCCTTCGATATCGGGTCGCGCCAGATTCTCACCTATGCCGAAGTGATGCGGACCTTCGCGAAGGTGGCGGGGCTGAAACCGCGCCATGTGATCGCGTTGCCTCTCCCCGCCCCGACCCTGTCGGGCATCTGGGTCGGTCTGGTCACTCCGCTGCCGTTCAGCCTCACACTTCCGCTCGTCCAGTCATTGCAGGAGGACGCGGTGGCCTCATCGCACGAGGTCGACGACGTCATTCCTCCGCCGGAGACCGGGCTCATCGGGTTCGATGACGCCGTCCGACTCGCACTGCGTCGCGAAGTCGAAGGTGCAGTGGACACGAATTGGGTCGCCGATGCCGGAGAGCTCGACGAGGCGGCCCAACCGCTGCCCAACGACCCGGAGTGGGCGGGCCGGCGCGTCTTCACCGATGAACGGTCGACGGTGATCCCCGGTGTGACGGCCGCCGAGGTATGGCCCGTGATCGAGGGCATCGGCGGGCCCAACGGATGGTATTCCTGGCCCTTGGCCTGGAAGGTCCGCGGAGTGTGGGACAAAGCCGTCGGGGGCGCCGGCCTCAATCGGGGCCGGCGGGTGCCCGACACGCTGCGCATTGGCGATCCCGTCGACTGGTGGAAGGTCGAAGAGCTGGAGCGGAATTCTCGCCTGCTGCTGCGTGCCGAGATGAAGGTCTCCGGTCACGCCTGGCTCGAATTCACACTGACGGAGTCGGCCGAGGGCTGTGAATATCGCCAGAAGGCGACCTTCATTCCCACCGGAGCGCGGGGTCACATCTATTGGGCCCTCGTCGCCCCCTTCCATCGGTTCATCTTTCCCGCCATGGTGAAGAACATCGCCGCCGAGGCGGCCGGTGAGGACGGCGCGAGAGTGAAGTAGCCGACTCGGCCGGATGTCGACGCCTCCCGGCCCGGGTCACTCGGGTGCTGCCGCCGTGATCTGCACTGAGAGGCCGTCGAGGATGAGCTCGAGGCCATCGGAGAAGTCGGTGTCCTGTTCGTTTTCGCTGCTGTCAGTGTCCTCGCTGCCGAATGCCTCGGCAGACAGCACCTCGGCGAGGTGCGGAAACCTCTCTGGGGAAATGACCTGGGCAAGAGCCGTGCCGTACTCGCGTTCGCTCTCAGATTTCGCCTGTCCGTCTTCTCGCCCTTCTTCGAGCTCTGTCTGAAGCAGAGCTGATTGGCGGACGAAGCCGCTGAGCAGGGTGAGTGCCGAGAGTCTCTCTTTCGCGGTCAGTGCCGTGGGGGAGAGCTCTGCGAGGCCCTGTTCGAGCCAGGCGACCTGGTTCGGCCCCGAGGGGGCGCGGTAGATCGGAACTCGGGGGAGCCAGGGGCGCTCCTGATACAGCGTCCACAGATCGCGTGCCCATGATCGAAGCCCCTCGCGCCAATCGCCCTCGGCCGAGCCTGGGTCGGGCGGTCGGCTGGCCGCATCCATCATGAGCTGGAGCAGTTCGTGCTTGGACCCGATGTGTCGGTACAACGACATGGCAGTCACGTTCAGCTCCAGGGCGACCTTGGGCAGCGTCGCCGCCTCAAGACCGCTGGCATCGGCGAGGCGGACGGCGGTGCTCACGACGGTATCCACGTCGAGGGTCGATTTCCGTCCTCGCTGCTGTGGGGCCTCCGGAAGTCTCCAGAGTCGTCTGAAGAAATCGGGAACTGCGTTATCGGTCATGCGCCCTCCACTTCCACCAGCATAGATATCATTCTACAAGGCCATATAGTTTAAGTCATATAGTTTCTATGATATTGTCATCCTCATGACTCAGAGAACAGCTTCACAGCAGCCCGTGCAGGCAGGGCGAGTGCATGATGTGGACGCCCTCAGGGGATTCGCCCTGTTGGGGATCTTCGTCGTCAACATCACGTTCATGGCTTCTGCCTATCCCGGCAACCTCGTCGATGATCCGAACTTCTCCGCACCGATCGACGCTGTCGTCCGGTTCCTTGTGGCGGCGCTGTTTTCGATGAAGTTCTACCTGCTCTTCTCTTTCCTCTTCGGCTACAGCTTCGTGCTGCAGATGGACGCCGCGGGCAGGGCGGGTGCGGCGTTCGTGCCGCGGATGCTGCGTCGGTCATTGGGGCTCTTCATCCTCGGCGCAGGGCACATCGTGCTGCTCTACAGCGGAGACGTCCTCACCACGTATGCGGTGATCTGCCTGGTGCTCTTGGCGATGCATCACGTCCGTGATCGGACGGCGCTGCTGACGAGTGGGATCATCTACGCGTTGGTGACGCTGTCGCTCGTCATCAGTGCCGCGTTCCTCGACCGCTCGATGTTCATGCCCAGCCAAGACGAGGCACTCTCTCAAGCCGCTGCTCAGACCCAGACCATGCTCGGGGGCCCGATCGACATCCTCGGCCACCATCTGGCCGGGCTCGACCTGCTGGTCATCCAGGCAGCGTCCCTGCAGGGGCCAACCGCTCTGGCGATGTTCCTCATCGGAATGATCGCCGCACGGCGTCGGCTGTTCTCGAACCTGGGGGAGAAGTCGAGTCTCCTGCGGCGGATCCAGGTGATCGGCTTCGCGGTGGGTCTGCCCGGTGGAGTGCTTTTCGCGTGGCTCGGAGGCGACACCAACACGTGGGCCACTGCGGTGAGCGTCGTGACGGCCCCGTTCCTCAGCGCCGCATACGTGGCAACGCTCGTTCGACTCCTGCACGTTCCGTGGGGCGGCTGGCTGCGCAGAGTCCTCGAGCCGGTCGGGCGCATCGCCTTGACGAACTATCTCGGCCAGTCGGTGGCAGGGCTCATCCTGTTCTCCGGGATCGGCATCGGTCTGGCCGGCCGAGTCTCACCGCCGGTGCTCCTCGTGTTGGCCGTTGTGATCTTTGCGGTCCAGGCTGCCGTGAGTGCCTGGTGGCTGCGGTCGCACCGCTACGGGCCTGCCGAATATCTGCTGCGGCTGTTCACCAATTGGAGCCGGCCGACTCGTTCTTCATCCGGTCATAAGCAGCCAGCGCGGCCTGACGCGAGGTTCTGAGATCGACGATCGGCTCGTCATCCCCGCCTGAACGTTCTGCCTGGGTGAGGCCGCCCGGTCCGCGGCCCAACCACCTGTCGACGTATTCTCGATCCGGATCGAAGCGCTCGCACTGACGTTCGGGGTTGAAGATCCGGAAATACGGGGCCGCGTCGGCTCCGCACCCGGCCACCCATTGCCACGACACCGGATTGTTGGCTTCATCGGCGTCGACAAGGGTGTCCCAGAACCACTGTTCGCCGTGCCACCAGTGGATGAGCAGATTCTTCGTGAGAAAGCTCGCTGCGACCATCCGCACCCGATTGTGCATCCACCCGGTCTGCCACAGCTGAGCTATGCCGGCATCGACGAGCGCTATCCCCGTCGTGCCGTCCTGCCAATGCCCCAGCGCCTCGGGGTCATCCTCATAGGGGAAGTGCGCGAACTCCGGCCGCATCGGCTCGGTCTCGACGTGTGGCAGGTGGTAGGCCAGGTGCCAGGAGAACTCACGCCAATAGAGCTGCCTGATCCACGCGTGCCTGTCGTCCTCGCTCACCTCCGGCACATCCCAGGCCGATCTCAGCAGCTGCCGCGGAGAGAGTTCGCCGAAACGCAGTCGCGGTGACAGACCCGAGGTGCTGTCGGGATCGGCAGGGACATCATGAGCTTCGGCATAGTCGTCGATGCCCTCGCTCAGACTGCGAAGTCGTCGGGCTGCTTCCCGACACCCCGGCGACCAATGCTCGGCCACGGTCGTCGCCCACCATTGCGGAGTCCGGGCCGAGGCGAAGTCTCCGGAGCCCGTACCGGTTCCGTCGAGGAGACCGAGACCGTCGAGGTCACTCGCCCAGGAGTGCGCGCCCACCGACCTCAGCCGAGCCTCGGGCAGAGCCTTCTGCTGTGGAGGCGGTGGGAGAACGTCTCCGACCGTGCGATCGCGCACGGCCGTGAAGAAGGGGGTGAAGACCTTGTAGAAGTCGCCTCCCTGCGGACTGACAGTCCACGGTTCGACGAGCAGCGCACCGGAATGGGAGTGCGCCGCGCACCCGGCTTCGTTGAGCTGCGCTTTGATCTGCGCGTCGAGGCGGCGGGAGGCGGGCGCATAGCGGCGTGACCAGCGGACGGTATCGACCTCTAGGTCCGCGGCGAGCTGAGGGATGATATCGGCGGCGGAGCCCGCGGCGAAGAGCAGCGGGATCCCGAGCTGTGCGAGCTCGGCTTCAAGGACGCGCAGGGACTCGTGCGCCCACCAGCGTGCGGCCCCACCCAGCGGACGGGGCCCCAGTCCGTTGTCATCGCGGCGCTCTCTGATCCAAATGCCGATCACCTGCCCGTCGGCGCATGCCGCTGTCAGAGCTTCGTGATCGTCAACGCGCAGATCGTCTCGGAACCAGACAAGGGTGAGGGGTTCAGGGCCTTCGCTCATCGACCGCTTCCTTTCATGCCCCGCAGGCGACCGAGGGCACCGCGTCGCAGCAGACCCTGCGGCGGCGGTGACCAGATCGGGGTGCCTTCGACCCGCCAGGCGCCCAGCAGTTCGTTCGCCGCGAGGTAGCCGGTGGTCGCCGCGCGCTCCATGAGTGCCACGGGCAGCTCGCACCGAATGTGGTCACCGGCCAGGACCAAGCCGGGCAGGGGTGTCGAGACTCCCGGCCGGTCGCTCCAGGGCCGGGTGTCGGTGAGCCCGCAATCGGACTCGACGAGCAGTTCGCGGTGGAGGATCGCGCTCTGCCGCGTCTCCGGATAGACCTCGTACAGATCGGCCAGCAGCCGCTCGACCAGCTCATCGTCGGGCGGAAGGTCGGTCAGGGCATAGGCGTGGAGTTCGACCACGGATCCCGCATGGTCTTCCGCCCACTGGCCGGCACCGACTTCGAAGCGTTCGAGCACGGAGATGTTGTCGAGCAGATCGAAGCCGCTGGTGCCCAGGAACGCGGGACGGTCGGGGGAGACCGCCTCGGCGAACCAGAGCCTGAGCACCGCAAACGGTGGGGCGTTGCGCTGCCCGCCGACTCGGGCGAACCAGTCCGGCATCCCGTTCTCCCGGGATCCGGCGCCGTGCGGGCCGGTCACGGCACCGTCGGTCTGTGACTCTGCCGTGGCGATGAGGCGCCGAGTCCCGGCAGGATCGGCGGCGAGGACGAGGGCATCGGATTCGACGACGCCGGCCGAGGTCTCAACGCTCCAGCCGTGAGGCGAGCGGGCGATCGTCTCGGCCGCTGTTCGGGTCTCGATCCGCACGCCCAGATCCTGCAGATACCGCCCCAGCGGTGCCCACAGGGCAGTGTCGTAATCATCATCGGGAACGTCGAAGAGCAGACCTTCGGCCGAACCGGCGAAGTAGGTGTGGAACATGGCGACGAGCTCACCGGCGGAGAAGTCCTCAGGGTCGGCGAAGAACGAGCGGGCGAAGACCTCGAGCGCGAGGTGCCGGGCCTGGTCGGGGAAGCGGAGGCGATCGAGGAACGCCGCCGCGGATTCTCCGTCATAACGGGAGAAGGATGTCGGAAAGTCGACGTCGATGAGTTCCACGGCTGCGGCGAGGTCGACCTGGGCCAGGCCCCGCAGGGGAAAGGTGGGGCTGGTGAGCACGAAGCCGAGGAGATTGAACGGGGGGGTCCGGGGGATCGAGGCGAAGGAATCGGTGGGGCCGCCTCGGCGGGTGAGCGGGTAGTCGGGGATCGGTCGAAGACGATCGAGGCCGGGGTCGGCGCGGCTGAGCAGGTCGCGCAGGTTGTAGTACTGCCGGAAGAACGCGTGGAATCCCCGGCTCATCGTCCGATCGTCGTCCACCGGCCAGGCGCTGACACGTCCGCCGAGGCGGGGCCCGGATTCGAGAATCGTGACCTCGGCTCCGCGTTCGGCCAGAATCGTCGCGGCCGAGAGGCCGGCGATGCCGGCCCCGATGACCGTCACGGTCTTCGGGCGCAGGAGCCGGAGACGTCCGGGGGTGGCGGGAAGGCGGCGAGCATGGGGATCGCGCGGGTTCACTGCGCCTCCTCGCTGCGACGGTTGAGATTCCACTGCCAGAGCATGAGCACCGCTGTGATCATGGCGAAGCCGAAACCGAAGTCCTCGATGGGGATGTCGAAGGGGAAGCGGATGCCGAGGAACATGTCCGGGTTGTAGACGACGATCGGGTCGGACAGCTTCGTCAGCCATCCGTCGACGAGGCATTGGAAGCCCAGGCAGATGACCAGCGCGGCCCAGTACTTCGCGCGGCGGAAGATCCCGCTGCGGAAGACGAAGAGTTCGAGTCCGACGACCACAAGCATGCCGATCACGGTCATCACGGTGTACTCAGCGATCATCGGATCTCGCCTTCCTCCGACGGGCGAGGCGGCGTTCGGCCCATCCGATGGTGGTGCCGACGGCTTCGTAGCTCAGCAGCGCGCAGACCGGGATGACGAGGAAGAAGACGAGCTCTTCGAGCGGCAGAGACCCGAGGTCGATCCCGGTGACGAACCGCGGATTGTAGGTCCAGTGATCGCGGGCGATGGCGATGATGTCCCAGGCGGAGAAGACGATGACGACCGGGAGCAGGGCCGTGAGCAGAAGCGGCCAGCGACGGTAGACCCGGGCCGAGAACACGAGTTCGAGAGGCAGCGTGATGAGCAGGCAGGCGGCCATGAGGCCGAGGTAGTCCCAGTGGCCGATCATGGATTCCTCTGCGGCGTGCGGGCGGGGCGAGCAGGCACGAAGAATCCGAGATCGATGTTGCGGATCCGGTAGCTCTCGATGAGCTCGTCCCACTCGATCTTGGGTTCGGTCAGCAGACGCGGGCCGCTGGCGAGCAGCCTATGGAGAAGCGCATCGGTTTCGAACAGTGCCAGCGGCTTTCCGGGGCAGCTGTGGGCACCGTCGCTGAAACTCAGCCCCGCGGCAGGGGCCGAGCCGCCTTGACCCGGGCAGATCGCCTCGGCGTCGTCTCCGTACACCTCGGCATCGACGTTGGCCGCGCGGACGCAGATGTCGATGAGTTCGCCTGCGGGGATGGTGGTTCCACCGGCGTCGCTGAGGTCGATGGCCGATGTGGCGCGTCGATAGAGGTGGCCGACGACGGGTTCGACACGGATGATCTCTTCGAGGAGGGCCAGCCGACGGGGCTGTTCGGCGGCGAGATACTCGCGTCTGAGCTGCTCGTCATCGAGCAGATGCCAACAGGCCATCGCAATGAATTCGCGGGTCGTGACCATCCCCGCGGTGCCATAGGTGATGCACTCGACGAGGATGTCGCCGGTGCTGTACCCGGAATCGAGCAGATGCGAGATGACATCGCCGCGGTGGTCGCGTCTGTGAGCGCGGATGGCCGGGCGGACATCGTGGGCGAAGAACCGCAGGATGGGAACGATGCCGTTGACCGCGGCCTGCACCCATTGGCGTGTCGTCCTCCCCCAATCCGCTTTGGCGAGATCGACCGGCGGCTGGCGGAAGAAGGCGGCCAGCCGTGCGGCCATGCCGGCGGTATCGGACTCGGTGAGGCCGACCACTCGTGATGTCACGTCGACCGTGAAGTGCAGGGCCGCCTCGTCGAGTCGGCACCGCCCGGTGACCGCCGCTTCGTCGACGATCGTCTGCGCGGCGGCGGCGATGTGCTCGCCGTAGCGGTCGGCGATCACGGCAGGTGCGAAGAACCGGGCGACCTCCCGACGCTGCCGGTCGTGAGCTGCGCCGTCGGAGATGAGGATCGGATGGGCGCGGAAGAGTCCGCGGGGGATCTTCTCCGCGGTGAAGCCCGCCTGCGTCGACTGGCCCCGGGCTCGGAGCACCGCTCGAGCCGGTTCGAAGGCGCGAACCCTCCAAATCCCTTCCTCGGCCTCGACGGCGGGGGCGCTTCTCTCGCCGTTGCGCCGGGCTTTGCGCCCGCCTTTTGGGTGGCCGCGGCTGACTGCGGGACTCGAGATCACGTTTGGGTCGCCCAATCGGCGTTGCGCAGGGACAACTCGTCCGTCATTCCGTCGAGGAAGCGGATGACGGCATCGCGTTCGCTGCTGCTGAGCTGGGCGGCGGCGTAGATTCGCCTGGCCTGGGCGCGCCCGACGGTCTCGCGTGCCGAGCGGGCCGTCTGCTCGGTGACCTCGATGGCATAGGCGCGGCGGTCGCTGGGATGCAGCTTCCGGATCACGTGGCCCTCCCGCTCGAGACGATTGATCAGCTTCGTCACCGAGGCGGCCGACATCGCCATGTGGATGGACAGCATCTTCGGGGTCACCACAGCGTTCTGACGCTTGGCGGCGATGAGGTAGTGCAACGCACGCATGTCCGGCTCGCTGAGTTTCATGAACTTGCGTGAGGCATCGGAGAGGGGGCGCTCGGCTTCGCGCAGTCGGGCGAGTGAGTTCATGAGCCGAGCAATCTGCTCGCGGTCCGTGCTCGACAGGTCGGATGAGTCGATGAGGTCGCCGGGAAAGCTGTGCTCTGAGCCGGTGTACATGTTCTCTGTGATCGGGTCGTGAGCGCCCGGGGCCTCCGATGACTCCATGGTGTCATCTTACTGACTTTCACCCCTTGATCGTAGAAGAATAACCTTCGGCAGATAATATCTTTGAGTGTAGTATATCGAGTACGTTATCAACACTCGAGCGAAGGACTCAACGATGACCATTGCCCAGGGCATCGCGTTCGGCCCCTCCGTCACAGCCGAAATCGAGTCCGAGGTCCGACGTGTGCTCGACAGTCGAGCGGATCGGGTGGGCGCACTGGGGTCCACGGCGGCCCAGGCGTGGGACCTCGCTTCGCGGTGCCTGCTCGGCGGCAAACTGCTGCGACCGCGCCTTCTCATCGGAGCCTTCGACGCACTCTGCGCCTGTCCTTATCCGGAACTGCCTGCCGACCCCGGCCCTTCGCCGTCCGTGTCTGCTCTGCAGTGCCGTCCCGAGGCCAGAGACCAGGCGGTGCGCATCGCGGCCGGTATCGAGCTGCTGCACTTCGCCTTCCTCCTCCATGACGATGTCATCGACGGTGACCTCATGCGGCGGGGTCGTCCGAACTTCATCGGCCTCCTGCTCGAGGAGTGGCAGGCGGGCAGCGGTGCCGGCGGGGCCGAGCAGGCGACCGTCGCCTCGCAGCTGCATGCGGCGCGCAACACCGCGATGCTGGTCGGAGACCTGCTGCTGTCGGCCGCTCACCAGATCTTCTTCAGCGCAGCGCTGCCGAGCGATTCGCATTCCCGGCTTCTCGAACAGCTCGATCGGGCGGTGATGGAATCGGTCTCTGGGGAGCTGACCGACGTGGCGCTCGGCGCAGGCCGCGTCCGTTCGGGCCTGGCCGAAGTCGTGGAGATGAGCCGTCAGAAGACCGCGACGTACTCCTTCGAGCTGCCTCTGCACTCCGCAGCGATCCTCTCCGGGGCGTCACCGGAGACCGAGGCGATCCTCGGCAGGGCGGGTGCTCTGCTGGGCCTGGCGTACCAACTCCAAGATGATCTGCTCTCGACCTTCGGCAGACCCGACGAACATGGCAAGGACGCCTATTCGGACCTGCGTGAGGGGAAGGAGACGGCGATCATCGCCGTCGCGCGGCGCACCTCAGCCTGGCCGCTCATCGAACCGCACTTCGGTGCCGGGGACCTCAGCTCGCAGGAGGGAGCGACAGTGAGGTCGCTGCTGTCCGACTGCGGAGCAGAAGGCGAGATTCGGGCGCTCATCGACGAGCTCTCCGCGAACGCGCGAGAACTCGTTGCGGCCGAACCGATGCTCATCGGGCCGGATATGGCAAGGCTCCTCGACGAACTCATCGAGGCGCTCGACGGGAGGCGATCATGAAACGAGACGTTGATCGGTTGGGGCCCCTCGGACGCTATTCGTTCGTGTCGAACCGGATCTCGAAGTCGGTCATCGGCGCATATTCGACGTCGTTCGGTCTCGCGGCGCGACTGCTCGGCCCTCGCCACCGGGATCATGTGCGCAACATCTACGCTCTGGTCCGGGTCGCAGACGAACTCGTCGACGGAGTCGCGACCGAAGCGGGCCTCGCCCCCGAACAGCAGCGTCGGATGCTCGATCAGCTCGAATCCGAGACCGAAAGCGGCATGAGGCTCGGCTACAGCAGCAACCCCATCATCCACGCTTTCGCCCACACCGCCCGCGCAGCCGGAATCGGAGTCGAACTGACCCGACCGTTCTTCGCCTCCATGCGCACGGACCTGCAGACGATCCCGTCGGGACAGCAGGCGACCCCGTCAGGACAGCCGACCACGGCCACCGAGGCGCAGCTGCGTTTCGACCGCAGGGCACACGCCGAATACGTCTACGGGTCCGCTGAAGTCGTCGGTCTCATGTGCCTGCGAATTTTCGTGCGCAACGAGGAGTGCTCCCGCAGCGAAGAGCGACTGTTGGAACACGGTGCCCGCAGCCTCGGCGCGGCATTTCAGAACGTCAACTTCCTGCGCGACCTCGGTGATGACACGCAGCGCCTGGGCCGCAGCTACCTCAGCGAGAACGGGACGGTGGACGCTCGGACGCAGGCGGAGTGGATCACGGCCATCCGCGCACAGATCGAAGCTGCGGACCGGACAATTCCGCTCCTGCCCAGCGATGCCCGCGTGGCCGTCCTCTGCGCCCTGCGGCTGTTTTCGGCGCTTGCCGACCGATTGTCCGTGGTGCCGGCCGAAGAGCTCCCGCGACGGCGGATCACGGTGGCGGGTCCGCGCAAGGCGGCGCTTGTCCTTCGTGCCGTCTGCGAGGTGCGGATGGGACAGCTGCGATGAGTCGGGCGATCGTCATCGGCGGCGGAATCGCCGGGCTCGCGACCTCTGCGCTGTTGGCCCGCGACGGTCACGAGGTGACCTTGATCGAACGCAACACCCACCTCGGCGGGAGGGCGGGCAACATCGAGGAGCAGGGCTTCCGATTCGATACCGGACCGTCCTGGCTGCTCATGCGCGACGTCTACGACCATTTCTTCGAACTGCTCGGCACGAGCACGGACGAACAATTGGATCTGCGGCTGCTGGACCCCGGGTATCAGGTCTTCTCGGAACCGGACGGGGCCTCTGGTCCGCACAGCATCACTGTGCCCCACGGGGTCGATGCGGTCGCTGAACTGTTCGAGAGCATCGAACCCGGCGGAGGTGCCGCGGTGCGGAAGTATCTGAGATCCGCGGGCCTGACGGCAGACGTCGCCCGCAACCGGTTTCTCTACAACCCCTTCACCCGACTGGCCTCGGCATTCGGCAGGGACGTTCTCCGTTCCTTCCCGCTGCTCATCCGGCTGCTGTCGAGTTCTTTGGAGAAGTTCGTCGACCAGCGGTTTACACACCCGGTTCTGCGTCGAATCCTCGCCTATCCTGCGGTGTTCCTCGGCACCGACCCCAAACGTGCTCCTGCGATCTACCACCTGCTCAGCGCCTTCGATCTGGACCAGGGAGTGTTCTATCCGATGGGCGGGTTCTGGGCTGTCGTCGAACGACTGGAGACACTGGTCCGCAGCGCCGGCGTCAGGGTCATCACCTCGGCCGAGGTCACCGAGGTGGTCACCGAAGAGGGTGGGAGACGGGTGACCGCCCGCGGGGTGCGATGGACCGATACCGATGGCAAGTCACGCGTCGATCATGCCGACCTCGTCGTCTCCGCGGCCGACCTGCACCATACCGAGACCGAGCTGCTTCCGCCGAGGGCACGCAGCTATCCCGAATCATGGTGGTCGAGAATCGACAGCGGGCCCGGAGCGATCATCGCTCTGCTCGGTATCGAGGGAACCGTGCCCGAACTCGGACATCACTCGCTGTTCTTCGCCGAGGAGTGGGAGGAGAACCTGCAGGCGATCTTCGGCGCCGATACAACAATTCCCGACCCGGCCTCGTTCTATCTGTGCAAACCCAGTGCGACCGACCCCGCGGTGGCGCCGGATGGCTGCGAGAATCTCTTCGTTCTCATTCCCGTCCCGCCGGATGTGGAGATCGGTGCCGGCGGATCGGACGGGGGCGGTGCTCCCGCAGTCGAAGCAGCCGTGGATTCGGCGGTCGAGCGAATCAGCGTCTGGGCAGGCATCGACGATCTGCGCAGTCGGATCAGGGTACGCAAGACCATCGGCCCGGCCGACTTCGCCCGGGACTTCCACTCCTGGAAGGGCGGAATGCTCGGGCCCTCGCACACACTGCGCCAGAGCGCTTTTCTGCGGGCGCAGAATCAGTCACAGCGCGTGGACGGACTCTACTTCGCCGGAGCAGGGACCGCACCCGGCATCGGCGTGCCGATGTGCCTCATCAGCGCCGAACTCGTCGCCAAGCGCATCCGCGGGGACCACTCGGCCGGGCCGACACCGGTCTGAAGCTGGCCGCATACTGCCGACTGCCAGCGTCGGCTCCCGGCGTCAGTCGCCGATCGAGCCGGCGTCAGTTGCTGGTCGAGTGGACCTGCTCCGAACGAGTGAGCAAGACGTCTTGCCGTCGGCTAAGCTGTCCGAGGCTCGCGTCTTGCCGAGCCATACTCAACCTTCGACAGAGAGGTCATTCCTGTGATCATTCTGGGTGTCGCCCTGCTCTCTGGCAGCCTGCTGATCGGCACTTTCATCGGAAATCTTGTGGGCAGTCTGCTCGGCGTCGACGCGAATGTCGGCGGCGTGGGCATCGCCATGATCCTGCTCATACTCTCCACCAACCTGCTGGCACGGTCCGGGCGACTCAGACCCGAGACATCGGCGGGGATCTCGTTCTGGTCGGGAATGTACATCCCGATCGTCGTGGCAATGGCCGCCACGCAGAACGTCGTCGGTGCTGTCACAGCCGGTCCTGTCGCCGTCGTCGCCGGAGTGGCGGCCGTGGCCGTGAGCTTCCTGCTTGTGCCTGTGCTCGCCCGGGTGAAGACCCCAGGAATCGACGAGCCCGTCGAAGTCTTCGTAGAGGAGGCATGATGGACGCGCTCGTCTCGACCCTGCAGGACAATGACCTCGTCGTCGCATTCGCCCTGGTGGGCCTCGTCACCGCAATTGCGATGCTCATTTCGAAGGTCCTCACCAGAGGGAAGTTCCAAGCCTCGGCGATCGCCATCATCATCGGGCTCGTCCTCGCCTATATCGGCGGAGTCGCCACAGGCGGCGAGGACGGGTTAGCCGACCTGTCCCTCTTCTCCGGAATCGGGCTCATGGGCGGAGGGATGCTGGTCAACCTGGCCATCGTGGCCACAGGCTTCGGCGCCAGCTTCGAAGAGATGAAGAAGTCCGGCCTCGGAGGAATCATCTCTCTGGTCCTGGGAGTGGTGCTGTCCTTCGCCATCGGAGTGGTCATCGCCTTGATGTTCGGCTACAGCGATCCGGTCGATCTGACCACGATCGGTGCCGGTACGGCAACCTACATCGTCGGGCCGGTCACCGGGGCCGCCCTGGGTGCGAGCAGCGGAATCATCGCCCTGAGCGTCGGGGCCGGCCTGGTGAAGTCGGTCCTGACAATGGTGCTGACTCCATTCGTGGCCAAATATATCGGTCTGAACAATCCGCGTTCGGCCATCGTCTTCGGAGGGCTGCTCGGGACCACGAGCGGAGTGACAGCCGGTCTCGCCGCCACGGACAAGCGGCTGGTGCCCTACGGGGCGATGACCTCGACGTTCTACACCGGCCTTGGACTGCTGCTGGCTCCGTCGGTGCTCTTCTTCGCCGTCCGCGCGATCTTCGGCTGAGCGGTGGCGCACCGTGTGCGGAAAGGCACCGAGTGCAGGAGGTCAGGGGCGGATGCTGCGGCCGAGATGAACGAAACGGCCCGCTCCACGACAGGATTCTCGGGGTGCAGACCGAGTTCCTGTGCGTGGAGCGAGCCGTTGGGTGTTCGCTGACTCAGCTGCTGGTGGAGTAGACCTGCTCCGAACTTCCGGTGCGGACGCGATTGCGGCGACGGGTCTCGGGGTTCGTCCCGCGCGACTCCGCGGCGCGGCGATTGGCCGGTTGGCTGGTGCGGGTCGTTGCACTGCGGTTGCCGGACCGGCCGGATCCGCTGCCACGCGTGTTCTGCGGATTGCGGCGTGATTCTCCGCTGCGGGCTTCGCCGCCGCGGGATCCGCTGCGACGATTGCCCTCACCGCTGCGAACGGTGCCGCCGCTGCCGGCACCGTCGCGACCTGAGCTTCCACCGCGTCCGCCACGACCGCCTCGGCGACGGCGGGACGAACGGCCGTTCGACGTGGCCGGTTCGGTCTTCTTCCGCGGCTGGATGGGTTCCTTCGGCTGCGGGGCGACGTATTCGGCGATCGCACCGACGAGCTCGATGACCTCGGGGGAGTCGGCGGTGACCTTCTTCGGGGTGGCCTTGATGGCGGCCTTGCGCAGCAGGGTCTGGGTGTCCTTGCGCTCCTCGGGCGTCATCACCGTGACCACGTCACCGGCGCTGCCGGCTCGTGCGGTGCGGCCCGAACGGTGCAGGTAGGCCTTGTGTTCGGTCGGGGGATCGACGTGGACGACGAGTTCGACCGAGTCGACGTGGACGCCGCGGGCGGCGATGTCGGTGGCCACGAGGACCTTCGCATCACCGTGGGTGAACGCGGCGAGGTTGCGGTCGCGGGCGCCCTGGGACAGGTTGCCGTGGAGGTCGACGGCGGGAATTCCCTGCGCGGTCAGCTGCCGGGCGAAGCGTTTGGCGCGGTGCTTCGTGCGGGTGAAGAGAATGCGGCGGCCGGTGCCGGCGGCGAGTTTGTGGACGAGTTCGTTCTTGTCGTCAACGGACACTTCGTACACGTGGTGGGTCATGGCCGAGACATGCGAAGTCGGCTCGTCGACGGAGTGGAGGACCTCGTTGTGGAGGAAGCGACGCACGAGCTTGTCGACGTCGTTGTCCAAGGTGGCCGAGAAGAACATCCGTTGCCCCTCGGTCGGGGTCTGCTTGAGGATGCGGGTGACGCCGGGCAGGAAGCCGAGGTCAGCCATGTGATCGGCCTCGTCGAGGATGGTCACCTCGATGTTTTCGAGCGAGAGGATGTTCTGCTGGAGCAGGTCCTCGAGACGGCCCGGGCAGGCCACGACGATGTCGACGCCGGAGTTGAGCGCGACCTCCTGCCGCCGCTGCTTGATGCCGCCGAAGATCGTCGTCGTCTTCAGACCCACGGCCTTGGCCAAAGGGTCGATGACGTCGGTGATCTGGGTGGCGAGCTCACGCGTGGGAGCGAGGACGAGGCCCCGCGGCTGACGGCGTCCCTGCTGGCGACCCGATCCCGCAGACTGCGATTCGGCCAGGCGGGCGACGAGCGGGATGGAGAAGGCCAGTGTCTTGCCGGAACCGGTCTTGCCGCGGCCGAGGACGTCGCGTCCTGCCAGGGTGTCGGGCAGGGTGTCCTGCTGGATCGGGAAGGCGGAGGTCTTGCCCTCACTGTCGAGGGACTTGACCAGCTGGGCGGGAACGCCGAGCTCGGCGAACGACGTGGGTGCAGCGGTCGTGTTCTTTGTGGTGGTGCTGCCGGAGCCGGATGAGCTGCGGGCGGTGCGGGGAGCAGTGTGTGTCTGTGAAGTTGTGATGGGGTGGCCCTTCAACGTGCCGGACGACGTGCCGATGCCGCGCAATGGTGGCAGTCAGCCGCTTCCGGTCATGGAATGAGCGCTGTCGGCGCTCTCGATCGCCGAGAGAAAACGGCTTCGGAAACATGCGCGGGTGATCTCACCCAGCTGCAGAGACGAGGCGTCCTGACGACGCAGGGAACCCGAAAACAGGTTCGCAAGTATCTACAGTATAGCGGCTGCGGTGCCAGGAGCAGAATCCGCCGACGCACTGCTTCCGGTCGCCGGTCCCTGTTCGGGTATTCGAGCCCCCGCCGGCAGTTGATCTCGTCGGCGCGTTTTCCGGCGGGCTCGGCGCCGACCGGTGGCCCAAGCCGCCACCGTCACCGAGGCCCAGCCGATGCCGATGCCTGCGATGTCGTCGAGGATGTAGTGCCAACCGAAGTAGACGGTGGCCACGACTGTCACACCGAAGAAGATCCAGGTCACGGCCTGGATGCCGCGTCTCTGATTCGTCCGTGTCATGAACAGTGCGGCGGCGAAGGTCACGGAGACATGGAGGGAAGCGAACGCGGCGACACCTTGGATGGAGTCGCTGCCGGCGGGATTGGTGAGGAACTCGAGCCGGTCGGCGCTGAGGACCTGCTGAAGCTGCGTGACCCCGGTGTCGGGCAGCGCCCGGAAGAACTCGGGGCGGCTGAACGCCGGACCCACCGACGGCAGCAGGTAATAGCTGACGGTGCCCAGGACCCAGTTGAGACACAGCGTCGTCGCGTACCAGGCTCCGATTCTGTGGTTGCGATTGAGCACGAGGAACGCGCCGAGGCTGATCGGCACGAGCGGAAGATAGGCGAGGTAGGCCAGCGACAGGACGTTCGCCGCGATGTTCGTGCCGAGCAGATCGTGCAGGAGCAGCGCCGGGCTGTTGCCGCCGGTCAGCCAGTAGTCGAGGTGGAGCAGCTGCCGGTCGTAGAGAGTGCCGTCGCGGAAGACCGGCAACACGCTCTTGAGGTTCCGGTAGGCGACGTAGCAGACGTAGAAGCTGAGCAGACCGGCTCCGATGCACAGCAGACGGTGGGTGTTCCACTCCTTCTTGACGGTGTCGACGAGCGCGGCCGGCAGGTTCCGCCAACCGCTTCTGCGCACTGCTTCCACCACGAGTCCGCAGCCGATGATTCCCAGTGTCAGCAGGGGCAGGCGGGCGATCGAGGGTCCGAGGAAACCGTCGGGATCCCGCAACGGCAGGTCGAGGTAGAGCGAGGAGATCACGGCGACCGCTCCGATGAGCAGAGACAGCGCCATGGCGAAAGTGTAGGGCCAGCGTCGCATTCGGGTCATCGGCACACCATAATGAAAGAGGTTCTGTGCTTCTTCGGATTTCTCTTGGAGCCGGCTGACCGCCCTCGGCGCTGAGAGGAAAACGACCCACCAATTGTGTGCCCCTGGGCATTAGTGTTGGTGCATGACAGAAGGTTCGCCGCACGCATCTCACAATCGCGATGACCCGATCCCCGAGGGCCTGAAAATCGGGGCCCGCTTCACCGGATACCTGCTCGTGATCATCGCGGGGATCACCGTCGCTGTTTTCGTCGCTCTGCAGATCGCTCAGATCGTCGTCCCGTTCCTCGCCGGACTCGTCCTCTCGGCCCTGCTGGTCCCCTTGTCGTCGTTCCTGCAGAGGCACCGGTGGCCGAAATGGCTCGCGGTGGTCACCGTCTGGGTCGTCGTCCTCGGCCTGCTGGCCGGACTCACCCTCATCATCACCTTCCAGGTCAGAAGCGAGATCCCGGAGATTCAGAAGCAGGTGGCGACGTCGCTGAGCGCGGCACAGCAGTTCTTGGCCACGCAGCCGTTCGGGCTCACCGAAGCCAAGCTCAACGACCTCGTCTCCTCCTCGGGGCAGTGGCTGCAGGACAATGCGGCCGGTCTCGGCTCTGGAGCCGCCGAGGTGGGCACGACGGCGGCTCATGTCGTCGAAGGCATCTTCATCATCCTGTTCGTCACCCTCTTCGCACTCATCGACGGCCGCGGCATCTGGACCTGGGTCGTCCACGTCTGGCCGAAGAAGGCGCATGCGCGGATCTCCGCCGCCGGCGAGGCCGGGTGGAAGACCCTGTCGAACTTCATTCGGATCCAGCTCGTCGTCGCGGCCACCGATGCGATCGGCATTGGTGTGGGCGCACTGATCCTCGGCGTCCCCTTGGCGATTCCGATCGCCACGGTGGTCTTCCTCGGCGCTTTCATCCCGTTCGTCGGCGCCATCGTCGGCGGCGCAGTCGCGGTGGGTCTGGCGCTGCTGTTCAACGGCTGGGTCCACGGTCTGCTCATGCTCGGCATCGTCATCGTCGTGCAGCAGCTCGAAAGCCATGTCCTGCAGCCCTGGCTGACAGGACCCACGGTCAAGATCCACCCCTTGGCGGTGATCCTCGGAGTGACAGCAGGAGCGGCGGTTGCGGGCATCGCCGGTGCGTTCTTCTCCGTGCCGGTCATCGCGACTCTCAACTCGATGGTCCATGCGGCCAGAGACTACAGAGTGGGAAAGAGATGAAACGGTCCTCGCCGGGTCTGAATCGGTGGCGGATCGTCAAGGGCGCTCTGCGACGTCTGCTCGAGGATGAGTGCCTCGACAAAGCTGCCGGTCTGAGCTTCTACGCTCTGCTCTCCGCCGCACCGGCGATCCTCGCGATGGTCTCGCTGCTCGGCGTGGTCGGGGAAGCCGAATCGACCACGAAGGCGGTGCTGTCCCTGGCCCACGATATTTCGGCCGAGGCCGCCTCGGCGATTCGCCCGATCATCGTCGAACTCACCGAATCCCCCTCGGCCGGTGCCACCCTCATCGGCAGCCTCGTCCTGGCGATCTGGTCGTCGTCGAAATACATCGGCGCATTCGGTCGTGCCCTGAACACGGTCTACCGGGTCGAGGAGAGCCGCCCGTACTGGAAATTCAAGCCGCTCATGCTCCTCATCACCGTGGTCACGCTCATCGTCCTGTCCGCCCTGGGGCTACTGCTCGTGCTGTCCGGGCCCATCGCGGAGACTCTCGGCGAGCTCATCGGCATGGGCCCCACGGCCCTGCTGATCTGGAACGTGGTCAGATGGCCGGTCTTCGTCTTCTTCGTCATGCTGCTCATCGCCCTGCTGTACTACGTGACACCGAACGTCAGGCAGCCGAAGTTCCGGTGGGTCAGCCTCGGCGCGTTCATCGCTCTGCTCGTGATGGTCGCCGTGTCGGCGTGCTTCGTCATCTACATCAACGGCTTCAGCAGCTACAACGTCACATACGGGTCGATCGGAGGTGTGATCGTCGGGCTCGCCTGGGTGTGGATGGTCAACCTCTCGCTGCTCCTCGGTGCGGAGTTCGACGCGGAGATCGAGCGGGAGCGGGAGCGGGCCACTACCGTGTCGAACCAATCGATGTCAGCATAGTGTCGTACCAGAGAAAGGATGGTCTCCATGTCTGATGACAACGAGAAGAACGAGCAGTCACCGGCCCGGGTGCCCGAAGAAGCCAGGGACGACCTCGCAGAGAAGCCCGGAACCGATTCCGTCGACAAGGACCAGCAGGACGAACTGGTCGATGAGTGGGAAGACGAGTCCTTTCCTGCCAGCGACCCGCCTGCGCACTACTGACGACCACGTTCGCAGAGCCCGGCACCTGACATCCAGGTGCCGGGCTCTGTGCTGTGTCGGTGGCCGCTGAGGTGTGCTGTGTCCGGCGGCCGGCTCAGAAGCGTGCGGCGGCGAAAGCGGCGCTGCGGGTGAGGACATCTCCGGCTTCGTCGAGCATCCGACCGAAGTGGAGGAATGAGTGGAGCACTCCCGGATACAGGTGGTAGTCGACCGGTGTGCCGGCCTCTTCGAGCCGCACAGACAGGGCCTCGCTGTCATCGCGGAGGGGATCGAGCCCGGCCGCGGCGATGAAGCCCGGGGGAAGACCCGCCAGATCGGCCTCGAGGTGGTCGACATAGGGCGAGGAGGCATCGGCCGGTGAGGCGAAGTGCTCGGTGGTGATCGAGTCGAGATCCTCGCGGCTCATTCCGTCCCAGCCACCGCCGTAGAGACGCCTGCTCGCGGAATCGACGAGACCGTGTCCGCCGTAGAAGAGCAGCAGAGCGTGCAGTGCGGAGAAGGTCCGGGGATCGGCGTCGATGCTTTCGGGGTCGTCGCGCAGCAGCAGAGCGGAACCGAGTGTCAGCATGGCCCCGGCGGAGTCGCCGGCGACCGCCAGGCGGGTTCCGTCGACGCCGAAGTCGTTGCCGTTGTTGACTAAATGGTCGATGACGCCGGCGACCTCATGCAGAGCCTGTGGGAATTTCGATTCGGGGGAGAGCGAATAGTTGACGCCGATGACCGCGGCACCGCTCTCGGCGGCGATGACCCGCATGATCCGATCATGGGTGTCGAGGTCACCGACGGTGAAGCCGCCTCCATGGAGGAAGACGATGCCCGGCATGACCGCCTCGGCGGTGGGGCGATGAATGCGAATGGGCACCTGCGCCCCGGCGGTGTCGATAACCGTATCGACGGTATCGGCCATCGACGGGCCGCCCGCGTTCCAGAAGGAGCGCTCGGCTCGGTATTCGGCGCGCATCGCCGCCAGCCGTGCGGTCTCAGCGTCCATCTCTGCACCGACTGCGCGCTGTCCCGCTTGGGTGCATTCCTCGGCTCGTGCCGCCTGGGTGTCGAGCACGGTCCGCATCTGGTCGGTCATCGCGGTGAGGATGAATGCGGGGATCTCGGTGTTTGCGGCTGAAGAAGCAGCGGCTTCGTTGATGGGCATGTTCGCCTCCGATGGTTGGTGCGGTGAAAGGGTCCCGTGGGGCAGAGTACGGCCGATGCGGCGCTCACGAGGAGGCGGGGGCATCGGGTGCCTCTGACTCTTCGACGGCGGCCTGTCCGTCGGTGCGCCTGACCCACAGGATCAGGGCGTAGCTGAGCACAGCGGCGAGCAGGGAACAGGCGATGAGGATGGTGAAGATGATCGGGTAGGCCCCGGACCCGCGGTCATCGATGATGGCGCCGAACCATACGCTGGAGAAGGTGTCGGGCAGGAAGCCGATGACCGAGAGCAGGCCCGATGCCGCCCCGAACATGTCGAGCCCAACCCGGCCCTCGCTCAACTGGGACGAGGCGATCCCGTAGCAGCCGTTGGCGAGGAAGCCGAGGGCCACGACGATGACTGCGGCGACGATGACCAGCACCGGCCCGGAGGGAATGGCGATGAGGGCGGCCAGTGCGACGGCGATGACGATTGAAGCGATGATGATCACCCGCGACGGGGAGCGGGCCTTCGTGGCCAGAGCACCGAAGGCCGGGCCGGCCAGCAGAGTGATCCCATAGGTGCGGATCACGCTGACGGCGGAGACCACAGCGGCCGGGGCGGCGAAGACCGTGGAGAGATAGGGGGTCGTATAGGCCACGCCCGTGTAGACGAAGTAGACGAAGAACATCGTCCCGGCGGCCAGCCAGACGACGGGGGAACCGAAGACGCGAGTGAGATCGGCGAGCTTGAAGCCTTCACCGGGATGCTCGATCTCACCGGCGAAGCGCGGGGTGAGCAGATGGGAGGCGATGGCGAGGAGGAAGATGAGCCCGCCCAGCATCATCAGGATGGCGCGCACACCGAGGTCGGCGCGCTCGGCGAAGGCGGAGAGGATCCCGACCTCGACGAAACCGAGGACGAGCCCGACGGCACCGTAGATCCCGTAGCTGAGACCGATGTTGCGGGCATAGCCGTCGGCGTCGGAGATCAGCCGGACGAGCTTGAAGCGCACACCCCACCAGATGAGGATCGTCGACAGTCCCATCCCCACGAACACGGCGAGCAGTGTGCCGAAGCCGGGAAGGGCTGCGTAGACGAACGTGAGCATCGCTGTGATGAGGTAACCGGTCGTGGCCAGGGTTCTCACGCGGATGCGGTCGGCGATGAAGCCCGAAGGCAGATAGCAGATCGTTGCGGTGATCGCGTAGGCGCTGACGAGCCATCCGATCTGGGCATTGTTGATGTCGAGGGCGTCGAGCAGCGGATCGTAGAAGACGTTCTTGAGGTAGGGCGGAGCGAACAGGATCGAACTGCCCATGCTGACGAGGATGAGCAGCATGATGCGTCTGCCTCGGGACAGGTCGGCGGCGCTGACTTCGCGGTGGCTCGATTTCGACACGACTCTCGTTCCCTGGGTCGGTGGTTCAGTTCGGGCCCACCCTAACTGAACCGCCATTCAGGAAGCCAGCATCGTCCGCTGTCCGGATCGTCGAGGAATAACTCACCGGCGGCGACGTTATGAGATCGGGAGTGCGATTGCGCACTTCCCAGGTTTGAGCAGGAGTGAGAATTTGACCGAACACATGCGCCGACACGAAACCGACCATGACATCCCCTGGTCCCTGCCGATCGTCGTGCGCCGGTCGAAGACCGCCATCGCCCGCCACATCGACGTCCTCGAGGCCACCGCCCGAGCCGTCGTCACCTTCCTCGACGACCCGCGCGCCCAACCGGGAGGCGAGTGGCACGACGCCGTCGCGCACTGGCGCGACGGAGCCATCCGCAAGGTCGTGCGCCGGGGCGACGGCAAGAAGCTCGACGACGCTCGCGCCCTGGGATGCGTGGGCGTGACCTTCGGCGGCAACGACGACTTCGCCCCCGCCGAGGCATTCGTGTTCGCACCCGGTCCCGTCGAACCGCTGCCGCATGAGCTGAAGAAGCTCCAGGTGGGCGGAACCGAGTTCCCCGATGAGGGCGAAATTTCGGTCCCCGCCGCCGAGGCGGTCGTGACGATCGAACTCTCCCCGCACCTGACGCTGACGACAGGGAAGGCCGCCGCCCAATGCGGTCACGCCGCACAGCTGGCATTCGAGCAGATGCCCGAGGCCGTGCGCCAGCGGTGGCGCGAAGCTGATTTCAGCCTGCGCGTGATCACAGCGACGACGAACTCATGGGCTGCAGGCGCGCAACAGGTCAGCGTCGTCGACGCCGGCTTCACCGAAGTCGACGGCCCGACCGAAACAGTGCGTGCCCGCTGGTGAAGAGCCGGTCAGGCGTCGTCGAGGTCTTTGAGCTCATCCTCCGTCAGCGGTCGCGTCTTCGTGCCGTTGCCGAATTCGTCGAGGTAGATCACGTGCTTGACCATTTCACCGGTCTCTTCGTCCTCGACTTCGATGATGTCGCCGGGATGGGTCTGGGGCTGGTAGAAATCTTCATTGACTCCGGTCATGATGACCACCTCCTACAGGTCTTCTGACAATACGTCACCGTGATCTGAGTCTCAAGGATCTCGCCCCGAGCGAAGCGCGAACTCGGTAGTCTGAGGTGATGGAGCGTCAGAGATTTCACACGACCGGCGGCCGTGACCGCAACGTCGCCGAGGAGGCCCGGCCCGGAGAGGACGAATTCCGCGTCGATATCGAACGGATCCGCTTCTCCCCGTTCTTCTCTCGCCTGGCCTCGGTCACGCAGGTCATCCCGCAGGCCGGTTCCGGCACCGTCATCCACAATCGACTCACCCATTCGCTCAAGGTCTCCGCGGTGGCCCGGTCGATCGCGATCACGTTGAACAACGGTGATGAGCGGACACGGGAACTCGTCGGCCGCCTCGGCGGATGTGACCCTGTGGTCGTGCAGGCGGCAGCGGCCGCCCACGATTTGGGGCACCCGCCGTTCGGCCACCTCGGCGAGAAAGAGCTCGACCGGGTGTCGCGAACGCTGCTGCGCCTCGACGACGGATTCGAGGGCAACGCGCAGACGTTTCGGATCCTCACCGCGCTTGACAGCTGCGAGGCGACAGCGCGCGGTCTCAACCTCACACGGGCGGTGCGGGCCGCGGTGCTCAAGTACCCGTGGGAGCGGGGGGAGTGGAGCGGGGATCGGCCGGATTCGGCCGCACGGATGCCGCGGGGCGTCGGCGATGAGGTGTCCGAGGGGGCGATGAAGTTCTCTGCCTATGCCACCGAGGTCGATGAGATGGCGGATGTGCTCTCGGCGTTCCCGGCGATCGGGCGGTATCAGCAGACGCTTGAGTGCGCGGTCATGGATGTCGCCGACGATATCGCCTATGCGGTGCACGACCTCGACGACTTCTATCGGTCGAATGTGCTGCAGTACACGTCCGTGTCTGCCGAGCTCGGGCGGTGGCTGCGGGACTGCCGCGAACTCGCGGCCCTCGATGTCTCCGAACTCGACCGGCGGCGGCCCGGCCATGCGCTCGAGGCGATCCGGCGGCACACCCGGGAGAAGGATCCGTGGATTGCCTCCGAAGAGGCCTTCCGGGCCTCGGTGGAGCGGGCCAACCGGGATCTCGTCGAAGGGCTCCTCGGTGTTCCCTATGACGGGGGATTGGAAGCCGATCGGGCTGTCACCGGGTTCACGCGGCGGTGGATCGACCGGCTGCAGGCCTCGATCGTCGTCGATCCGGACCCGCATATCCGCAGCGGTCATGTGCGGCTGAGCCAGGAGGCCTGGCACGATGTCGTCGTGCTCAAGTTCGTCCACGCGAAGTTCGTGCTTGAACGCTCCGACCTCGCCGTCTATCAGCGCGGGCAGACGCGGATCATCGCCTCGCTGGTCGAAGAGTTCCACGAATGGCTGCTCGACCCCGATGAGGCGACCCGGATTCCGCGGCGCCTGCTCGATTCCGTCGAGGCGGCCACGCAGGAGTACCAGGACCTGTACGCACGCAATCCCGAAGCACTGGGGGAGGAAGGTGCCACTGCGATCGTCCGACGGGGACGGGCGCGGGCGGTCGTGGATTATGTCGCCTCATTCACCGATGCTCAGGCGATGTCGGTCAACGCGCTCATCACCGGCGCCTCCGAAGAGCCTTGGGAAGCTGGGCGAGGCTTGTAGGTCTCGCGGGCGTTCTCGCTGGCGCAAAAGCGGCGGGGCCGGAGTTCTCACTCCGCCCCCGCCGTTGCTGCCCGAACGAATACGCGTCAGGTGAAGAGGCTCACACCGCCAGGTCCGACGAGGCAGCCGACGACGATGAGTACGATTCCCCACAGAATCTGCTTGCGCAGGATGGCGAAGACTCCCGAAATGACGAGGAGTGCGGCGATGATCCACAGGATGATATCCATGATCTTCTCTCTTCCTTGTTGTTCAACAGTTGTTGGCATCCACCCGATGGTGAACCGGGGCGGGCCCGGCGAGGCTCAATCCTGAGGCCCACCGAGCCCGCGGGAGATTCTTCTGCACGGTCTGCTGGTGGGCGCGACCCCTGGTGCCTTTTCGCCCACAGCATTCGACGACCTCGAATGAACTCTTTCTGCGAGTTTACATCGTAAACGCGCTGTGGGCCTCATTTGCGAACAATCAGATCTCGTCGCGTACGCAGACGGCGGGGCCGGAGTTCTCACTCCGACCCCGCCGTTGTGGCGTCAGCTCAGTGTCTGAGCCGATCTATTCTCAGTGCTTGCCTGCCGAGGCGCGGTAGCGGCGGGTCGCCCACACCGCTGCTGCACCACCGGCGAGGAGCAGTGCGGCGAATCCGGCCATGGCCGGGATGCCGTCGGTACCCGTCCGCGGCAGGTCTCCGCCATTGCTGCTGCCCGAGGCGTTCGTGCTCGAGCCGGCCGAGGCGTTGGCGCCAGCCGAAGCGTTGGCCGAAGAGCTGGCCGACGATCCGGCGTTGGCCGAGGCTGCCTGATCCGAGTCAGCGGATGCTGCCTTCTCGGAGTCGGCGCTCGCCGAAGCCTTGTCCGCGTCGTCTGCCGACGATGCGTTGGCTTCGTCGCCGTCTGCCGCTGCCGAAGACGACGCCTCGGCGGAGGAGTCAGCCGTCGACGCTGCCGAAGCGGCGGCACCGGCGTTGTCGTTCGCAGCGGCAGATGCCTGTGCGTTCGAGTCATCGTCGTTGTCTGCGGTCGCGGCTGCCTGGGCTGCCTGGTTGGCTGCAGCGTTGGTTTCCGTGGTCGCGTCGGTCGAGGTCTCCGAGGAGGCCTCTTCGTTTGCGGCGGATTCGGCGGCTGCTTCAGCGTTCTCGTCGGCTGCTGCCGATGCCGTGTTGTTGGCATCGTTGTCGGCGGCTGCCTGGGCGGCTGCCTCGGCGACCGCGTTGTTGTTGTCATCGGCGTTGGCCGAAGCCGAGGCCGAAGCGGCAGCGTTCACATTGGCATTCGCATCGGAGTCATCCGAAGCGGTGGCCGCGGCTCCGTCGTCGTTGCCGTCAGCGTCAGCCGCTGCGTTGGCAGAAGCTTCCGAGGAAGAGTCCGCGGTTGAGGCAGCGGATGCAGCTGCTGCCGGATTCGCATCAGCTGCGGCCGAGGCGTTCGCGTTCGTCGAGTCCGTGTCGTCGGCGTTTGCGGCGGCGTTGGCTGCCTGCTGTGCCGAGGCGTTGGTCTCGCTCGTCGCATCCGCCGAGGTCTCCGAGGAGGCCTCTTCGTTTGCGGCCGATTCCGCGGCTGCTTCAGCGTTCTCGTCGGCTGCTGCCGATGCCGTGTTGTTGGCATCGTTGTCGGCGGCTGCCTGGGCGGCTGCCTCGGCGACCGCGTTGTTGTTGTCATCGGCGTTGGCCGAGGCCGAGGCCGAAGCAGCAGCGTTCACATTGGCATTCGCATCGGCTTCGTTTGCCGCATCGGGATCCGCTGCGGCATCCGCGTTGGCTGCTGCCTCCGCGGAAGCCTCATTCGACGAATCAGCGGTGGAAGCCGCTTCCGAAGCGGCTGCGGAGTTCGCGTCCGAAGCCGTCGATGCCTCTGCGTTCGTGTCATCGGAGTTGTCAGCTTCTGCGGCGGCCTGTGAGGCTGCCGTCGACGAAGCGTTCTCGTCCGTGGTCGAATCAGCCGAAGCCTCGGACGAAGCGTCCTCGGTCGCTGCCGACTCTGCCGCTGCTTCGGCGTTCTCGTCAGCTGCTGCCGATGCCGTGTTGTCGGCATTGTTGTCGGCAGCTGCCTCGGATGCAGCCTGGGCGGCCGGGTTGTTGTCACCGTCGGCGTCGGCCGAAGCTGATGCCGAGGCCGCTGCGTTGGTGTTCGCATCGTCATCGCCCGGGTCCGGTGCGTCCGCGGTCGCACGGACCGAGGACGAGGCCAGGTTGATGTCGATGGCATCGGCGGCCGGAAGCAGTTCCAGGCTCACTGCGCTGACGGTGAAGCCGGGTCCGTTGGTGCCCTTGACCTGGCTCTCCTCTGCCGGATCCTTCGCGGTCGGCTGCTCGTTGATCGTGAGATCGACGACCTGGTTGAGCGCTTCGAACACCGGGTCGAGAGTGGTCAGCAGGGGGTTGACGATACCTGTCACGCCACCAGCGACCTGCTCAGCCGTGGAGTCGAGGATTCCGCCGATGAGCGGTTCGGTGATGCCGAGCAGGGAATTGATCAGCGGCTCTGTCACCGCATTGAGGATAGCGCCGGCATTGACCCCGAGAATCGACAGGTCAGTATCAACTGTGGGATCTGAATCATCGGTACCTGCAAGCTGTCCCAGGGTGGCATCGACAGTGATCTTGCCGTTAACGCCAGGCAACGTACCCGACAGGAGCTCAATGGACGCGGGCAGCTCGATGACGAGATGGACGTCGTTGAGCGCATCGGTCAGGGTCTCGTTGACCTTGCCGGAGAGTGCGCCGAGGGCATCGGCCACGGCATCGGTGATCTTCGAGATCGTGTCCGAGGTGAGCACCTGGGTGTTCGGGTCGAGACCGTTGAGGTCAGAGGCGTCTCCGCCCTTGACAATCTTCGCGAGGTCGATCTTGATGTCGCCATTGGCGAGATCGATCGAAACGATCCCAGCTTCGTCTTCGAGCGCCTCGTTGACGACGTTCTCGACAACACTATTGAGCGCATCGCGGACTTCTACGCTGATGGTAGTATCGTCGCCGCCGACATTCAGCTCGGCAAGCCCGAGGACATTGAGGTCGTTGACACCGACCCCGGCCAGGGCATTGACTAGACCCTCGTCGCCGATGACCTCTTCGAGAGTGCCACCTGCACCGTCGACGACCTCATTGAGAGCGTCCGAGAGGTCGCCCACTGCGGGGCTCGAGACTGTGAGGATGCCATCGGCGACGGCGTACTCGGAGGTGTCTGCTTCGCCGTCGCTGCTGGCCGTCGATGCGATCGCGCCGAGCTCGAGGCTGAGCTCATCGACGATCTGATCGGTGACGCCGTCGAGGTTGAGTTGACGGAGCACCGAGGTCAGATCGACCTTGGCATTGCCGTACTCGCCATTATTGATGTCATCGAGATTGAGCCCGCCGTCTGATCCAACAGCGCCGGAACTGGCTGTGGCCTCGTTGTAGGCCGGAGCATGTCCGTAGGCGTTGAGCGTTCCTCCCTCACCCAGCTCGAGGAGGCCATCGCCGCCCTCGCTGCTGATGAGCGGAATGCCGATTCCAGGGAGTTCGACTCCGATGGCCTGGAGCACCTCGGCATTGATCGGAGTGGTGTCCGCATCAGTGCTCGACGGAGAGCTGCTGTACGCCGAGAGGGCATCGAGCGCGTCAACGTCCAGGATGTCAGCATCGATCAGCTGCCCATAGGCTTCTGCATCTTCGTTCGGGTTCTGTTCGTCGGCTGAGCCGGGCGACGTAGTCAGCAGAGTCAGTCCCACTGCTGTCGCCGCGGCGACTGTGCCCACCGCAACTTTCCGACCGGTACAGGGCCGGCCTCTCAATATTTTCATGGTTCTCCACATCGTTCGGATCCTGATCATTTCCAAGCATGGCCTGGACGGAAACGGGCAGTTTCCTGGCAGATCCCTTACAAGGTTACGGAGTCATCAAAAAGTAATGTGTGAATAATTCATAAAGTTACAGCGTCGTTATACTTACCCCACGGTAGCTTGCTCGGGTGCGTCGGAGGTGCTGGTGGAGGTTTGGGGTGGCTTGGCAGGGCTGGTTGAACGATGGTTCAGTGAGAACCTCGATTGGACGACAAGCCCGCCTGATGCCGGCTGGGCCGTATTTCCAGGCCAAGAGGTCGATCGACGATGGATGCGGTCGCGCGACCTGCCGAGTCGAATTCTCCGCGCATGATCATCATTGTCAGAACCCGACGAGGCGGAATCCGGCGGTGAGCAGAAAGAACTAATATGAAGAAATTGATAACAAGCGGTAATCTCATATGACGAAACATGAACGGTTGTGACCGAATCCGTGACGATTTACTCCCCAAATCGGCTTCCGGCCAGCTCGTTCCCTGAAAGCCAGCTGACTGCTGCATCGCCGCCGGGGCGAGCAGTCATCATCGAGCACCTCGTCGAGGAACCCAGCGCTCGTCCGCAATGGGGTCACGGATCTGAGCCCGTCCGCGTCGGGGTTTCTGGCCACAACAAACCGGGCCGCCTCGATCACGATGAGGATCGAAGCGGCCCGGTGGGCAGGACTGCTGACTGGGTCAGCGCAGCATCAGCGGGGGACTCGGGTCTCGGCGCTGATGAACCAGGCCTGCTGCTCGAGCTGGGCGATGTAGCCGTGGAAGATGTCCGCGGTCGTCGGATCCGCGGAGTCGACCTCGTCGTGGCAGTTGCGCATCGTGGCCACGGTGGCCTCGAGCGATGCGACGACATGGTCGATGGCATCATGCGTGCTGATCTCCCCGTTCGGGAACTCCGGCAACCCGGACTGTTCGGCGACCACAGCCGGTCGTCCGTCGGGAGAACCGTGGAGGGCTCTCATCCGTTCGGCGATCTCATCACTGCCCGAACGGGCGATATCCGTGACCTCGTCGAGGTTGAGGTGGAGGTCGCGGAAGTTTGTGCCCACGATGTTCCAATGCGCCTGCTTGGCGATGAGGCTGAGGGCAATGAAGTCGACGAGCACTGACTGGAGATTCTTGGTCAGGGCATCGGGGGCGACAAAGCCGTGTTCGGCGTTCTCGCGAGGGGTCTTCTCTGAGCCATGTGGATCGGGAACTGTCACTGACTGTGTCATGATTCTTGCTCCAATCTCTCCGGTTTTGCGTGAATCCGGAGTCTGTCACCACCATAGCCTCGGTGCGGAAGGGACGTAACCCCCTTCATCTGGACTCATCCTCGTCGCTTTCCGCTGTGTAGACGCGAGCGCGGAGTCGCTGGGCGTGAGTGAGGTTGCGGACATCGACATCGCTGTCGAAGCTCGATCCGAGAGCGCCGGCCACGACACCCATCGCTGCGCTGAGCCACGCGATGTCGAGGTAGTTGGTGAACTTTGCCTCGGACAGTCCGATCGTCTGGGCCATGAAGTCCGGGTCGATGACGATGAGACCACCGACGAGAATGCCGATGACCAGAGTGGCATACAGACTGGCGACGCAGATGATGAGGGTGAGGATCGTCGACAGATTGTAGTAGAACACGACTTGCGCCAACCGTTCGTTGACCGGACGGTCCCACAGTCGATTGACGATGACGAGCCAGCCGACCATGACGACGAGGGCGATGAGGCCGATTGAGAGAAGCCGAGACGTGGACAGAGAGTGCGACATCTGCCAGATCGAGCTGTAGAAGATGCCGAACGCTCCCGTCGCGGCCGCCGCGGCCATGGCCCGGGAGAGCTTTCGCGCCATCCGCAGAGGCTCATTGGCCATGGTCATGCCCAGGACGAGGCGCGGCCCGCCGGTGAATGTGTGCGCGTGCAGGGTGCGTCGACCCGAGTCGGCCTTGCTCGACCACCGTCCCCAGCGGGGCAGTCGGTGCTTCTTTGCGATCGGGTGCCCATCGGGCACGAGCTGGTTGACGCAGCTGGTGAGGATCTTGAGCAGGCGACGTTTCGTCGTCAGAGCCCCCAGTGTGGGGCACGAGATGACGGCGATCTTTCGGTCGGGCAGCACCTCGGCGATGAGCGGCTTGCCCTGGGTGTGTCGGGGGATGTCGGTGAGCATGATGACGACATCGGCCTGCGGATAGGAGTCGACGATCGCATCGAGGGTCGACAACTCCAATTGGTGATTCGATTGGACCCGAAGCGTCTCAGTGCACAGATCAAGAATGGCCTCCCCGTCGAACTCCTGCCGAAGAATCCCCTCAAGGTCGTCCTTGATCGAATTAGCCCGTCGGGTCGGCGGCCCAGGATCAGAGATGAGGAGAAGATTCATAGCGCCAACCTAGTCTGAGGGTCGAGGTTTCGGGTCACACAGCTCCTACCATTGCAGTGCTCCGCAGTGTTGGCCAGTATGACGGCGAATTTCAAGCGTTTCTCCACCGAGCTCCCAGTGCCGAGTCCGGCCACCGCCTGAGAACCGCGTATTCTGGTACGGACGTCTCGACCCGTGTCTGCGGTGCAGCCTCGGCGATCGAGAGGGGCCCATCGCCGCAGTCACCCGACACGGCTGGAACCGGCCCTGAAGACAGTGAGAAGGAGAGATCGGCCCATGGCAGTTCTGGTCACCGGCGGAGCAGGATATATCGGTTCGCATGTGGTGCGTTTGCTCACCGAACGCGGTGACGACGTCCTCGTCGTCGACGACTTCTCCACCGGACTCGCAGCCCGGGTCGACGGTCTGCCCGTCGTCGACCTCGACCTCGCTGCCCCCGATGCCGAGGAGCGCCTCGTCGCGGCGATCAGAGAACACCAGGTGGATTCCGTCATCCACTTCGCCGCGAAGAAGCAGGTCGGGGAATCCGTTGAAGAGCCGGTCATGTACTACCGGCAGAACATCGGCGCACTGACGAATATCCTCGCCGCCGTCGAAGCCACCGGCATCGAGTCGCTCGTCTTCTCCTCCTCGGCCGCGACCTACGGCATGCCCGACGTCGACATGGTCGGTGAAGACCTCGACTGCAGGCCGATCAACCCCTACGGGCAGACGAAGCTCATCGGCGAATGGATGATCGACAATCAGATCACCGCTTCGCAGATGCGCGGGCAGACGTTCAATGCCGTCAAACTCCGCTACTTCAACGTCGCCGGGGCCGGTTGGGCTGAGCTCGCCGACACCGCGGTCATGAACCTCATCCCGATCGTGCTCGGCCGTCTGGCCGACGGCAAGGCTCCGATCATCTTCGGCGATGACTATGACACCCCCGACGGCACCTGCATCCGCGACTACGTCCACGTCAAGGACCTCGCCGAAGCACACATCGCGGCACTGGACTACATGAAGGCCGGCGGCACCACGGAGACCGTGTTCAACGTCGGCACCGGAACAGGGGCCTCGGTGAAGGAGGTCATCGACACCGTCGCCGAGGTGACCGACCGTGACATCGTCCCCGAGATGGGCGAGCGTCGTGCCGGTGACCCGCCGGCCCTGGTCGCCGACGTCTCCCGGATCTCGGCGCTGCTGAGCTGGAAGGCCGAATTCGGTCTTGAGGAGATCGTCCGCAGCGCGGTCGAAGCCGCCGGGATGCTGCCCGAGCAGAAGCAGAGCTGATCAGGAGTAGACCTCGGCGGTCACTGCGCGGGTTTCATCTCGCTTTCGACGACCCATTTGTGGTTCGTCATCTCCATCTCATCGGTCGTGATATCGACCATGTAGACGGTCTCGTTCGTCGCTGAGTCGATCGTCGCCTCGGCGCCCTTCATGCCGGGCATATGGTCGGCATTGACGGTGATCTTCGCGCCCTTCTTCAGCGGCGTCTTGCCCGGGTCCTCAAGCTCTTCGTGGACGACCCACTTGTGATCCTTGACCGGATCTCCGCCGTCGGTCGGTGTGTAGCTGATCGAGTAGGTCGTCGTGTCGAAGGCGCCGGAGACGGTTGCCTCAGCTCCCTTCATGCCCGACATGTGATCTGCGGAAAGAGTGACTGTGTCGCCGAGGTCGAATTTCGGGTCGGCAGCCTTCGTGATTCCCGTCGGTGGCCCACCGCCATCGGAAGCGTGTCCTTCGTGACTGCCCGATTCGTGTTCGGATCCGCTGCTGTTCATGTCTTCGTGATCGGAGCCATTGGTTTCGTTCGAGGCGGACTCGTGACTGCTGTGAGAGTCTCCGCCGCCGGATTCCCGGGCGTCGTCGCTGCCGGTCGAGCAGCCTGCCAGCGCCAGCCCGATCGCTGCGGCGACTGCTGTGAAGCGGACGGTCGGTGTGAGCTTCTTCAAAGGTGGTCTCCTGATTCTGTGAGACTGTCGCGTCTGGTTCGCACGGCCGAGGATGAGGGCCTTTCAGGCCGTCCCATCCGATCGACCCGTCGTTACCACCGTATACCCCGGAAGGGTATGCTTGCCACGATGGCATAGGTGCTCTGCACCCGTAGTGACATGGGGAGATAGAAGAAGATGAAGCGATTCGTATTGGGGGCGGCCGCGCTCTCTCTGGTCCTGACCGGCTGTTCCGCTCCTCAGGCCGAGGGAGGTGCGTCGACGGCTTCCGGCCAGTCTGCGACAGCGCGGCCGGGTTCCGCCGAAGAGCTGCTTGCGGATCTCAATCTGGCCGCAGACGACATCAGGGGGATCGTCGATCACCTCGATCGCCTGCCTGTCGACGAGAGGCCCACCGATCTCATGGCCTCGGTGCAGCCCGACGAACTCGTTCTCACCGACGGTGAGCAGGAAGCGACGATGGCCCTGCCGCAGGGGAAGAGCTACGTGTCCATCGCCCCGTTCGTCGATGAGACGCACGACTGCTTCTACCACAGCCTCACCACCTGCCTCGGCGAGATGAGCGGAGAGGACGTGGACGTGGTGATCACCGATTCTGAGACTGGAGAAGCGCTGGTAGACGAGTCGACGACGACCTTCGACAACGGATTCGTCGGCTTCTGGGTGCCGTCCGACATCAGCGGCACCATCGAGGTCACCGCCGAAGGCAAGACCGGTGCGACCGCATTCTCGACGAAGAGCGACGGACCCACCTGCGTGACCGACCTCCAACTGCAGTAAGCGGAAGAACAGGAGACCGGCCGCTTTCACCCACTCAACTGGAGAACTGTCATGTCCCACCACATCGTCATCGGAGCAGGTTTGGCCGGTGCCGCAGCCGCGTATTCCCTGACCGCGCGCGGCGAAGACGTCACCGTGCTCGAACGCCACACTCCGGCCAACGACCGTGGCAGCTCCCACGGTTCGGCCCGCATCTTCCGGTACGCCTACCCGGATCGCCTGTACACCGAACTCGTTGTGCGCGCCCGCGAACTGTGGGACGACCTCGAGGCGAAATCGGAGACCGAGCTGATCACTCGCACCGGCGCCGTTGACTTCGGCGACGCCCGTCACACGGAACTGCTTGCCGCGATCTTCGAGGAGGTCGGAGTCGAACACGAGGTCCTCGAACCGGCACGTGCCACCGAACGGTGGCCGCAGTTCGTCTTCGACACCGAGGTTCTGTGGCACCCTGACGCCGGGGTCATCGACGCCGAGACCACGGTGACAACCATGCTCGACCGTGCGGTGAACACCGGGCGGGCGCGGATCCTCACGGATTGGACGGTCACCGAGGTGGCCCGAGGATCCGCGGGCGACTTCCGTGCCACCTCGGCGATGGGGGAATCCGTCGAGGGCGACCGCGTCATCGTCGCCGCTGGCGGCTGGCTGCCCGACCTCCTCGCCGATCTTGGTCTTCCGCAAACGTTCCTTGATGCATTGCCGAGATTCGAAGTGCGGCAGGAGCAGGCCTTCCATATGCCCTACCGCGATGCCGGTGCGGACGGACGGCCGAGCACACCCTGGCCGACGTTCATCCACAAATCCGGTGAGATGTTCACCTACGGGCTGCCCGGCGGGCGGGATGCCGGTTTCGCGGGGCAGAAGTTCGCACAGTTCAACGGTGGGAAGGTGATCGGTTCGGCGCTTGACCAGGACGGACAGATCACCGAGGAGATGCGGACCCGGATGATCGACTATGCGAAGCGGAATCTGCCGGGACTCATTCCGGAACCGTACGCGGAGACCACGTGCCTGTTCACGAACACACCGAACGAGGACTTCGTCATCGACGAGGTCGACGGACTCGTCGTCGTCTCGGCCTGTTCAGGGCACGGGGCGAAATTCGCGCCGCTGCTCGGCGAATTTGCCGCCGACCTTGCCACGGGTGCCGGAGATGTTCCCGAACGGTTCCGGGCGGGTTCTTCGACCTCGCCGCCCCGTGCCGATCCTTCTCACGTGGACGGACGGCGCTCATCGGAGACGCAACTCACGCGCCGGGAGTCGCAGCGCACAGACCTCGACTAGTCCTCCGGTGCGTCAAGGCGCTCCAGCAGGTCTGGATTCGAGTACCTGATGACATCGACTGCGACGTCTCGCACCTTCCTCTGGGTAGAGTCGAAGACCGCGTCGAAGGCGCCGGCCTCGTCGATGATCGACGAAAGCTCTTTGAACCGCGCCAGGTGCCATTTCAATTCGTCATCCGAAGCGTGGTGGCGTCCACGCAGTCGTGCTTCTCCAGCGGCTTCATCAGCGGTGATCCGGCAGACGGCCATGGGGCCACCACCGCAGGCTGCTCGGTACCTGGGGATCTCATCTCTGTCCTCGAGCACGCCTGCGAGCACGAGCACTTCGGCTCCGGCTGCCCGATAGTTGGACGCGACAGCTGACAGATTCTGCATTTCGATCTCGTGGTTGAAGGGGTCGCGATCGTTGCAGGGCCAACTGCGGCGCAGGCCATCGAGATCGATCACAGCGTGCGGCACTCCGGCCTCAGCCAGAATGACGGCGATCTCGTCCGCTGTCGTCGATTTTCCGACGCCGACAGTTCCGTTGAGAAAGATGTGTGTGAACACTGTGGCCAGCTCCGTGAGGGTGGTCGGATTGCTTGGGGGCAGACGCCGATTCTGCGACGAACCTGTCGTCGACGACGCAGAGGTCAGCGCCTCACCGGTCAGTTTATCGCAGTGCGGGAGCAGCCGGCGGCAGGTTGGGCGTCAAGCCAGGCGCTGAGCTCTGCCGCCGTGGCTGAGGGCGCTTCGACAGGCACTAGGTGTCCGACACCAGGGAAATGCGTGCCGGAGGAGTCCGGCAATAGGCGGGCCAGCTGATTCGCCTGTTCGACTGGAATCCACGGGTCGTCCTCACCCCACCCGATGCGGACCGGACAGCGCACCTCGCCGAGGCGGTCGACGATGGGCGCCGTGTGCTCGGGACGCAGCGCGGCGACCTGCCGGTAGAAAGCTGCCTGACCTGCGTCGGTGCACCATGGTGCGGCGAGTGCACCGATCCATTCCTCGCTGAGACTCAATCGGTCTTCACTCGACGGAGACTCATCGGCAGTCGTGGCCGCCGCCCCCGCGATGTACTCGCGGACCAATGCACGGTGGAGGCGGGGAGGGAGGGCAGCGAAGACCCCTTCGTTCTCAGCAACGAGGCGGAAGAATGGAGAACCCCACGGGTCGAGAGTGACGACGTCGAGCAGATACAGCGACGCGAAATCGCATTCCTCAAGCAGGTGCGCACCGAGCGCCACAGCGCCGCCGATGTCATGGGCGATGACGTGGGGAATCGATACTTCCCAGTGGTCGATGAGCTCGGCCAGGCGGCGTCGTTGGGTGACGAGATCAACGGCGTGGGCCGCCTCGGCGATGGGATTGTCCGTCGGCTGTGCCGACGTATCCGAAAGATCGGGAATCGACTCGCCGTAGCCGGGCATGTCCCACAGGCGGACGCGACCATGCCGGGCGAGCTTGCGGGCGAGAGGCAGCCACATCCCGGCTGACCATGGGGTTCCGTGGCAGATGATGACCTCGCCGAAGCGGCCCTTGCGTTGACCGTCTTGGCCCCCGTCGATTGCCGGTTCGACGGTTGTGGTGGCGACCTCGCTGCCGTCGCTCAAGGTGATGCGGTCGGTGATGGTGCGGATTTCCGGGGTGCTCATGACGAGACAGTAGAACTTCAGGTCAACCTGAAGTCAAGGTGTCATCATGGAGTCATGAAGATCGGGGATGCGGCCGCGCATTTGGGAATGGCCGCGCATGTGCTCAGACACTGGGAAGACGAACGTGTCGTCGTGCCTGACCGGACCACGAGCGGGCACCGTGACTATTCGGCCGAAGACCTGAGCCGGTGCCGGATCGTGCTGTCGTGTCAGAGCGTGGGCATGAGCCTCGCCGAGATCCGGGCGATTCTGCACCGCGGTGAAGCGGGACGTGCGGAGGTGATCGCAGCTCGGCTGTCGGCGATTCGTGCGCAGCGGGCCTCACTGGACTCAGCGGAGAAGTTCCTCCTCCACGTCCGCGGTTGCCGGCACGATCTCATGACACGGTGTCCGGAATGCTCGGAGTATGCGGGATGAGCAGGGAGGGGTGTAACGGACGGCCGCCTCGGCGAGGGATTGTTGCGGTGGGCGGAACTCAGTGCACATTGCGCGAATTCTCGGGTCGGTGATGGTCACAAAATCTCGGAAAAGCGGCATGATGGCCTTATGACCACAGATATGGATATTGCGCTCAGCGCCGAGCTCGATCCCATCGTCGACGTCGCCGCTGGGCTCGGCCTCGACATGAAGGACATCATTCCCTATGGCTGGACGAAGGCGAAGGTGCCGATCGACGTCCTCGACGCCGCAGCAGCGGACGCCTCGGACGGCAGGCTCATCCTCGTCACTGCCATGAGCCCGACCCCGGCCGGTGAAGGAAAGACCACGACGAGCATCGGCTTGGCCGACGGACTCAACGAACTCGCCCGCAGCCGACCGGAGGTCGGCAAGGCCGTGCTCGCGCTGCGCGAACCGAGCATGGGCCCGGTCTTCGGAATGAAGGGCGGAGCGGCCGGAGGCGGGTATGCCCAGGTCGTGCCGATGGAGGACATCAACCTCCACTTCACCGGCGACTTCGCGGCCATCGCCGCAGCGAACAACCTCGCCGCGACCATGCTCGACAATCACATCCACTTCGGCAACGACCTCGACGTCGACCCGCGGCGCATCCACATCCGTCGCGTTGTCGACCTCAACGACCGGGCGCTGCGCGGAGTCGTCGTCGGCCTCGGCGGCATCAACGGAAGCGTTCCCCGCGAGGACGCCTTCGACATCGTCGTCGCCAGCGAGGTTATGGCCGTATTCTGCCTGTCCACCTCGTTGACGGACCTCAAGGAGCGCCTCGGGCGCATCGTGCTCGCCCACAGTCGCGCCCGCGAACCCATCACCGTGGCCGACATCGGCGCGGCCGGGGCGATGACCGCGCTGCTGCGCAACGCCCTGGCACCGAATCTGGTCCAGTCTCTCGAGCACTCACCGGCGTTCATCCACGGCGGACCGTTTGCGAACATCGCTCACGGCTGCAACAGCCTGCTCGCGACGAAGGCGGGCCTGACGCTCGGCGACTGGGTCGTCACGGAGGCCGGATTCGGTGCCGACCTCGGGGCCGAGAAGTTCCTCGACATCAAGTGCCGCACGGCAGGCATCTGGCCCTCGGCCGTGGTTGTCGTCGCGACGCTGCGGGCACTGAAGTACCACGGAGGCGTCGACGTCAAGGACGTCAACGACACCGACGTCGACGCGGTCCTCGGCGGGATGAGCAACCTCGAACTGCACTGCAGGAACCTGCGCGAGATCTACGGACTGACCCCGGTCGTGTGCTTCAACCGGTTCCCCACGGACACCGACGAGGAGATGACCGCAGCGATCGCGCACCTGCGCGAGCTCGGGGTGGCCGCGGTCGAATCGACGCATTGGGCCGATGGCGGCAAGGGTGCGCTGGCGCTCGCCGAAGCCGTCGTCGAGGCTGCGGCCGGGTCGGGTGCCGGTGATGCCGGGCCCGCAGTCGATGACGGTTCGGTCTTCGTCGCGGGAACGGACTCCGGGGATGCCGAAGCGCCCGCGGTCGATCCTGCCTCCCGGGCACGTTTCAGCTACGACCTCGACCAGCCTCTCGAAGAGAAGATCCGGACCATCGCGCAGCGGATCTACCAGGCCGCCGATGTCGACCTGCCGCCCAAGGTCAAACGCAAGCTCAAGCAGTTCACCGACGAAGGGTACGGCGAGGCACCGATCTGCATCGCGAAGACCCAGTACTCGCTGAGCACGAACGGCAGCCTGCGCGGGGCCCCGACCGGTCACATCATCGAGGTCAAGGACGTGCGGCTGTCGGCCGGCGCCGGGTTCGTCGTCGTCATCGCCGGAGACATCATGACGATGCCCGGACTGCCGCGAAAGCCTTCAGCGCTGACGATCGACGTCAACGAGGACGGGAACATCACCGGCCTCTTCTGAGGGCTGTTCCGAGGCATGACGTCTGCGCCGGACTTGGCTGAGTGCGGCGGACGGTAGGGACCGCGGCCGTGTGGTGTGGGGCCGCTTCGGCGAACGTTGTCGAGGCGGCTACCTGCGGCGCGGGCGCTGCAGCCAAGGTCGCAGCAGCCGCGTGCTCATCGGCAGGAAGATGTAGGTCATCAGCGGTGTGAGGATGCAGATGTTGAGCAGCACGGCCAGAACCGTCGGCCAGCTCTGCAGGTGGGGCAGTAGGAGGAATGTTGAGAGCAGGCTGAGCGGGAAGAACGGCAGGAAGATGCTCACGGCCTGCTTCCAGCGCGGCGGCACGACCGTCTCGGGGATCGTGATCGTCTCCTCGCCCTGTGGTTCGAACCATCCTTCGATGCCGGTGCGATGCTCGACTCGGGTGATCTCGACGAGTTCTGCCGCGCTTTCGATCCACCAGCGGCGGTCCTCGGACTCGTCCCAGGCGCGCAGTGACTTCTCATCGGCGAACCGGTAGAGCAGATGCCATTCGTGCGAGTCCGGGGAGGTGCGCACCCATCCGGATCCCAGATAGCCTTCGCGTTCCCGAGCCAGCTCCTGGCCCGCCTGCACCCAGGCGTTGAACCGGCGGTGGTTGTCGGGATCGACGGTGCGAGTAATCGACACGGTGACGGGGGAGTGCTGAGGCATAGTGACGAGTATAAGGACCCCTCACCCCCTCCCCTTACTACCTGACGGCGGCCCAGCAACCTCGCGCGAGGTTGCTGGGCCGCCGTCACGTAGCAATTGGGGTCAGAAGCTGGGGAGGACGGAGCCGTCGGACCAGTTCTTCTCGATGAACTTCTTCACCTCGGGGGAGTGGAGGAGCTCGTCGAGCTTCTTGATGTTCTCGTCGTCCTTGTTCTCGGTGCGCACCGCAAGGAAGTTGCCGTAGGGGTTGTCCTCGGCCTCCTCGAGCAGGATTCCGTCCTTGGCCGGGCTCAGTCCCGCCTCGAGGGCGTTGTTGCCGTTGATGACCGAGGCATCGACGTCTTCGAGGGTGCGGGCCAGCTGAGCGGCATCGGCCTCGACGAACTTCACGTTCTTCGGGTTGTCCTCGACGTCGGAGAGCTTCGCGTCGATCGCGTCGACTCCGTCCTTGATGGTGATGAGCTTCGCGTCCTCGAGCATCTTCAGCGCCCGGCCCTGGTTGGACGGGTCGTTGTTGATGCCGATCTTCGCGTTCTTCGGAATGTCCTTGACGTCCTTGATGTCCTTCGAGAACAGGGCGAAAGGTTCGAGGTTGATGGGTTCGAAGCCGGTGAGTTCGTAGCCCTGGCCCTCGACCTCGGAATCGAGGTAGGGCTTGTGCTGGAAGTAGTTCGCGTCGATGTCGCCGTCGGACAGGGCCTTGTTCGGCAACGTGTAGTCCGTGTACTCGGTGACCTCGATGTCGAGGCCGGCATCCTCGGCGAGGTTCTCGTCGACGAACTTGAGGATATCGCCCTGCGGGACCGGTGTGGCACCGACCGTGAGCTTCGTGAGGTCGCCGTCCTTCTCGCCGACGGAATCGGTGCCGCCGCCGACGAGGCCGCAGCCCGAGAGCAGCAGGGTCGCACTCGCTGCGATCGCGATGAGCTTGGTCTTCATGATTCTCCTTGATGTGTGGTGTGGGTTGAAGTCAGTGGTTCAGGGGAGGCCGCGGACTGCTGTGGGAGACATCCCGCGCCGAGGCGGCTCAGCGGTGGTCGACCGCGCGGGCCAGACGATCGCCGATGACTTGAATGAGCGTGACGATGAGGACGAGGACGATGATGCAGGCGATCATCGTGTCTCCCTGGTAGCGGTTGTAGCCGTAGGAGATCGCGAGCGCACCGAGTCCGCCGCCGCCTACGGCACCGGCCATGGCGGTGTAGGACACCAGAGTCACCGAGGTGACCGTGGCGGCTCCGATGAGACCGGGTTTCGCCTCGGGGACGTAGACCTGACGGACCACCTGCCGGTTCGAGGCGCCCATCATCAGTGCCGCCTCGACCTTTCCTTCCGAGACCTCACGCAGCGAGTTCTCGACCAGCCGGGCATAGAAGGGGATCGCACCGATGGTCAGTGACACGACGGTCGCCTGCCACCCCAGTGCCGAACCGACGACGAAGCGGGCGAAGGGGATGAGCGCGATGATGAGGATGATGAAGGGGATCGAGCGGGTGACGTCGACGATGAAGGACAGCACCCGGTAGACGAACTGGTTCGAGTTCAGTCCGCCCTTCGAGGCGGTGAACAGCCAGATGCCCAGGGGCAGCCCGAAGAGGACGGCGAGTCCGGTCGACCAGGCGGTCATGAGCAGGGTCTCGATGGTCGCCGGCCACATCTGATCCGTGATCGCGGGGTTGTCGAACCACATGGGGTCATTCATCAGGCAGCCTCCTCCGCGTAGATTCCATCGGCCTTCAGCGCGCTGATCAGGCCCGTCGACTGGTCGGCCGAAGCCACCGTGAAGCGCAGCCGCCCGATCTGGCGGCCTTCGATCGTCTCGACGGCTCCGGCGAGGATTGCCTCGGCGCTGACTCCGGCCTTCTGCGCGGCGGTGAGCACGGTGGGCAGGTCGGTGCCGGCCAGGGACACCTCGACGAGGCGGCTGGCCCCATCGTCGATGCCGACCGGCGGAAGGGGGACGAGATCCTTCGCCAGGGCCGAACCGGGCTCAGCGATCACCTCGGCGAGTTTCCCGGTCTTCGCCACTTTGCCGTCGGCCAGCAGCGTCACGGAGTCGCAGATCTCGCGGATGACGGACATCTCGTGGGTGATGATGAGGACGGTGATGCCCAGCCGGTCGCGCAGGGAGCGGATGAGGGTGAGGATCTGCTCCGTGGTCGACGAATCCAGCGCCGAGGTGGGCTCATCGCACAGCAGCACCTTCGGTTCGGCTGCCAGCGCCCGGGCGATGCCCACGCGCTGCTTCTGTCCTCCGGAGAGTTGGGCGGGGTAGTTGTCGGCGTGGTCGCCGAGGCCGACGATCTCGAGCAGCTCACGGGCCTTGGCCAGCCGTTCGGCTTTGGGCGCACCGGCGATCTGCAGCGGGTGAGCGACGTTCTTGAGCGCTGTGCGCGAGTCGAGGAGGTTGACGTGCTGGAAGACCATGCCGATGCTGCGGCGCGCCTCGCGCAGGCCCGGTCCCGTCCGGTCGGTGATGTCGGTGCCGTCGATGGACACGGTGCCGGAGGTGGGGGATTCGAGTCCGGTCAGGCAGCGGATGAGGGTGGACTTGCCGGCGCCGGAGCGCCCGACGATGCCGTGGATCTCTCCGGCGGGGACCGAGAGGTCGATCTCCTCCAGGGCGACGGTGTCTCCGAACACCTTCCGCAGTGCGCGCAGTTCGATCACAGGCGCCTCCTCGTGTGGTTGACGGTCGCCGCGCACGGTGGTGGACAGCGAAAAATGGGGATGGGTCGACCTACGGTCCAGTAAGGCCGACGATTCAGGATGACAAGGAACGACGCAGAGCCCACAGGAAGATGTCACAAAAGGACGCATAACCGGGAGTTCGTGACCAAGCGCATACTCTTCGGGCCGCGCCTGCCGGCACGCGGATCCACGTTGTCTGCGCATGCTCAGGGGAGGGTGCATTGCTATTTCCCGTCCCGTAACCCGCAGTCCATGTCCGAGGCGTAAACCAGTGGAATCGACTCATCTGCGCACCGGTCCGGACTCGACCCGAGAGACCACACCACGACCGGAGCGCCCACACCACAAGGGGGCAGGGGATGCACGCAGAACCGGTGAGAATAGCGGCGATCGTTCCCTGCCACAACGAGGAGATCACCGTCGCCAATGTCGTCGGCGACCTCAAAGCCGCTGTCCCGGCCATCACGGTCTATGTCTACGACAACTGCTCGAGCGATCGGACCGCGCAGCACGCCGCCGCGGCAGGAGCCATCGTGCGCCGAGAGAACACCCCGGGCAAAGGCAACGTCGTCCGGCGGGCCTTCGCCGACATCGACGCTGACATCTATGTGATGATCGACGGCGACGACACCTACGAGGCGGCCCACCTGCCCGAGATGATCGAGACCCTCATCACCGGGCCCTACGACCACGTGCTCGGGGTCCGCCAGGACAACCAGGAGACCACGTCCTACCGGCCCGGACATGAGGCCGGGAACAAGATGTTCAACCAGCTCACCGGATGGCTGTTCGGTTCGCAGGTGTCCGATATGCTCTCGGGCTACCGCGTGTTCTCCCGGCGTTTCGTCAAGTCGTTCCCCGCGATCAGCCGCCGGTTCGAGATCGAGACCGAGCTGACCGTGCACACGATGTCTCTGCGCCTTCCCACCACCGAGGTGGCCGTCGACTTCCGGGACCGACCCGACGGAAGCGAGTCGAAACTCTCAACCGTCAAGGACGGGCTGCGCATCCTCGGGCTCATCTCGGCGCTGGTCCGGCACGAACGACCGCGTCTGTTCTACGGCACGCTCACCGTGCTGCTCGCGGCCGTCTCGCTCGTGTTCGGTCTGCCCGTGGTGTGGGAGTTCTGGCAGACCGGACTGGTGCCGCGGTTCCCCACCGCGATCCTCGCCACCGCGCTCATGGGCCTGGCCTTCCTGCTCGGCAGTGTCGGGCTGACCTTGGACGGGCTGCGCCGGGCGAGACGGGAGACCTCACGCTTGGTCTACCTCAGCCTGCCTGCCGTCAGCGGGTTTGCCGTCGGCCAGCGACGGACGCCGGGGCTGCCGGGGGACGGCGACGATCGGCTCGCCGAGCAGGTGCGGACGCGATTGGCTTCATGAGCGATCCGAAACAGCGGGCCCCTCGCCTCCTCCTGACCACCGGGGGTATCGGCGCCGGCCTCTCCCGTACACCTCGGCGCACGGCGCGCGCCTCAGCTCTCATGTGGGACGTACTGCTGGCGCTGCTCACCCTGGCCTGGTCCCTGGTGTTCATTCGGCTGTACTATCCGGGCCGCGCCAACGTCGACATCGTCGAGCAGTACCTGCAGGCCACCGGGAAGCATCCCTTCACCGATTGGCACCCGCCTGTGATGGGTGTGCTGTGGCGGGGTCTCATAGGGATCACCGGTGAGGCGGGAAGCCTGTTCGTGCTCCAGGTCGGAATGCTGGCTGCCGCCTCCTGGCTGGTCGGGGTGCTCGTCCATCGTTCGGGTGCGCCGAAGTGGGTGTCGCTGCTGGGGCCGACCATCATGTTCACGCCCTGGGTCATCTCGCAGATGACGACCCTGTGGAAGGACACGCAGATGGCTGTGGCGCTGCTGCTGGCTGTTCTGCTCATTGCCATCACCCGCTTCGTGCCCAAAGCCTGGCCGGTGTGGCTGCCGGCGCTGGTCCTGCTCGTCTATGCAGTCGCAGTGCGGAAGAACGCGATCTTCGCCGTCGTCCCCATCGCCGTCTACGGCGCGTACTGCCTGGGCAGTCTGTGGCGGAGGCGTCGAGGACGGGCGGAGAAGCGTCCGGTCTTGCTCACCGCAGTGATCTCGCTGGTCGTGCTCGTCCTCATCGGCGCGGGCGTCAAGGTCACCGACGCGACGATCGCTTCGCAGGTGGGTGTGGAGAAGACCGGGCAGATCTCCCAGATCTTCCTCGATGACGTGATGTTCTCCGTCCCCGACGCTGAACTCAAAGCCTCCGACGCCCCGACCGAGCTCACCGACCACATCAGTACGGCTCGTGAGAAGTGCTGGGCGAAGGGTGAGATCTGGGATTCGTACTGGAACTGCTTCGGCAAAGGGGAGAGCGGAGAGGACTTCTCACCGATCGCCCACCAGGATGCGCTCAGGCAACTGTGGCTCGACCATGTGATCACCCACCCGCTGCGCTATGCCGAATATCGCGCAGCCGTGTTCTCCTATTACTTCTTCAGCTCCGGCGTCGAATACTGGCCCGACGAGTGGCACTATGCAGCGACACGGGCCGGCATCGAGCAGGGGGACCCCAAGGCCGATTTCATCGTCCGACCCTATGTCGAGGACTTCGCCTTGGGCACGTTCCCGATGCTTTTCACCCCCTGGTTCTGGACCCTCGTCGCCGTCATCCTGCTCGGCCTCGCAGGCCGGGCACGGAAGCGGGCACACGGGGGCTCTGCCGTGATATCGGCGCGGGGAACAGCTGCGGCGCAGTCTGCGCTCGGAAGATCTGTGTTCGGCCACGGGTCGGCCGAGGCGCCACGCACGTTTTGGCCCGAGATCACGGCATTGGCCTCCTCGGCGCTGTGCTACATCTTCGGGTATTTCCCGGTCGTCCCGGCCAACCATTTCCGGTACACCTTCTGGCCGGCCTTGGCGGTGAGCGCTGCCGTGGTGCTCGCCCTGGCGATGTGGCGGCGCGGCGCAACTGGAGACGGTGTGCGGCGTTCCGGCGGCGACGCTTCCAACGCGTTGAACCGGGCCACACCGCGAAGTGCCGCGTCCAGCGAGCGCGGAACCTAGCCGCATAGACTGGTAGCAGCTATGAAAGAGTCTGCATCGGCCCGCCTTCGACGCCTCGCGGTGGAAGCCTTCAAGTTCCTCACCGTCGGCGGGTTCGGCTATATCGTCGATGTGGGGCTGTCGAACCTGCTGGCCTATGGCATCGGCCCGATCCCCGCCCTGCTCGAGGGCAGTCCGATCAAGTCGAAGATCATCTCGACGATTCTGGCCATGATCGTCGTGTGGATCGGCAACAAACTCTGGACCTACGGGGACCGACAGACCCCGTCGAATGTGCGTGGGATCGTCCTCTTCGTCGCCGTCAACCTCGCCGGCATGGTCATCTCGGTCATCCCGCTCGGTGTCACCTGGTACCTGCTCGACATGCGCGATCAGCTGACCTACAACCTCTCCACGAACGTCATCGGCATCGGCCTGGCTATGCTCTTCCGCTTCTACGCCTACCGCACCTGGGTCTTCAAGGACGAAGCCCCCGACACCGAGGTGGTCGTGGAGATGGACGGACTCAGCCGAGTCCCCGACGACCGGGATTGAGTTCCGCGGCGGCGCCACCGAAAAACGGGAGGAGCGTCGAGTCACGGCGGCCTGCACCCGTTTCTCGGCAGCCAGGCAGTTTCTCGGCGGTCAGCCCGAGCTGGGGAGAGCCTCAGCGCCGGTAGCGCAGCCTGCGGTAGGTGCGTACGAGAGGGGCCGGGGTCACGGTCCGCAGCTCGGCACGGATGAGCACACGCTTCTGCCTGAGCACCGCCGATCGGCGGTTCGGCAGCTGCCCGGTCCGGGCCCGCAGTGCGAGCAGCCCCAGGTGACGCCGCAGGGCACCGGTGACGGGATGGAAGTAGTTGCGGACCAGCCATTCAGGGGAGGGGAACCCGATCGACCCGGCGGCCACCTCGGCGAGGGTGCCGGTGGCGTCGGAGTCGGCGAAGACCTCGTTGAGCAGGTCGGCGCTGAAACCGAAGTCCGAGATCAGCAGGGTGGGGATGCCGCGATCGATGGATTCGAGCGCCGCGGTCGAGGAGACTGTGACCAGTCCGGCCCCGGGGACGAGGAACTCATCGAGGGGCCCGAACCCGAACTCGACGCGATCGGCGCCGGGCCGGCCCTGTTCGCGAAGCTCATCGAGGATCTCAACGTAGGAGTGCTGCTCGTGATGGGTCTCGAACTCGCCGGGACGGGATCGCAGCTTGATGACGGTCCTGGACTCGGGATGGCGGTGAGCGAAATCCGTGAGGGCCGCGACGATCGCGGTGCGATCCTCCGCCGACTGCGGGACCTTCGCCTGCGGTGCGAAGATCAGAGACTGCGGGATCCTCGCTGAGTCTCTCACCTGTGGAACCGAGGTCGATCGCAGCATCGGCAGGCGGGCCAGCAGGACCTCACAGGGCACCTGCGCAGCGGTGCTGGCCTCGGTGTACGCGGCCACCTCGGCGGTCGAATGGGCGATGAAGGCATCCATGAGCCGGCGATAATTCATCCCCTTGCGGCTGGCCGGCAGGCCCATTCCGGGCAGACCGGACAGGAGCGCGGCGCGGTCGGCGCGGGTGTGCGCGGTGAGGAAGACCTGGGCGACGATCGGTCCGGTGGCGGCGCCGAGGACGATGTCGGGGGAGTGGTCGGCGATGATCTGGGCGAGGTCGGTGCGGGAGATGACGGGGATCTCGCGGTGCTGCCAATCGGTGCCGGCGACGGCGCTGGCGATCTGTTCGTCGGTCGGCAGGATCGGACTGTCGATGAGGAAGACTCGGCCCTCGACATCCGGAAGGGTCGACAGCAGCTGGGTCGCCCACTTGAGATAGGACTCGCTGTCGGAGACCGAGAGGATGCGGATCGGCTCGGAGCCCTGTGATCGGCGAGGAGGCAGGACGGGCCCGCTGAAGTAGGGATCCGCTGGTTCAGGAATCGTCATCAGCCTTGACCGATTGGGCGTTGAGGGACTGTCGCAGACTATCGGGCGAGGCCCCGGTCCACCACTTCGCGGGGATCTCGGTGACGTCGATGGTGACCTCCGGATTGAGCACCGCCAAGGACACCGCGGCGGTCGAAGGCAGGCTGCGGATCGTCGAATCCGGCGGCAGGTTGATCAGCCGCAGCTCGATCGGGAGACCGAGGTTCTTGATCCGCACCCGATCGTCGCGGGCGAGATCGGCGAGGAACTCCTCGGTCTCACGCCGGTGCGGGTAGTAGGTGATCGACCCGTGGGCGTCGATGATGTCACCCACCCACGCCCGGTAGGCCATCGCGTCGATGAGCCCATCGGCGGCCAGTGACGAACCGATGACCGGGTTGTCACGCGGGTGACTGCCGCCGGTAGGCAGGGTCTGGAGGTGTTCGAACTTGTGACGGGTGATCTCGCCCCCGACCTTGAGGAACGCTGTGCGCAACGGCTTCGCCACCGGCAGTGCGGTATGCCAACGCAGTTTGCCCACCGTCGCCAGACCCCGCAGCCGGTCGGCGACGTGCGCGGCCATGACCGTGCGGGAGGCCTTGAGCTTCTGCCGCGGCCGGACGAGGGGACCGCGCTTGGCGGTGAGGATCTCGATCGTCGAATACGTGGCCAGACCGTCGTCGAGGATGACGACCTCGGGCATGCGACGCTCCAGATACGCAAGCGCCAAGGCTTTGTGCACCTGACCGGAGCAGGCATCGCCGAGGTAGATCCGATCGAAGTGCGTCTTGCGCAGCAGTTTCGGCTTCGCTCCGTCGCGTTCGAGGCGGACGTTCTTCGGCAGCCAGTCGGTGTCGAAGGCGTCGAGGAAGGAAGTCATCCCCTTCGCGCTCGCCCGCGCTCGGATGAGCAGATCCTCGGTCGGCTCGTGGGATTCGAGAGCGGAGAGGAACTGCAGAGGGGATTCGACGAAGGCGACCGAGGCGAGCCCGGTGCCCTTCTTCTCGGCAGTATTCTCCGCTGTCGTCTCGACAGTCTTCTCGACAGCCTTCTGGGTCTTCTTCGGGTTCGTCGCAGTATTCTCAGCCATGAGCAGCTCAGCCATTCTTCCTCAGCTTCGATGTATCGACGGTGATGCCGTAGTCCTTGAGCACGTGCTGTGTGCGTTTCGCCTGCGAGATCAGTCGCTGTTTGGCAGCGCTGAGCGTCTTCCGATGCCGGGGCATCTCCAGCCGCCCGGGCAGATCGAGCGCGGTCAGTCGTTTGCGCTTGAAGTACTTCATATCCGGTCCGCCGACCGCACCGTCGAGGAAGTCGATCGCCTTCTGCCGCAGATACGAGGCGGACTTCGACTGCATGCAGTACGTGACGGCATCGATGAGCGGATTGAGGTCACGCGGCGCACCTGACCCGGCGGGCGCACCTGACCCGGCCCCCGCCTCGGCGAGGGTGTCCGGGAGGGCATACCTGCCCGAGTGGAGGGCGTCGATGATCGTCAGCGGGATGCGGTTGCTGTTCTGATACGGCGCGAGTGCGGCCAAGAGCTCCGTGGTGCCGACGGCCGCGGTCGCACAGCCGTAGAGTCCCTTCGCGGTCGCCAGCCCGGTCGAGAAGCAGGAGACGACGAGTTCGGGGCGAGTGGCGGAGACGACGATCTCGGCGAGCAGCGGAACATCGGCGAGGACGAAATCGAGTCCGAGTTCCTCACTGCGCCGTCGCAGCGGTCCGATCGTCGTCCGCGCCGAGGTGGGGTGTGGCTTGAAGACCACCGTGCTCAAGCCGGCGTCCTTGACCACGTCGAGCATCTGCAGGTGCAGGTCGAGTTCCTCCTCCGCCGTGATGAGGTCGAGCTGCGCGAGGTACTGCCCGAGCACAAGGGCACTGGACTCGATCGGCGCATCGAGGTTGGCACTGGCCAAGTCATCGGCCACCTCGGCGGTCATGTCGTCGATGACCTTGGCGAGGTCCGCTGCCGGCAGCACCACCCGCTCGGGTCCGTGTTCGGCCAGCTGACGGGGAGTGATGCCCGGCAGCAGATCCGTGTAGCAGATCGCCCGCAGCCGCTGCCACTGCGGCAGGGTGAGCGGATTGCGGATCGGACCGTAGCTCATCAGTCCGTCGGAGTGGACGCTGATATCGGCGGTGGCGAAGATCTGCGTGAGAGCGCCGGCCGGGTGGCTGGGCAGGGATTCGACGATGAGTTCAAGCGGTTCCGCCTCGGCGATGTCCCACTCCCGGCGCAGGGCACGCTCCATGATCGGGGCGCGTTCGCCGGAGATGCCGAACGCCTTCGGATGGTTCGGCCAGATCGTGGCGTTCCAATCGACGACGAGGTCGAAGTCACTCAGCAGCCCCGCCGACCCGGGCATGGCATCGGCAGCCGGGGTGAGCTCGGGAGAGACGGAATTGTTCGCCACGACGAGGATCCGGCGCCGCTGCGGCTCACCGAGGCGGCCCGCGCGGATGAGAGCGGACAGATTCGCGAGCTGGTACTGGGTGGAGATCTCGATGATCTGGGTCATCAGCGGGCCCTCCTGACGATCGGGTCGATCACGGGCAGCCGGCGTTCGCCGTAATTCGTCAGCGCGAGGTCGATGACGTCGTCGCCGATGGTCTTGAGCGTGTGCACCGCGCCGATGTTGAGCTTCTCGCGCACCTCCCGTGACATCGACGAGCCGCGGTTGACGATCTGGAAGTAGAGGATGGACAGAAAGTTGCGCACGGCTTTGTGCTCGAAGCGGCGGAACTCCGGTCTGGCTTCGAGCATCGCGAAGACCGAACGGAAGGCGGGGATGAAGTCGAGCTGACGCTCGTCGAAGATCGCCGTCAACGAGGTGGTGCTGCCCTTCCGATAGCACAGGCCCGCCGTGTCGACGACGGCGAAGGAATCGGCTTCGAGGTGGTGACGCCACGTCCAGGGGCGGTCCTCGCAGGTGCGCAGGTCCGGCCTGAAGTCGAGCAGCCCGCGCTCGGCCATGGACCGGGAGTAGATGCCGGTCCAGCATTCGGGGAAGTCGACCATCGTCGAGGCGTCATGCGGCAGGATGTGGTCGCGCGGGTCCAGCGCCGTGTTGTGCTTGGCACACGGTGCCCGCCGCAGCTTCCGATTGAAGCCGTTGACGATGAGGTAGTTCGTCTTCACGAAATCCACGCCGAGTCCGGTGATCGCGTCGGTGAGCGAACGCAGGTGACCGGGGGCGTACCAGTCGTCGGCGTCGAGGTAGGTGATGGTGCGTCCGGTCGAGGCCTCGAGGGCGATGTTGCGGGCGGTGGAGACCCCACGTGATTCCGGGTTGTGGATGTCGACGAGATTGAGCCGATCGGCATACTCGCCGATCACCCCGGCAGTGTCATCGGTCGAACCGTCGTTGACGACGATGACCTCGAGTTCGTTGGCGGCGAAGTCCTGGTTGACCAGGCTCTGAAGAGTTCCACCGAGGGTGTCCTCGGCATCCTTCGCCGCGATGACGACGCTGACGACTGGTGGGGGCATGTGGTCCTTTCGCGAGCCGGAGGGGACGGGCGGACCTGACCCCTCCGCGGTGTCCGGGCGGCGGCCCGAGTGGTCCGGGTGCCGGCCCGGGTGGGCTGCTGGCACGTCCGAACGATCGTAGAAGTGAGAAGAGAACGGAAAGTGGCGCGCAGGTGTCCGGGAATGTTCGCCTTCGTTCACCTGGTGTTCTTCCGCCGCCCATAGTCTTGGCCGATGCGGAGCCTGCGACTCTTCCACTTCGACATCCCGACCTGGGGCAACTTCGGCGACAAGGCACTGTTCCCGGTGGTCAGGGACGCCTTCCGGGTCCTCGGCGGGACGGATTCCGGGCAGGCGGAGCCGAACTTCACGTTCGCCTCGGCGGCGGCACTGCGACGCGAAGTCGACGAGGCGGCCGTGGCCCGGATCAACGCCACCGCCGATGCCGTCGTCATCGGCGGGGGAGGACTGTTCCTCCAGGACACGAACCCGAACCGGCTGTCCGGGTGGCAGTGGAAGATCTCCGCCGAGGCGCTCGCCGCCCTCGACGTGCCCCTCATCGTCTACGCGGTCGGGGACAACAGGTTCCCCGGGCAGCCGGAGTTCGACGAACTCATGCGCACCCACGTCGGACAGGTGCTCGACCGGTCGGCCTTCTTCGGCCTGCGCAACACCGGATCGATCGACACCATGAGCCGAGTGCTGGGACAGCGGGAGCGGATCGCGTTCCAGCCGTGCCCGACGACGATCCTCGATCACCTGTACGCGCCATTGGCCGGGCGGAGACCCGACCCGCGAGAGAAGACCGTGGCGATCCAGATGCTCGTCCACGCGCGGCAGATCGCTGCCGGATACGACGCGACGACCATCCACGAGGCGACCGTGCGTGCCGCGCGGATCCTCGTGGACAAGGGGTGGACAGTGCTGAGCACACCGTTCCATCCCGACGACGCCGAGGTCTCGGCCAGGATCGTCGCCGAGGTGGCCGGAGTCGAAGAGGTGCGACTGTACGGCCATGACGTCGGGTTCTTCTCCGGCCTCGAGTTCTTCGCCTCGGTTCCGTATGTGCTCGGCGGGCGCGGGCACGCACAGATGATCCCGTTCGGGGTCGGCTCGATCCCGGTCTCCCTGGATCTGCACGCGAAGCTCGGCTATTTCGCCGCCGACATCGGTCACCCGGAGCTCGTGGTGCCGGTCGGGCCGGAGGGAACGAGACCCGTCGCCGAGGCGGGCGGTGCGGATTCGGCCGCCTCCATGCTGCCCATGGGTTCGGCGTTGCTGCCCATAGGTTCGGCGTTGGACCGCGCCGAGGCGGCCGATGTGCTGGCCGACCGGATGGTCTCTGGCCTCGAGGAGGCGTACTCGCACGGTGCCGAGCTGCAGGCCGACCTCGCCGACACCCGTGCCCGGTTTGCGGCGATCACTGCGGAGAATCTCGCCGGCATCCGCGACTCGCTGCGTGCGCGGTCCCACCCGACGCCGTCTCTGCCCGGCCGAGCCGAGACACCCGTGGGCACAGCAGGGGACAGCCTCGCCGGCTCGCCTCTGCGTCCGGTAGGGGACGGGCTTGCCGGCTCGCCTCTGCGAACGGTAGGGGACGGCTTTGCCGGCTCGCCTCTGCGCGCCGCGGGGGACGGCTTTGCCGGCTCGCCTCTGCGCGCCGCGGAGGACATCCGTGCCGAGGAGTTCCACGTCGCTGCCATCGCCGAATCCGAGGAGGTCGCGGCTCAGCAGGCTCGCGCCCTCGCTCGGGCCGATCGCGATCTCGCCCATGCCCGACGAGAGCACACACAGACCCTCGACGATGTTCGGAAGCGAGCCCGGGCGCGACTGCGAAGTGTCGAGGAAGACCGTGATGATGCGCTCGCCGAATCCCGACGGCATCGCGCCGAGGTCGTCGAACTCGAACAGCGGATCGCCGATATCTCCGCCGCGGAAGAACACGCCCGTCAGGCCCTCGAAGCCGAGCGCGGCCGCACTGCCGGTGAAGTGGCACGAGTCCTCGCCCGGAAGATTCGGCACGGAATCGGGTGGAGGATCCGCCGGCTCACCGCGATTCGTCGACGCTGACGATAACGGCTCGGCCACCTCGGCGAGAGTGGAGGGGACCGAGCCTGCCAACGGCGAGGGAACGCGAAACGGCGCCACCGCCTCGGTGAGGTGATGGCGCCGAATCAGCGCTTGCGTCCGAACTCTGCCGGGTGTCAGGTGAGGGTCAGACCGTGACCTTGCGCAGCGAATCGATCTTCGACTCCTCGCCCGGCATGACGCGCTTGTGCCCGTCGCCGAACGCGGATTCGAGGACGCGCACACCCTTGACGAGCGAGGCGAACTCGCGCGGCTCCATCGACGCGGACTGGTCCGAGCCCCACATCGAGGAGTCGAGTGTGATGTGACGTTCGATGGTCACCGCACCCAGGCCGGCGGCGGCGAAGGAGACCTCGAGGCCGAGCTCGTGACCGGAGTAGCCGACGGGCACTCCGTAGCGCTGCCGCATGGCCGGGATCGCCTTGAGGTTGACCTCTTCGGGCGGCAGCGGGTAGGTCGAAGTGGCGTGCATGAGCACGAGCTTGTCGCGATCGAAGACCTCGACGGCACGGTCGAGGGTCTCCCAGTCGGACATGCCCGAGGAGCACAGGACGGGCTTGCCGGTGGCGGCGATGACCCGCAGGAGCTCGAAGTCCGTCAGCGAGGCCGAAGCGACCTTGTAGGTCAGCGCATCGAATTCGTTCTCGAGGAAGTCGACGGAGTCGGTGTCCCACGGGGAGGCGAACCACTGCAGTCCGACTTCCTTCGCGTAGCGGTCGATCTCGGTGTATTCGTCGACGCCGAATTCGACGCGGTGCTTGTAGTCGATGTAGGTCATCTCGCCCCACGGGGTCGAGCGCATCTTCGACTTCTGGTGTTCGGGAACGGCCACCTCGGGGTTGCGCTTCTGGAATTTCACAGCCTGGGCACCGGCGGTGACGGCGACGTCCATGAGCTGTTTGGCGATGTCGACGTCTCCGTTGTGGTTGATGCCGATCTCACCGATCATGTACACGGGCTGGTTCGGGCCGACGAGGTGTTCTCCGATGGCCACGGGGGCGAATTGATCAGTCATGAAACCTGCTTTCGGTTGGCACGCGCCGAGGCTGCGTGGTTGGTGAGCAACGACCGTTGCTGCTGGGTGGACGGTTGGCTGTCTGTGAAAGTCGATGGGTGTCCTGTGGCGGTCCGCAGCGAGGTCAGGGTCGGGCCGGCAGGGGATCCGGCCGCCTCGGCGGGGATCGGGATGAGGTCGCAGACCTCACGAACGGCGCCCCTGCCTCCGGGACGGTCGAGGACCACCCGGGCGGCGGCGAGGACCTTGGGGTGGGCGTCGGCGACGGCGACGGGCCAGCCGACGACGTCGAAGGCTTCGAGGTCATTGATGTCGTTGCCGACGTAGGCCACCCGGGCCGGGTCGAGACCGTTGGTGTCGATCCAGGCGCTGAGGATGTGGGCCTTGTTGTCGATGCCCTGGGCGACGTCGACGTTGAGCTTCTCAGCGCGACGGGTCACGACCGGGTTGCGTTCCTTCGACAGGATCATCACCGGGACCCCGGACTTCACGAGGCGGGAGATGCCCATGCCGTCGCCGCGGTGGACGCGGACCTGTTCGTTGCCGTCCTCGTCGACGTAGGCGCCGTCGTCGGTGTGGACGCCGTCGAAGTCGGTCACCAGGGCGTCGACGTCGATGACCTGGGCAGTCTCCTGGGTGGAGGCGATGGCGCGGACGAGGGTGAGGTCGGACATGTCGTCGATCTCGCGGGCGTGCTCGGGAGGGACTTCCTCGATGCCGATGCGGCCGAAGAAGCGGTGTTCGTGTTCGAGCAGGCCAGCAGTGCGCATGACGTAGAAGGCGCCGGTCTCGTTGAAGTGCTTGGCTCGGTCCTGGCGGCGGGGACGGAAGTTTGCCTCATGTCCGACGGCCACGGCCTGGGTGGCGTCGTCGAGGCGCCACAGGAACGAGTGGTCCTCGACGGCGGAGAACACGACGTCGGCCTCGTCGTCGCGGACCGTGCGGACGGCGTTCTCGATCGAGGCGGAGTCGATGAAGGGGGAGGTGCACTGCATGAACACGGTGATGTCGAAGTCCTCGTCGAGGGTCGACAGCGTGTGGATGAGAGCGGATTCGCTGGTCGCGGTGTCGCCGGCGATCTCGGCGGGACGGTGGGCCACCTCGGCGCCGGCGCGTTGAGCTTCGGCCGCGATGCCGTCGTGGTCGGTAGAGACGACGACGCGACTGATGCTGGGGCTGGCCTGGGCGGCGTTGATGGCGCGGGCCAGCAGCGAGACTCCCGCGACCTTCTGCAGGTTCTTCAGCGGGATGCCCTTCGATCCGCCGCGCGCCGGGATGATGGCCACCGCGCGGGGTGTGTGGGGTGTGGGTTCGGCGTGTGGCGTGCCGGTCGGTGTGGCGTGGGGTGTGCCGGCTGGTTCGGCGGGTTCGGCGTGAAGCGTGCCGGCTGGTTCGGCGGGTTCGGCGTGAAGCGTGCCGACTGGTGCGTTGGGTTCGGCGTGTAGCGTGCCGGCCGATGTCGAAGTGGTGCGTTCTGCCGGTGTCTGCTCGGGGGCGTTCGCGGCAGTGGGGGCGCTTTCTGCCGCTTCGCTTGCGGCCGTGGTGGTGCTCGCAGCCGGCGTCTGCTCGGGTGCGTTGGGTGCGTGGGTCGTCGAAAGCTCATTCACAATGATTCGACGCTAACGACGCGGTGTTACCTCCAGGTGAACACGCCATGTCGCCGAGGCGACCCTTCGGTGGCGAAGCCGTGACGGACCGCCTGAAGCGTCGACGAGAGCGGTGGCGTGCAACGTTTCTGCAGGTGGCGGTCGCAGGCGGCTGAGGCAGCGGTCGCGACAACTTTGCGCGGCAGCTGGAGCGGCCCGGGCAATGGCTTCGGGTGGGCTGGTGGCGACGACTTGTGGCTGCGAAGCACCCTTTGCGTCGTGGGTGGGCCGCTTGAACACTTTTCGTCCATTTCATCAGGACGCGAACTGACTGCTTGGACGAAAAGTGGAAATTCGTGGACGAAACCTGGAAGAGGCCGGACGAAATATAGAAGTGCGTGGACGAAAGCTGGTTTCGGGCCCGGGGCAGCGGCGTGAGAGGCCGACGAAGCGCGGCACCCAGCGGTCAAACGGTCAGGAGTCAGGTATCCCGCGGCCAAACGGTCAGCGGTCAGGTACCGCGCGGCCAAACGATCCACGGCCAGGTAGCCTGCGGCCAGACGGTCAGCGCCAGGTGATGTTCCACATGCGGTCGTTCCAGGCAGAGAACGGGATGACTTCGCCGGTGTAGACGGGCCAGAAGTAGGCGAAGGCGAGGACTGCCGCCGCGAGGATGATGCCGACAGTGAATCGGCGAGCGAACAGAGCCGCTGAGATGCGAACGAATCTCCGCTTCGCTGCACTGCCGACCCCAGCCACACCGCTGCCCCCGGCACGAGCTGCACTCCCGGCACGACCTACACTCCCGGCACGACCTACACTCCCGGCCTCTGCCGCACCGTTGCCACGACCGCCACGAGCCGCACTCCCGCCCCCTGCCGGACTACGGTCCCTGCCCGCGTGACCCCACAGCAGCGAGAGGCAGTAGGTCACGGCGAGCACCACGAACGGCACCATGACGATCGTGTAGAAGGTGAAGATCGTCCGGTCCTGGTAGGCGAACCAGGGCAGCCAGGTCGCGGCGAGGCCGCCGAGGATGACGGCCGGGCGAACATCGCGGCGGATGATCCATACGACAAGGCAGATGAGCAGGGCGAACGGTGCCAGTCCCCAGATGACGGGGTTGCCGACCGAGGTGATCGCCGAGGAGCACTTCTCCGCCACACACCCCATCGAACCGTGGTCGTAGGACTCGTAGTAGAACGACGTCGGCCGCCATTGCACGATCCAACCCCACGGGTTCGACATGTACGGGTGCTCGGAGTCGAGACCGACATGGAACGAATACGCCGTGTAGTGGTAGTGCGCCAGCGACGGCAACCACTGCAGCCAGTCCGGCAGCGACTGCCACCAGCCGAAGTTCTCGGCCGCCCACTGCCGATCCCACGCATCGGTCGACCGGATCCAGCCCGACCAGCACGCCAGATAGGTGACGAACGCGACCGGCACGAACTTGAGGAACGACATGATGCTGTCGCGAATGAGCGCGCCCAGCCACGGGTGCACGACCCCGGCCCGATGCCGCGAATGCACATCCCACGCGACGAGGAGAATCCCGAACACCGCAGCCGCGTACAGGCCCGACCACTTCACGCCCATCGCCAGACCGATGCTGATTCCCGCGGCGATGATCCAGGGACGCACGCCGAGGCGGGGCCCGAAATTGATCTCGTCCCGCCGTTTCCGGTGGCGCCTTCGTTCCTCGGCAGTGGGGACGGAGACCGGTACGGAAGCGACGGATCCGGGGGAATCTGCGGAAGCGACGGATCCGTGGGAGTCTGCGGAGGGGGTGGCCGCCTCGGCGGGGGACTGCCGGTGCGGTTCGGCGCGCGTGGGGGTGAGGCTTCCGCTCTCAGAGGTGCGCTGGGTCCAGGTGGCCAGACGCTTCGTGACGAATTCGCGATCGAGGAGGATGAAGAAGAAGGCGAGGAGGACGAAGGCCATGAGCACGATGTCGAGCAGGCTCGTGCGGGAATGGACGAAGTGCTCGCCGTCGATGGCGAGCAGGCCGGCGGCAACGCAGGCGAAGAACGGTGAGCGCAGCAGCTTCCAGGCGATGACGCCCATGAGGAAGATCGTCAGAGTGCCGATGATCGCCACGGAGAAGCGCCAGCCGAACGAATCGTCGGCACCGAAGATGTCCATGCCTGCGCCGATGAGCCATTTGCCCAACGGCGGGTGGACGACGTATTCGGGACTCGGTTCGATGACGCTGGGGTCGCCGGCGTTGAAGGAGTCGTCGGCGTTCTCCGGCCACGAGCGTTCGTAGCCGAAGTTGAAGACCGAGTAGCCGTCCTTGACGTAGTAGGTCTCGTCGAAGATCAGTCGGTGGGGAAAGCCGAGGCGGAACAGACGCAGGGCCAAGCCGATGACGGTGATGACGAGCAGCGCCGGCCACATCCACACGGGGGCGCGGGTCGCCCACATGCCGGCGTGGAAGGTCTTCCGGCGCATGGCTGCGGCTCCGACGCGGACCTTTTCGCGGTGCCTGGCCCGGCGCTCGCGGGCGATGCGCCTGGTGGGGGCCGGGGAGTCTGCGGTGTGTGTCATCGCCTTCCAGTTTAGCCTTGATCCACCGATGCGAGTGTCCGAGTCCATCCGCGCATGAAATGGAAATGCCCCTCCTGAACTGGGAAAATGGTGATGTTCTAAGTCTCCATATCCCACACAGAAAGGGGCACCTCTCAGGTGCTATTCAACCACACACCCACGACTGTGTCCCACTCCTTCGA